>JBDKGV010000094.1:0-12596 GCA_039798005.1 Fibrobacterota bacterium
TGGCCGAGACTTCACGGATCGTCTTGATGCGACGTCCGTGTTCCTCGTGCGAACCGTGCGAGAAGTTGAGGCGGCAGGCGTTCACTCCGGCCTTGAAGAGCTTTTCCAGCATCTCAGGGGATTCAGAGGACGGCCCAAGGGTGGCGAGAATTTTGGTGTGACGCTTGTACATTGTCGAAAAAGTATCACCAAAAAGGAAAAAATCGTGGATAAAAAAACCGTTTTTTCGCCAGAAGCTCCGGCACCCATCGGACCTTACTCGCAAGCCGTATCCGCAGGGGGATTCCTATGGTGTTCCGGCGCCATTCCGCTCGACCCCGCAACCGGCGATGTGGTGGGATCCAGCGCTGCGGAGCAGGCGGAACAGGTCATGAAGAACCTGCTTGCGGTGCTCCATGCCGGTGGTGCGGACTTCTCGAAGGTCGTGCGCTGCGGGATCTTCCTTGCCGACCTTGCTGACTTTGCCAGCGTGAACGAGGTCTACGGGCGTTTCTTTCCCGAAGGTCAGGCTCCGGCGCGTTCGACCATCGAAGTGGGGCGTCTGCCGCGCGATGTGAAGGTCGAGATCGACGCGGTGGCGTGGATCGGGGCTTCCAGCCAAGCTTGAGCTTGCAGGGCTGCACCAAGATCGACTTGGGTGCGGCTCGTCAAGGTGGCGGCGAAATCAGCAAGCTGTGATTCCAAGGCGTCCCGCTTTGGAACGGGGATCTGCTGTCCGTTCATGACCAAGGCGCGATGCTGGAAATCGATGCGCATCCTGCCGCGATCGCCTTCCACCAGCCATTCCCGCTGTGGACTCGCCGCATCCCACTCGGCTTCCAAGTGCACGGTGCAGCCTTGGTGGTCCTGCAAGCGCATCTGCAGCCGTGTCGGTGAGGCCTCGTGCAGGGTGGGCTTCAGATGGGGATTTGCCTGTGCCAAGAGATCCAGATCATGGATCGCGAGGTCATGGCCGACATCCGTTTGATGCTCGGGGCGTGCGCTGGTTCCCGATCGATTGATGACGATCCTGTGCACGGTGCCCAAGCTCTTCCAATGGGTCAGGGCAAGGCGCCAGGCGGGATTGCAGCGTTCCACCATGGCGGGAAAAAGCGGGATGCCTTTGCCTTGGAAGGCTTGGGCGAGATGGAGGCTGCGGCTGAATTCCGGCGTCAGCGGCTTTTCCAAGAGGACTGGAAGTCCGTGATGCAGGCATGTTTCGGCCAAGGATGCGTGCGCATCGGGTGGTGCGGCAAGAACGACAGCTCTTGCTTGCGATTCGAGCAGGGCTTGATCCAGATCCTGCCACCGGGGCAGGTCTTGGGGGCCATCGAACGACTCGTTGAGGTCGCAGATGCCGACGCAGTGGAACTGCGATGAGTTCCCGATGGCCTTGAGGTGGTTGCGTCCCATGCGTCCGCAACCGACAAGGAGCACGCCGACCGAATCGATCAAGGCTTTTTCTTGGAGGAGCGGGTCGTGTCCGCGGGAGGGACCAGATTGCGCGCACAACGGAAGCCCACATTGACGAACCGCTCGGCGGGCGGGTAATGGATGCGCGTGGAATTGCGCACCAAGCCCTCGTAGTTGTACCAAGAACCGCCGCGCGCCATGCGTTCGGTGGCCTGTTCCGGGCCTTTGGGGTTGTCCTTGGGGCTGCGGGCGTACCAGGTTGAGTCCCAGCCGTCGTTGACCCATTCCCAGACATTGCCCAGCATGTCATGCAGGCCCCATGCATTGGGTTTGAGGCTTGCCACCGGATGGGTCTCGCCCAAGGCGTTGCCATCGTACCAAGCGTGATCTCCGTCCAGGAACGGGCCGCTGGGATAGGGGTGCTTCGAGCCTGCGCGGGCGGCATGCTCCCATTCGGCTTCGGTGGGGAGGCGAAGGCCCTTTTCACGGCAGTAGGCTTCGGCTTCGAACCAGGTCACGCGCTCCATCGGGTTGCGTTCGGATGCCTTGAAGCCCGATGGATTCTTGAGGTGATTCTTGCCCCATTCCTTTTGGGTGACCTCGGTGCGGTCCAGGAAAAAGGCCGGAACGCAGACTTCATGGACGGGGCGTTCGTTGACTTCCCCGTCTTGGCTGCCCATCTCGAAACAGCCTGCAGGAATCTTGACCATGCCTTGCGGAGCCTTGGACGAGGGGTCGGCCGCCTGAAGCGCAGAAACCAATGCAAGGCTCAAGGCCAGAGTTTTCATCGAAAAATCTCCAAAGGAAATCCGGGACCATGTTCACCGTACCCAGTTGCAAAAAGGTACTCCCGTGGCTGGCATGCGCGCGCAAGAGAATTGCGGGGATCATCTGAGAATGAAACGCAATCTCACTGATTATGTTATTCTTACTTTGTGGTTACGAAAATTTGCGCCTATCCTTTATTCATCGGCAGGCAGTGATGGTTCAGGAATAATCCGGGGACACATCAGACTACCAATCTTGCACCGTTCATGCAAGATCGTGCCGAAAGAATTTCCGCCAATCCCTCCGCGCGAACATGAACCACCCGGTTTCCAAGGAAATCGGGTGGTTCTTTCGTTGTGCCCAAAACGCCACTCAGAAGTGGCGAGGCGTGCTTTCCGAAGGCGGAGGTGCCAAGGGGATGGAATCAGAGGTCTTGGGTTCCAGCGCACGAGCGGGCGCGATCACGGGCAATTCCTTGAGAATCGCCGGCAGTGCCGGAGCCGGGAGACTTGCCGGGTGCGGAGCGCTCTCATCGGGTGCCAATTCCTCTTCAGTGAGCTCCGTTGCCTCCTCTTGGGCATCGAGAGAATCGGAAGTGCTGTCGGTTTCCGGCTCCGAGAGATCCACGCTGTCGTTGACCACTGGAGCGCCCAAGGTCAAGAAGTTGCTGGGAAACGGCTCCAGGGAATCCGGGCGGGAGGGGCGGATGGTGTAGAACCGACGTCCGAGCCGGTCTTGGGAAATGGAAACGGTATCCAGCAGGGTGGGATGACTCAGGGAGAGTTCGGTCGGAGACACGAAATTCTGGTCGCTCCATCCTGTGGTCTGAATGGAAAGGACCGAGGCGGTGTCGAATTCGCGCCGGATCTTGGCGGGAATCAGGGTGTTGGGCAGGAAGGACTCGATCTGCAGGTCGGCTTCCTGAACGGGACCTTGGAAGCGCTGGACCCTGCGGACCACGCCGGTCTTTTCTTCGATGTGCAAGGCCCAGCGATGGCCGGTGGCGTTGGCCTCGGTGAGAAGGACACGCGTTCCCTTGCCGGAATAAAGGCTGGTCAAGCCTTGGCCTTGGATTTCGGGAGGAAGGAGGACCCCGCGAGCCAATCGCTCCATTTCCTTCAAGGGGAACTGGGCGATTCCCAGCATGGGAAGAGGCAGGGTGGGACCTTCCCCTTCGACAAGGGTGGAGGAGCCCGGGAACAGCGCGTTCCAATGCTCGCCATTCCAGAAGATGCGTGCGAGAGCTGTTCCGGCCGGTGTGCGCAAGTCCAGACGCCCCATCGAGCCCAAGGTCCTGAGATCGGCGTGGAATCGCAAGTCGTTGCGGCGGGTTTTCCACTGCAGATCGTACTGGGCACGCACCGAGGCGGCGGACCACGCCGATGCCGATGGCTTCTGGCCAAGCAGGGATTGGCCAAGCGGGTACTTGAGCGTGGAAGCACACCCTCCCAGCAGAAGCAGGGAGGCGGCAAGGCAGAGTCGGGTGATCAAGGCAGAGGACTCCGTTGGGCAGGCTGGAGGCGTTTCAGGGCATCCTGAGCGGGCCGGTAGTCGGGCGCGCGCTCCAGAAGCAGGGTCCAGTCCCGGATGGCATCCTGGGTCTGTCCCAGGGCTTCGAGGATGCGGGCGCGGTGCTCGAGGATGATCTCGTCACTGCGATGCGCCGACATGGCCGCATTGACATCGTCCAAGGCCAGTTGGAACTGACCCGTGCGATAGCGCAGCCAGGCGCGGGAATCGAGATAGGCCCCGTTGTTGGGAGCAAGGCGCAGCGCGCGATCCAGGAGGATCTTGGCTTCATCAAGATGCTCGTTGCGATCGGCCAGCACGTATCCCAGGTAGTTCATGGCGGCGTGATTGGTGGAATCCTGCGCCACGAGTTGGCGAAGCAGCGAATCGCTTTCGCGCGAGCGCCCGAGGCGTTCCAAGACGGCGGCGCGTTCGAACTGGGCCTGGCTCTTGCTGGTGTCAAGCACCAGGACGGCGTCGAGATGGTGGAGCGACTCCAAGCGCAGGGCGGTGGCTTCCGGTTCGGAGGCGGCGGGGACGGTTTCCCAAGGCTTGGAGCGCAGACGGCTCTGGGCCAACTTCTCAAGGGACTGGGCGGCAAGCCAATGGGCCTGAGGGTCCTTGGGGCAGTTGCGGGCGAAGGCGCGGGCCAGTTGCGCCAAGGGAAGGAGGCTGTCGTTGGAAAGTTCCACGGCGCAACGACGCATCCAGCTGGCGCTTTGGCTGGAATCGGTTTTCAGGGCCAGGTCGAGCCAGTGCGCGGCGGAATCCCGCCGGGATCGGGAGAGATGCAAGGTCCCCAGCATGAGGGGGATTCGCCATGTCGGATCCTGGGTGCGAAGCTCAAGCAACAGACCGCGCAGGGCCTCACCCGAATCGCTCTCGAATTGCAGGCCGCCGATCAACGGGATGTCGGCCTCTGCGGTGGTGTTGCGCAGCGCCAGATGCAGGGCTTCGCGCGTGCTGTCCCGCTCGCCGCTCAGCCAATGGCAGCGCAGGCGGTGGATGGTGGTGCGCAGCGAATCGTCATCCTTTGAAGGCGGGAGGGAATCGACGATCGCATTCCATCCCGGCATCTTCTTGCGGGCCATCAGTTCCGAGGCGATCAGGCCGTCGCGCAAGGCGCGCCTGGTTGACCACAGTCCACGGGCCAAGCCAAGGATGCTGTCGCTGCGGTTGGTGCGGCTCCAGATCTGGTAGGCCTTCTGGGAGAAGGGATCGGGATTCTCGGCGATCAGGGCAAGCCGGGCGTACTGCGAGGCGGCTTCCATGACCATGCCGTTGCGCTCGGCGAGCACGGCCAGTCCCACCAAGGCTTGGCGGGAGGTCGGATCGATGCGCAGGGCGCGGTCAAGGGCCATGCGTGCGGAGTCGCTCTTGCCAAGGTCAAGCCACAGGCCTGCAAGCAGTTCCCAATCGTCCGTGCTTTCACCTGGCATGGCCAGCGCCTTCTTGACCAAGGCGATGGCGTCCTGGCTGCGGCGCAGATCCCGCATCTTCTGGGCGGTGAAGAGCAGGAGCCAGCGGTCCGAGTCGTCGTAGTACAGGGTGGATGCCAGCGCTTCCAAGGCGTACTGGCTTTGGCCCTGATCTTCCAGGATCAGGGCTTGGAGGAAGGCTTCGTGCGCCACCGACTGCCGTTGCCAAGGAGTGAGCTCCCTGCGCATCTCGTCAAGGCTGGAAGGGATCGCGGGCGCGGAAGGAGCGCAGGCCGTCAGGAAGGCACTGCAAGCAAGAAGGCCAAGCCAAGGGCGCAGGCGCTTCAGAAGAGTCCCTTGGCCTTGGTGGAGTCGACCTTGGTGGTCGTGTCGGTGCCAAGGCTCACGATCAGGCGGACCTTGGCTCCGGGAGCCAGTGTCGCACCGGCCACCGGATTGGTGCGCAGGACCTTGCCGGCGGCAAGGCTCGAGTCGAGCTCATGCGAGGCCGAATCCAAGGCGAGACCGGCCTCCTCCAAGGCTCGGGCGGCCTTGGCGCTGTCCTGTCCCTTGACCTCGGGGACTGCGATGGAGACCTTGCCGGCCGAAGTCCAGAATCGAACGGAATGGCCGGCTTTGACTTCGTCACCGGGGATGGGAGTCTGCACCGCGATCAAGCCTTTTTCGATGCGTTCGGAGCGTTTGAGCTCCGGATCGAGGATGGGCTCCAAGCCCGCCTCGCGCAGGATTTCCCGAGCTTCCTCGGGAGTCTTGCCAACGACGGAAGGAACCTTGGCAAGCGGCGTGCCACGACCGATGACCCTGGGCATGATGACCTTGTCAAAGACCAGCCAGCCAACCACGGCAACGGCGCCGACCGTCGCACCAGCCAAGGCGATGTGGACCAGGACCCGTTTCCAGCCTGTCAGCCCATTGGATCGAGATCGGATCGGGCCTGAGCTCCAAGAAGTCAAGCGGGCCCCCGCAATTTTTCTTCGTCAAGGATGATGAGTTCGCGGCCTTCGATGGTCAGGACGCCTTCCTTCTGAAGCGCGCCCAGCACTCGCGAGACGGTTTCCCGGGTGGTGCAGGCAAGCTCGGCGATTTCGGCCTGAGGGGGACGGTCGCGCAGGATGAGTTGTCCCTTGTGACGCACGCCGTGGGTCTCGGCGAACTGGAGCAGCGCGGCGGCGACGCGGCCGTTCACGGGCATCAGAGCCAAGGCCTCGATGCGGCGATTGGCTTGGCGCAAGCGCATGGAAAGCTCGGAAAGCATGGCGATGGCGATGTCGGGGCACTCGCGCATGAGATTGACGAACGCCTCGCGGCGGATGTGGAGCAGGCGCGCCTCGGAGGTGGTGCGCACCGAGGCGGAGCGAGGATCACCGTCCAGAAGCGACATCTCGCCGAAGAAATCGCCTTCGGTCAGAAGGGCGAGAATGGCCTCGCGACCGTCGGGGCCGGCGATCGCCACCTTGGCTTCCCCTTCCAAGAGGACGTAGAAGCCGCGGTTGCCCTCGTCGTCCTCCCGCACGATGGTGGTCCCTTTGCTTGCGGTCGAAACTTCCGACACGGCAAGGATGGCGGCCAGTTGGGATGGACTCATGGTGGCAAAAAGCGGCACCTCGCGCAGACTTTGCGGATCCAGGGAGACCTTCATGACATTCAAGTTAGCCATCCGGCGGCATTTCGACATCCCGAAAGCGCGACAGGACAGTGTTCTGGATGCCCTTTTGAAGTTGAAAATGATATGCTGGCCCGATGACCTGTGGAAAATGGCTGGCCTTGGTGGCTCTGATCGCGGCAAGTGCGGCAAGGGCGAGTTGCTTCATGGAACTGGCTGGGTGCACGTCGGCCTGTGATGCCGATGCCGAGGAGGATTGCATGAAACGCTGCGCCCAGCGCGAGAAGGAGTGCCGTGCCAAGCCGGTTCCGGCGCTCAATACGGGAGTCTTTGCCGGAAAGGTCGTCGGCAATTCAAGGATGGAATGCGTGAGCGCCTCCTTCGATCCGCAGGATTACAACTGGTTCGCCTTCCGGAACCTCTGCCCCGAGGCGATCAAGGTCCAGTACATCCAGCCGGGTCAGTTTGAAGGACGCGGCTGCACCGTGCCCACCGGAAGCTTGTGCCGGACAGGTTTGACGCGCCGCGACTTGGATCAGGCCCAAGCGCGAGGGGGAATGAAGTGGGCCATCTGCGATGCCGGACATGTGGCTCGAGGGCCCTCGGGTGAGTTGTATCGCTATTCCGATTCGACGTTTTATTGCATCAAGGAGCCAGATTCGATGCGTTGATGGGATTGGATTCCAGTCTTGTGAGTTGTTTGTCTCCAAGTATATTGCTGGAATGAAATTCAATTCAGAAATGCAGGATGCTGCATCCCCGTACAATGATCCATCGAGTCTGAAACCATCGCTGCGGTCTGTTTCGATTCGTTCTCTCTTTCTCCTGTGTGTCGCCGCGGTGTTGGCGCATTCGCAAACCGCCAAGCCGAAGATGAACATTGCCGTGCTGCCCCTTTCGGCTCAAGGCGTGGACAGCGCCTCCGCTCAAGTGCTGACCGACGCGCTCGCCGATGAGATTCTCAACACCGGCAAGGTGCGGGTGATGGAACGCTCCCAGATGGCCGAAGTGCTGAAGGAACAAGGCTTTCAGAACGGCGGCTCCTGTGATCAGAGCGAATGCGCCATCATGATGGGCAAGCTCTTGGGGATCGAAAAGATCGTGGTGGGATCGGTCGGAAAGTTCGGAAATTCACATACCCTGACCCTTCGCGGGGTGAATGTGGCGACGGGTGAAATTGAGGTGAGTGTTCGACGCATCCAGAAAGGTGATATCGAAGCCGTGTTGTCGGACTTGCTGCCTTCCTTGGCGCAGGACCTGTCGGCGCAATTGGTCGGGGAAAAACCGTCCAAGAGCCTTCCAAAGGTGGCCTTCCAAGATTCCTCGGCCACGGGTTCCATCCCTCCTTCGGTGCGTCGCGATACCTTGCCTGCGGGAAAGCCGCTGGCCAAGAAGCCGGATTCTTCCAGTCTGGCGGCTCGCCCGGCGATCGCACCGGCGACGCCTGTGGCGACTCCGGTTCCGGAGCTGGATGATCGTCAGAAGCTCCATCAGGGCCCGAGGATTCTCCTGGGCGTGACGGCCGGGCTCAACAGTCTGGTCAATCCACTGGTCGGATTCCGACTTGGCGCCGAACTTTCGGGCATCAGCTTCAGCGTCGGGTGGTCGCCGGTGAGCATGGCCATTGAGGAACAAGTCAAAAAAGCATCGGGTGTCGCCGATATCGGGCTCGAATACAACTTGAACGCCAATTTTGGCCTGAATGGCATCGGTGTGCAATACTGTCATGCGAAATTTGATGACAATGATTTCACCGAATATGTCGTGCAGTACCAGAGAGACATTGGTGATCCCGGCGATTTCTATTTTGAGATCGGAGCCGGATTGTTGAAGTATAAGAGTGAGTATTGGAGCACCGATTATTCATATGATTATTCCACATCGAATTCGACTGAAACTCCCGTCTACAATTCCGAGTCGGCGCAATTTGCAACCGTGCATGTAGGCTTCATGTATCGGTTCTTTTGAGAGGATTCATTGTGATCCTTTCGCCGTGCCGAGTCTGGCGGGCACCGATTTCCATCGCGTGCCTCTGGCTTGCCACTGCGGTGTTGGGACAGGCGCAGTCGGTTGCTGTGCTGCCCCTTTCGGCTCAAGGCGTGGACAGCACCTCGGCGCAGTTGCTGACCGAGGCGCTTTCCGAGGAAATCCTCAACTTGGGCCGATTGCGCGTGATGAACCGCTCCTTGATGACGAAAGTCCTGAAGGATCAAGGGTTCGTCTCCTGTGATCAAGCCGAATGTGCCCGCTCGATGGGGGATGTCTTGGGGGTTGAAAAAATCGTGGTGGGGTCGGTGGCTCGTCAGGATACGGAGTACAGCCTCAAGCTGATCGGTGTGAACGTGAAGACGGGTGCCATCGAAGTGGCGAGCGTGCGGAATTCCCTGAAAGGGGATATTGAATGGGTCTGGTCGAGTCAGATTCCATCCTTGGCTCAAGAGCTGTCGGTAGGATTGACAGGGAATGGTGAGGGACCAAGCCTTGCCGCCGTGGAGCCGGGTGACACCTCCATTCAAACGGATTCAATCCCCAATGCGACAGCCTCAAGGCGCAACTCCCAAGATCTCGTGCGCGCAGGGAAATTAAGATATTCAGAAGTTCATGAGGGAAATCGTGGGGTTGTTGGATTGACAATGGGCTTGACCAGCTATGCGTCGCCTATTCTTGGTGTCCGGTTAGGTTATGAATACTCTGGGGTCGGATTGACTTTGGGATCCTCGCTTTTGGGTGGATATGAAGTTCGCGCCTTCAAGCATTTTGTGGAAAATGCGGTTGCATTGCAATATTCCAAGTCGGGAAGATATGATAATAATTTCACGGAGGTGGCTGCGGAGTTTCAAGCGGATATCGGGGATCCGGGGGAATTCTACCTTGAATTTGGTGCTGGTGTCCTGATGCGTGACCGCACGACGAAATCCGGCGCGAGTCCGGTTGGTCATTTCGGGTTCATGTACCGATACTTTTGAGCGCATCCATCACTCCCATGGGAGTCATGGATGCGGCCCGCGCCAGGGACCGTGACCCGCGCCGCGCAGGCGACGCAGCGCCGGCGCGGGGGAATGGCGAATCAGCCGGGCAATTCACCCCATAGCGAAAGACCCGGGTTCACCAGTTCGCCTTGCAACAGCGGGGAATCGGTGGAGAGTCCTTGGGCGATCCAGCTCTTGCGCCATGCCGCCGTCTGGGCACGCAGGGCCGCCAAGGCCGAGGCCGGGGAATCGACGCCGTCGGCGTTCTTGACGGGCGCGAATTCCATGGAGCGATCCACCCGCAGCAGCGACATCGAACCGGCCAGCGGAAAGGCGTCGAAGAGGAAGCGCTCGTACTTGCACACGGGATCGGGATTTTCCAGTCCAGTGGCGGCATCGAGGGTCGCAAGCTTCTTGCGGGCAAGGTGCCATGGCAGGCCTTCGCGGGCGAAACGGGCCGCCGTTGCGGTGCGTACGAAGTGGGAGGCGATGTTGGCTTCGCGAAACAGCAGTCCGCCGTCCGGGGCGCGCTTGTCGGCCAAGGCGCCGATCTCGGTGTATTCGGCGACGCCGGGTTTGCCTTCGGTGTCCAGACGGAACACGCCCGCCTTCTCGGTCGGCTCCTCGCGCAGCACGGTCTTGGAGGAAACCGGGGATCCGGAGAGGTCGGCAAAGCCCAGGAAGACCGGATCGCACGGGACGGACAGGGCGTTGTCCACGCCGGCGATGTGAAGCCACTCCACTCCGGAGGCTTCGAGTTCGGAGAGAAGCCCGGAGCGTTCCAAGGCAAGGAACACGCCGCCATTGCCGTCGGGCGCCAAGGCCAGGCTTTCGGGCGAGGCAAGGAGGGCGTGGCCATTCGTGTCCAGCGCGGGAAAGACGCCCTGCTGGAAGAATCGCAATCCGCTCGGAGGGAAAAGGGATTCCCGGGCCGAGAACCAAGCACGCGTGCTGGCGTCGTTCTCGGGGGAGGTCATCACGAGAAAGAGGGGAGTGCGGCCGCTGATCTTGCCAAGGCGCGAGAGGCGGCGGCACAGCAGATCAAAGAGGGTCCAGTCATCGGGGAAGCCAAGCGGTGCGATTCCCTTGGGGCCTGAAAAACCCAGGCGGCTGCCTTGGCCACCTGCCATCAGGACGAAGGCGGCCTTGCCGGCGGCAAGCATCTCAATGCCGTGGGCGCGGAAGCTCCATGCATCCTGGGCCGAGGGTGTGGAGGATATCGGGGGGAGAAGTGCCGGGATCTCCGGGGCGGGGGCGGCAGGCCCGGCGCTTGCGTGGGCATGGGTGACCTCGGCCCAGTCGACGGATGCGGCTTGGGATTCGAGGTGATTCCGGGCGCTTCCATCAAGACGCATGAGGGCGGAGGCGAGAGGGGACTGGCCGTGCTGTTCCAGAAGGGGAATGAGATCCATGCGGCGAAATCTAGTCTCCGGGCGGGGCGTATTCCCGGGGCGAAAATTGTGCTGGATTCCTCACGATATTCATGAACCGATTCCATGGATCGTGCGACAGATGGTGGGCAATCCAGCGACCGGGACAAATGCCGGTTCGCTGACGAGGAGAGACAAAGGGAGGTGAGGGATGGGCAAGGCAAGGGTGCGTTTCTTGGCGGGGGTGGTCGCGTGCGCCGCGGCAATGGCCTCGGCATCGATCGTGGCGGAGAATGGCATGCTCAAGAAGCAGGGCAACCAGATCGTCGGCGAACGCAGTGGAAAACCGGTGCAGGTCGCGGGCATGAGCTTGTACTGGTCGATCTGGGGAGGCCAGAGCTATTACAACGCCGGGGTGGTGGACACGCTTGCGATCAGTTGGAATGCGAGCCTGGTGCGTGCCGCCATCGCGGCCGACAACGTCTCGACGACAGTGACGGACCAAGGGTATGTGCAAAACCCCACGGCCCAGTTGGCTCTGGCCCGCAAGGTGATCGACGCGGCCATTGCCCGGGACATCTATGTGCTGGTGGATTGGCACGACCACAATGCCAATCTCCATGTCGACCAGGCCAAGGAGTTCTTCTCGACCTTGGCGGCGGAATACGGGGACAAGCCCAACGTGATCTGGGAGATCTGGAACGAGCCGGACAAGACCGGCGGTACCGGCACCGGTGGCAAGGATACCTGGGCGGACATCACGGGCTATGCCGCCCAAGTCATTCCGGTGATCCGGGCCAAGAGCCAAAATCTGATCGTGGTGGGCACGCCCAACTGGTCCCAGGATGTCGACGTGGCGGCGGCCGCGCCGCTTTCGGACGCGAACATCGCCTACACCCTTCACTTCTACGCCGGGACCCATGGCGCCTCGTTGCGCACGAAGGCGGAGACCGCCCTTTCCAAGGGGGCTGCGCTTTTCATCACCGAGTTCGGGACGACCACCGCCGATGGGGGACAGCGTCCCTCGGCCAGCAACGGCAATGTCGACAACTACAAGATCTACCCTGCCGAGACCAAGGCATGGCTCGATTGGGCCGACACCAAGGGGATCTCGTGGGCCAACTGGTCGATCACCACCAAGGATGAAGCCTCGGCGGCGCTCAAATCTGGCGCCAACATCATCGGCAAATGGAGGGAGACGAACTTCACGGAGTCGGGGCTTTGGATCCGTGATCGCCTCCGGGCCAGGGAACGGGTCACTTCCATCGGGAAGGTCGCCGGGACCAAGGCGCTTGCCGTGCGGCGCACCGGTGGAATGATGCAGGTGACGCTTCCTGAAGGAGCGGACCAGGTGCGTCTGATGGATCTTTCCGGGCGGGTCCTTGGCGACATGGCTTGCCAAGGCGCTTCACTTGAGATTCCGTGGAGCCGCCCGGGTGTGGTGGTGGTGCAGGCGATGGCGGGGCGGCAAACCGTGGCAAGCCGGATGGTGGCATCGCCGTAAGGGAACCTATCTTCCGATCCGTGAACTCGGCTCTTTCCAGTC
>JBDKGV010000095.1:0-12567 GCA_039798005.1 Fibrobacterota bacterium
CGGCTTGCGAAAGGGACGGTTGCGTGACAGGCAACAGCTTGTCCTTCAGTCGGAACTGCGGTTCCCGCTGTTTTGGCGTTTCGCTTCCGTCGTCTTCATGGAACATGGCAAGGTTGGTGAAGACCTGGCCGACTTGAGCAGCAATGAGTTCCATCCGGGGTTTGGCGCAGGTTTGCGGTTTGCGGTGAATCGCAAAAGGAAGATCAATTTTCGCCTCGACGTCGCCAGGGTCGATGACCGCATCGGAGTGGCCGCGGCCTTTTCAGAGGCATTCTGACCAAGCCTGCACGTCCTCCGGTCCCGCGAGCGTGGAGTGGCTTGGATGCCAAGGACAGGAATCGTCCTGCGACCAGATTTCCCCGATCCTGTCAACGACTCCTGTCCTATGGCGCCTTGCGCCGGAACAGCACCACGCTTGCGGTGAAGAATCCGATCCCGATGGCCGCGAGCTTCAGGTACTCGGGGACGAGTGCCAGCGGCGAGGCTCCGCGCAGCACCAGGGCGCGCACGAGGTAGAGGAAGTGGCGCACGGCATTTCCTTCGGTGAGGGTCTGCATCCATCCGGGCATGCTCTCGAAGGGAAGCATGAAGCCGGAGGTGAGGATGAAGAAGATCAAGGCGAACCAGATCAGGAAGAGCGCCTGCTGTTGGCTGCTTACCAGCGTGCTCACAAGCGCTCCGAGCGACACGACTGTCAGGCAGTAGAGGGCCACGCCCAGCGCCAGGCCCGGGACGTTGGCGTTCCCCAGCGGCACGCCGTAGAAGCGGCCCGGCAGCGAGAGGGCGATCACGAAGACCAGTTGGCTCAGGATCCAGTAGGGAAGGGTCTTTCCGAGCAGGATCTGCAAGGGTTGGACGGGCGTGACCAAGAGTTGTTCAAGGGTTCCTGTTTCGCGCTCGCGCACGATGCTGAAGGCGGTCAGGAGCGCGCCGGCCATGGTCACGAGCAGGATGATCATGCCGGGGACCATGTACCACGAGTATTCGAGTTCGGGGTTGAAGAGCATCCGTTCGCGCGCGTCGAAGGGCTGGAGCGAGCGGGCATCCAAGCCCTGCCCGACCATCTCCTTCTGGAAGGTCTCGGTGCCCCACTGCGACACGATGGCGGAGGCGTAGGCCGCGGCGGTGCCGGCGGTGGCGGCGTCCTGGCCGTCCACCACGATCATCACGTTGGTGGATCGCTCCGGAGCTTCCTGCTCGCGGATCGCCCCTTCGGTCGAGGCCGCGAAGCCTTCGGGGATGGCCACGGCGACCAGCGTGCGTCCGGCCAGCAGCTCCTCGCGGACCGCCTCAAGGCTTGGCTGGTTTCCCTTGAAGTCGAAGCGTCCATTGGTCTGGAGCCGGTGCGACAGGGCCGCGCTTTGGGCGGAACGGTCCAGGTCCACGATGGAGAGCGCGATGTGCTTGACGTCGCGGGTCATGGCGTACCCGAGGATCATGGTCTGCATCACCGGCAGCATGAAGAGGAGCCGCAGCGATCCGGGGTCGCGGCGCAGCTGCAGGAACTCCTTGCGGAAGAGGGCGAGGAAACGGCGCATCCACATCGCTCAGTGCTCCTTTCCGAAGCGGCGCGAGGCCAGGCCCAAAAGCAGAAGCGCCTGTCCTCCCAGCACCAGGACAGGGAGCCACAGTTCCTTGAGGGTGGCGGCCTTGAGCACGATGCCGCGCACGATCTGCAGGTACCAGGTGGCCGGCACCACGCAGGACAGCACGTAGAGAGGTGCGGGCAGGCTCATGCGGGGAAAGACGAATCCTGACAGCATGATGGTGGGCATCATGGTGATGCCAAGGCCCAAGAGCATGGCGTGCTGCTGCTTCTGCACGATGGTCGAGATGAGCAGCCCGATCCCCAACGACACCAAGAGGTACAGGGCCGTGGTCCAAGCAAGCAGGCCGACGCTGCCTTGGGGGATCACTCCGAAGGCCAAGCGCCCGATCAGGAGGATGAAGACGCCCACGGCGCTTGCGATCGCGAAGTAGGGGGCAAGTTTCCCCACGATCACCTCCGATGCCGAAAGGCTCGAGAGGCGCAGGTTGGTCATGGTGCCCAGTTCCTTCTCGCGGGTGACGGTCACGCTGGTGAGAAGCGTCCCGATCATGGCAAGGATGGTGGCCATCAGTCCCGGCACGAAGAAGAGGGCGCTCTTCTGGTCGGGGTTGTAGAGGAAGCGCGTGCCGGTGGTGACAAGTTCTGTCGCCTCCAACTTGTTTCTTCCGACGAAGTGGGTGCGGAAGAAGGCGGGGAGCGCGGCGCGCAGGGTGGTGGCGGTGGCCGGGTCGGAGCCGTCGTACACGAACCCGATGGGAAGGGGGGCCTCGTCGCGGCGGCGGGCGTAGTCCACGGGCAGTTCGATCAGGGCACGGGCGCGGTGCTGCACAAGCAGCTTGGCCGGATCGCCTCCCGTCTCCACGGCGGCCAATTGAAACTGCCGGTTCTCGTCCAGGGCACGGCACAGGGAACGGGTCTCGTCGGAAGGGTGCGGGTCGATCACCACCACGCGGGCGTCCTCGATCTCGCTCTTGAGGGCGTAGCCGAAGAGGAACATCATGATGAGCGGCAGGCTCAATATGACAAAAAGCGTCTGCTTGTCGCGCAGCACGTGGCGGAACTCCTTGCGGGCCACCGATTTCAGGTGCAGGAGGTTCACGAGCGCCTCGCTTTCGCGGCCACCGCCAGGAACACGTCCTGCAGGGACTCGACTCCGTGGCGGGCCTTGAGCTCGGGAGGCGTTCCCACGTCGGCCACCCGGCCGTCGACCAGGAAGCAGGCGCGGTGGCAGTATTCCGCCTCGTCCATGTAGTGGGTGGTGACAAAAATTGTCGTACCGCGCACGGCCTCGGCGCGGATCAGGTCCCAGAAGCCGCGCCGCGAAAGGGGATCGACCGAGCCGGTGGGCTCGTCCAGGAAGAGGATCTCCGGATGGTGCGCGGTGGCACAGGCAAGCGACAACCGCTGCTGCCAGCCCCACGGGAGCGTGCCGGTGACGCGGTCGAGCATCTCCGTGATTTCGCAGCGCACGATCGCCTCGTCCATCCGCTCCGCGACCAGTTTGCGGGGAATGGCGTAGAGGTCGGTGGAGAGCTTGAGGTTCTCGCGCAGGGTGAGGTCGGGGTAGAGGGCGAACTTCTGGCTCATGTACCCGATGCGGGTGCGGATCTTGGCCGTCTCTCGGAGGATGTCGAAACCCGCCACCTGCCCTTCGCCCGAGGTGGGCACCAAGAGGCCGCAGAGCATGCGCATGGCGGTGGTCTTGCCGGCGCCGTTGGCCCCCAGGAAGCCGTAGATCTCGCCGCGCTTCACTTCCACATCGATGCCGTCCACGGCGACGAAGGTGCCGAAGCGCTTGGTCAGCCCCATGGTGCGGATGCTGAACTCGCTCATGCGGCGTGCCTTGCCTGGAGGAAGCGCATCAGCACGTCCTCGATGGTGGGCTCGATCGGATGCGCATGCGTGACGGGAAGTCCCGTGGTGGCAACGGAAGCCATGACAGATTCTGTCGTGCATTCGTGCGGGGCCAGGGCGTGCAGGTCGCCGCCGGTCACGTACAGGGAAAGGAGCGGGGCAGGCGGTGCGGCGTCGGTGCGCACGTGCAGCGAGGTCGCGCCGTGCAACTTCCATAAGCGTCCGGGAAGCGATGCGCCCAGTTCGGCGGGCGAACCCTTCGCGAGGATCTCGCCGTGGTGGATCAGGGCCACCTCGTCGCACAATGACGCCTCGTCCATGTAGGGGGTGCTCACGATGGTGGTGGTCCCTTGGCTCTTGAGGAGCTTGAGCATGTCCCAGAAGTCGCGGCGCGTCACCGGATCGACGCCCACGGTGGGTTCGTCCAATAGCAGCAGGCGCGGCTTGCGCACCAGGGCGCAGCACAGCGCAAGCTTCTGCTTCATGCCGCCCGAGAGCTTTCCCGCCGGGCGGGTGCGGGCGCCGTCCAGCCGGGCGAAGCCGATCAGTTCGTCGAGGATGGGTTTGGCGGCCTTTCCCGCGATCCCCACGATGTCGGCCGCGAATTCGAGGTTCTCCTGCACCGAGAGATCCTGGTAGAGCGAGAAGCGCTGGGGCATGTAGCCGATGAACGGGCGGATCTTGTCAGATTCTGTCGCGGTGTCGAAGCCAAGCACCTTTGCCTTTCCCTGCTTCGGATCGAGCAGGGTGGAGAGGATCTGGAACAGGGTCGACTTGCCGGCCCCGTCGGCGCCGATCAGGCCGAAGAGCACGCCTTCGGGCACGTCAAACGAAAGGCTGCGCAGGGCGCGTTCCCCCGCGTGGTCGTGGTGCAGGTCCTCAAGGCTCAGGGCGTCCATGCTATTCCCAGACTTCCACCGGCAGGCCGCGCTTGAGGGCGCCGTCGGCATTGGCCGCCAGGGCACGGGCGCGGAAGACCAGCTCGTTGCGGCCCTCGCGGGTCTGCACGCCTTTCGGGGTGAACTCGGCGGCGCTTGCGATCCAGGAGAGGCGGGCAGTCACGAACTGCTCGCCTTTGCCCAAGTCCAAGCGAAGACGCAGCGGCTGTCCGAGCTTCAGGCGTGCGAGGTCCTGTTGGCCCACGAAGAACTCGGCCCACAGCGTGTCGGTGCGTCCGATCTCGACCACGGGCCTTCCGGGAATGGCGGCCTCGCCGGCGTTGCGGAAGCGCGTGAGCACGGTGCCGGCGGCCGGAGCCATCAGGCGGCAGCGCAAGATCTGGTCGCGAAGCGATGCCTTCTGGGCTTCCAGCAGCTTTCCCTTGGCTTGGAGCGCCGTCACGGCCGCGTTCGAGGCGGCGATGCGGGCGGTCGAGGTCTCCTTCTGGGTCACGAGGTCGTCGAACTTCTGGGACGGGGCGGCGCCGTCGGCCACCAGTTGCTTGGTGCGGGCCAGTTCGCGTTGGATGCCATGATCGGCGGCCACCAGCGTCTGCGTCTCGGCGGCGCGGGCCTTCACGCTGGCGGCAAGTTCGGCGAGGGATGCGTTGAGCTCCGCGATCTTGAGGGTCAAAGGCACGGAATCCACGACGGCCACCAGCTGCCCGGCCTTGAGCGCATCGCCCTCCTTCACCGGCACGGCAAGCAGGTTTCCTGAGGAGACGGGGGCGACCTTCCACAGGTCGGCATCCACCGTGGCGGAGGAGAGGAACCCGGCGGGCATCGACTTGTTGCAGCCGGCCAGCAGTGCCAAGACAGAAATTGTCAAAAGAGAGGTCGAGGTCTTCATGGCGTGCCTTCGAAGGAGAGGGGTTCACCGGAAAGCGAGCGCAGGCGCAGGGCAAGCGATGCATCGCGCAAGGAAAGTTGGGAGAGGCGGGCGCGCAGGTCGCTGGAGCGCAGCCCCGCGTCGCGCAGGTCGTCGGGAAGGGATGTGCCGGAGGAGATGGCACCCTTGAGGGCGGCCTCGGCCTCGAGCGAGGCGTCGAGCGCCGCCTGCAGCGCTTCGCGGTCCTGTGACAGATTCTGTCGTTCCTGCGCCAGGGTCTCCCATTGGGTCTTCTGGGAAAGCGTGATGCGGGCCGACTCAAGCTCCAGGGTGCGGGCCTCGGAGCGCAGGCGCCCGGAGGTGGACGATCGCTCGAAGCCGTCGAAGAGGTTCCACTGCATTTGCACGGCGGCTACGCCCCAGGTCATCCAGCCTTCAGTCTGGTTCACGCCAGGGTCTCCGGCCTTGGCCGAGAGGCTCGCCGTGATCCACGGATATTTGGCAGCAGTGGCGACGGACCGGCTTTCCTCCAGGGCGCGGGCCTGGGTCTTGAGCGAACGCGCGTTCCACGGTTCCTGCGCGGCGCTCGGCACGGCTTCCGGACAGATCTTGTCAAAACTCGTGTCAGTCTCGCTTCCGGTCCAGACGGTCCCGGCAAGTGCGGTGAACTCGGTGCGCAGGCTGTCGATCTGGCGCCGGACGCCTGAGGTGTCGGTGCGGGCCGACAGCATCTCGGCCTTGGCATTGAGCACCTGCGCCTTGGTGGCGATGCCCGACTTCTCGCGGGCCTGCCAGTTGGCAAGCCACGCCTCGCGCACCGTCAGGCGCTCGCGCTTCTGGCGCAGGTCCACCAGGCGGCTTCGCAGCGAGAGGTCGAGGAGCCCGAGCTGCAGGGCAAGCTGGGCGCGGACTTGGCGGCTGTCGAGCTTGGCGGCATCGAGCCCCGTCTCCTCGCGGGCTTGGGCGTGGCTTTGCGAGAACCCCGAGAAGACCACATAGCTTGCGGTGAGCCCCAAGTCGGTGCGGTTGTGGGTCCCCAGCTCCTTGTGCATCGAGACGGGTTTGCCGCCCGGCCCGATCGGCAAGGTGAGGTCCAGGCTCGGCACCTCGGTCACGTACTGGTATCCGGCCGTCGCGTCCAGACGCGGCAACAGCGAGGCGCGGGTTCCGGCGATGGCGGAAGCACGAGCCTCCTCGCGGGACTTGCTTGCCGCCACGGCGGGGTGGGTGGCCAGCAGGCTCTGCCAGGCCGGGCCAAGGGTGGACGGGCATTGGGCATAAGCTCCCGTGGCCACGACAAGCAGGACTCGACTCCAGCCGTTCGTCCTGAGGAGCCGCGTAGCGGCGTCTCGAAGGACGCTTGCGGGACTGACAATTCCTGTCCTATTCATCATGCGGTCCTCCTCGGGAGGGTGGCCAGGATCACCATGTCGGCGATGGCTTCGGTGCGCTCGTCCAGGAAGGCGTCGTCGAAGGTCTGGCGGATGCCGGCGGCTGAAAGTACGCGTGAATAGATCGGCTTGAGGAGGAAGGTGCCCCAGACCATGGAGAACAGGCTCATGAAGGCGTGGACGGGATCGATCGCGGGCCAGTCGTCGGCCTTGCTTCCCACCTGGTCGAGCACGGTGCGGTAGAGCTTCTGGGCCATGGGTGCCAAGGCCGACAGCAGTTCGAAGTTCTGTCCACCGTCGGCCAGTTCCCGCAGCACCAGTCCGATGATCTGGGGATTGTCGCGCAGCACGCCCATGTAGGTGCGCACCATCCGCCGGATCGCCTCTTCGGGAGAATCGGGCATGCCTTCCTCGGGCAGGGCGGTGAGGATCCGTCCGCTCACCATCTCGATGACCGACTTGAGGGCTGCCTGGTGCAGTCCCTCCTTGTCGCGGAAGTGGTAGTGCAGCAGGGCCTTGTTGATCCCGGCCCGATCGGCGATCTCCTGCATGCGCGCCCCGCCCAGTCCCTTCTCAAGGAACTCGGCGCGCGCCGCCTCCAGGATCCTCTCGTGAGTGCTGGCGTCCTCGCAGACCTTGCAACCTTTCGCAACGCTTGCCTTGGGCGGATTCATGCCGATGTTCCTTGTTGACCAAATGGTTTGACTATTTGGTCAATATATTCCCAAGCCAGGCAAAAGGCAACCGTGACGCGAAATACCTTTGGGCGCCCTGCCGCGCGGCGGGTAGCTTGCTTTTGAATTGAACCAGGAGCCTGCCATGCGTCGTTTTGACTTTGCTCTCGCTGCGACCCTCGCCTGCGCCGTCGTGGCCGTGGCCGCTCCCAAGGACGCCTTGGATTTCCGCGTGAAGGACATCGACGGCACCGATGTCGATCTTGGCCAGTGGCGCGGCAAGGTGGTTCTGGTGGTGAATACCGCCAGCAAGTGCGGACACACTCCGCAGTACACGGGACTTCAGAAGCTCTGGACCGAACAAGGGCCGAAGGGGTTGGTTGTGCTGGGCTTTCCCTCCAACGACTTCCTGTGGCAGGAGCCGGGAACCAGCAAGGAGATCAAGGAGTTCTGCTCCCTCAAGTACCGGGTGACCTTCCCCATGTTCGAGAAGATCGAAGTCAAGGGCAAGGACGCGGCACCGCTCTACGCCTATCTCTCGGCGCAGGACGCGATGCCCAAGGGAGCGGGGAAGGTCTCCTGGAATTTCGAGAAGTTCCTGATCGGGCGCGACGGGAAGGTGGCGGCGCGCTTTGCTCCATCGACTCAACCCGAGGATCCGGAGGTGACCGCCGCCATCGCCAAGGAACTTGCCAAGCCGGTTCCTTGAGGGAGGCGGGTGTCGGCGGCAGGCCCACCGCGCCAGGGATGCCGGCCTTTGGCCCAAGACCCCCGCCCCAACGGATAGGGGCGATTCATGAATCGCCCCCACGACAAAATGGCGGAGGCTTGGCAGGCAGCCCGGCCCGAAGGGGGGCGCCCTGCCTGTTCAGAACAGCACGGCGGCGCGTGCCTGAAAGCGCAAGGAGGACACCTCGGGGTAGAGATTGTCCTCGTCGCCGGGAAGGGTCCACACGGCCCCGGCCCCGACCAGGAACCCAAGGCGCGGGGTCGATTCGAAGGGATGCATGGTCGCATCCAGATGCAGGGGAACCAGAAGCATGGTCTTGGCGAGGGGGCGAAGACCCTCGTCCATGGTGCCATCGAGCAGACCGACCCCAAAGCCGGTGTTGGCCTCGAGCTGCCAAGGCTTGGCTGTGTAGAGAGGGCGCCCGAAGATCAATCCAGCTTCCAGGAACTGCGCGCTGACCTTGGCTGGGGCGGTGCTGCTGCCGTTCGCGCCAAGGCCAGGGCCGACATGCTTCAAGACATCGAGATCGATCGAGGAGCCGGCCAAGTGGATGCCGAGATCGCTTTTTCCGAGCCGCTGCCGAGCCTCCAGCAGGACACCCGGGCCTTCCGCGACGTAGGTGCCTATCCGTCCTTCCAGTGCCCTTGTGGCGGAAGGAAGCGAAAGACCGATGGTCAATGCTCCCAGGATGAGTGAGCGGAAGGTGTGGTGCATGGAGGGGGTGGGCATGATCGATCCTCGGTGTAGGGGTTTGCTGAAACCTAGACCACGAGGAGGTGCCTCGCAAGGTTTCAGCCCAAGCGCCCGATCACCATGCGCACGGCAAAGCCGCAAAGCAAGAGGCCGGTGACGCCTTCCAGGATTCTCAGGGTGCGAGGGTGCATCAGGCGTTCCCGGATGCGGGACATCCCTGTGACCAAGGCGCCCAGCCAGAGCATGCCTTCCAGCCAGTGGATCGAGGTCAGGGCGATGGAGGTGAGAAAGACAGGATCTGTCGGGCGCAGGAACTGAGGGAGCAGGGCCGCGTAGAAGAGCATGGCCTTGGGGTTGAGGACGTTGCACAGGAAGCCGGAGAGCAGAAGGGACAGATCGCCGCTTGTGCGGAGGTTCGGGTCCGAGGTTGCTGGTTCGAGGCGGGGAGGATTCCGATCGAAGGCGGTTCGGAGCGAGCGAAGTCCCAGGAATCCCAAGTAGAGGGCGCCGCACACCTGAAGTGCCGCAAAGCCGTGGCGGCTGTGGGAAAGGATGGCGGCGATGCCCAGCGAGGAGACGCTGGCGTGCACGAAGAGTCCGGAGCAGATTCCCGTGGTCACAAGCAGTGCGGCCCGCTTGCCTTGGGCCAGCGTGGTGCGCAGGACCAGCAAGGTGTCGGTTCCCGGCAGCACCGTGAGGACGGCGGCCGCCAAGGCGAAAGAGATGGCTTGGGATCCGGTCATGGGAGGGAAAGCTACCTTCGGCGGGAAACTTGGAACGCATAGCGAAGGGAAACCCATGGATTACAGTTGGATCGCCACGCGCGGCATCGACACCGAGAAGGTTCTGCGGACCTTGGGCCTTGCGGACACGGGAGATCGTACCGATTTCACCGACGGGGAATACTGCGCCGTTGAGATGCCCAATGGCTTCCTGGTGATCCAGACCACCACCGACGATGAGAACTTCCTGGAGACGGACCTCGTGGAAGCGTTGTCGGAGGAAGGCGAAGCCTACCTGTGCATCGTGGGCGAGGATGCCATGACTTCCATCCTGCTCTACTGCAAGGACGGCGAGGCCGAATGGGTCTTGAGTCACGCCGGGGAGGAAGGGGCGGACCACCTCGACATCGAGGGGGAACTTCCGGCTGCGTTCAAGGAAATCCACGAGCGGGCCATCGAGGATGCCAAGGCTGACGAAGATCCTGCCGAGTTCTTCTCGCTGCCCATCGAGCTGGGCCTGGCCATGACCGGTTACGAGGCCGTGCGCGATCTCGAAGGGGTCGAGCCCGGAAATGTCTGGGTTCTGGAGCGCCTGGCGTAATTTCGTCACCTGTGGGCGCATGGGTTTTGCTCCATTTGCGGGACTCATGACCACACGACTCGAATTTCTGCCGGCCATCGATCTGATGGAGGCCTGCGCCGTCCGCCTGTACCAGGGCAAGCGCGACCAGAAGACCGTCTACAGCCAGGCCCCTTGGGAGATCGCCGCCTCTTGGCGCGAGGGCGGTGCCGACCGCATCCACCTCGTGGACCTGGACGCCGCCTTCGACGGCTCCTCGCAGAACGCCTTGGCCATCAAGCGCATCGTGCAGGAGGCCAAGTGCCCCACGGAGCTGGGTGGCGGCATCCGCGACATGGACTCGGCCGCCCGCGTGCTCGAGGAATGGGGCGTGGACCGCATCATCGTCGGCACCGTGGCCGCCAAGGACCCGAAGGTCGTCGAGGCAATGCTGGCCCGCTGGGGTGAGAAGCGTGTGATCGTGGGGATCGACGCCCGCGACGGCGAAGTGAAGATCGCCGGTTGGGTCGACGGAGCCAAGCTCCAGGCCCAGGACCTGGGGCGCGGCATGCGCGCCCTGGGCATCACCACCTGCGTCTACACCGACATCTCCCGCGACGGCACCCTGACCGGCCCGAACCTCCCGCAAACCACTGCGTTTGCCGAAGGCACGGGACTTGGCACCATCGTCTCGGGCGGTATCTCGGGGCTTGAGGACCTGCGCGCCATCCGCCAGGCCGCGCACCCCGGCATCGCAGGCGTGATCGTGGGCAAGGCGCTCTTCGAGAACCGTTGCACCTCCGCCGAGTGCGCCGCGATCCTGCACGGGGATTCCGCCTCCGCATGAGCGACCTGCGCCGACAGATTCTGTCCCAGGCCAAGACCGTCGTGGTCAAGGTGGGCACGCGCCTCCTGACCCACGAGGAAGGCGGATTCGCCCCGGAACAGCTCCAGGCCCTGGTGGACAATCTCGGACAGATTCTGTCAAACCACAAGGTCGTGCTGGTCTCGTCGGGCGCCGTCGGTACCGGTATGGGCGTGCTGGGCTTCGCCACCAAGCCCAAGATCCTGGCGGAGAAGCAGGCCTGTGCGGCGGTCGGGCAGATTCGCCTGATGCACGCCTACGAGACGGCCTTCGCCGCCAAGGGCGTACCGGTGGCTCAGATCCTGCTCACCGGCGAGGACCTGCGCAGCCCCGAACGCTTCAAGAACATCCGGGCCACCGTGGAGGCGCTGCACGCCCACGGGGTGCTGCCCATCGTCAACGAGAACGACACCGTCGCCACTGCCGAGATCAAGGTGGGCGACAACGACAAGCTCTCGGCCGACGTCTGCCACTTCCTGGGCGCGGACCTCCTGATCATCCTCTCGGACATCGACGGGCTCTTCACCGACAACCCCAAGACCAACCCCGAGGCCGCTCTCATCCCGGTGGTCCAGAAGGTCACCTCCGAGATCGAGGCGCTGGCGGGCGGGACAGGATCCGTCGCCTCCACCGGAGGCATGCGTACCAAGGTGCTGGCAGCCAAGCAAGTCACTCGCGGCGGTTCGGCCTGCGTGATCGCCAATGGATTCAAGGTGAGCCTCTCCGACATCCTCGAAGGCGCGGCCCACGGGACGCTCTTCCTCCCCGCGGAAAAGCGCATGGGCGCCAAGAAGCGCTGGATCGCCTTCGTGAGCAAGCCCGCGGGCAAGCTCCTGTGCGACGAGGGCGCGATCAAGGCGGTGGTCGAGCGCCGCACTTCGCTCCTCCCCATGGGCATCCGCAAGCTCGAAGGCAAGTTCGCCGCCGGCCAGGTGGTGGACATCTGCAATCTCGAGGGCACGGCGGTCGCGCGCGGCGTGGCGGCCTACGGGGCCGAGGAGCTGGCTGCGATCCTGGGGCACAAGTCGGGCGAGATCACGGAACTGCTGGGCCACGACGGTCCGGAAGAGGCTGTGCACCGCGACAACCTGTTCGTACTCTGATACGACCATTTCAGGGCGCCTTCCCGCCCCTGACACGCGTCCCCGCAAACAATGGTGTACGGGTGGACCTCAGGTCCACCCCTCCAACGCGATGCGGGATTGACTGATGGGCGGGAACCGGGCTGCCTGCCAAGCCTCGGCCTTCGGCCGGGGTCTTGGGCAAAGCCGGCATCCCTGGCGCGGTTTTGACTCGACATCGACGGTTCAGTTATGGCATGATGGAATTCCAAATCCTATGAAAGGAATCCTGCCATGAAACTTGCCGTCCGCTTTCTCTCCTGCCTCTTCCTGTTGGGCACGCTTTCCTTTGCCGGCGACGGCCAGGAGAAGGTCACGGCACTGGCTCTGCTCAAGAAGGCGACCGCTGCGGTCAAGGCGGACAAGGCCGCAGCCCTCAAGGAGATCTCCGATGCCAAGGGGCCCTATGTGGAAGGGGAGATCTACGTCTTCGCCTACGACCTGACGGGGACCATGCTGGCCCATCCCAAGAACCCCAAGCTCATCGGCAAGAATCTCATCGAGACTCCGGACGTGGACGGCAAGCTCTTCCGCAAGGAGATCGTGGAAGGCGCCAAGGCCAAGGGTACCGGGACGGTCGACTACCGCTACAAGAATCCCGAGAGCGGCAAGATCGAGGACAAGACGACCCACTACGTGAAG
>JBDKGV010000096.1:0-12363 GCA_039798005.1 Fibrobacterota bacterium
CCCCGCCGCCATGACTCCCTATCCTGCGCTTGCCTCAGGAGCCTACCTCGTGCGCGCTCGAAGTACCACCCAGTCGTACCAATCTTCGCTGATCCGCCCATGACACGACCTGCGTATTCGTCTCGTCCGGGCGGATGATGAAGGCATGCACTCCAGAAGCCGGGATGCCCACGAGCTCTGTCGCCAAGCAGGCCTGAATATCGTCTCAGGTGAGTTCGAACAGTCCGTGGTCTGAGCTTTGCTGCTCCCGAAATGGATGCTGTTCACATCAAACTCATCGTCTCATGGGCCACGGGTTTGGCCCTTGCCCTATCTTTGCCCCAAGAATGAACAAGGGCTTTCTCTTGGTGCTGTTGTCGGCACTGTGCTTTTCCACCAAGGCGATCTTCGCCAAACTGGGCTACGCCGCCGGAGCCGATGCCCTGCAGATGCTGGGCCTGCGCATGGCCTTCGCCCTTCCGGTTTTCCTGATCCTGCTGGTCCGGGAGGAACGTCGCGCCACCAGTCCCCTCACCCGTAAAGAGGCGATTTCCCTCTTCGCCCTTGGCCTGTTGGGGTATTACCTCTCCAGTCTGCTGGACTTCCTTGGCCTCCAATACGTATCCGCAAGCCTGGAACGGTTGGTGCTCTTCCTTTATCCCACCTTGGCAGTGGTCCTGGGCGCGTGCCTGGACCGGAAGCTCCCTCGCCCGGCGGTTTGGGCCTCCCTTCTCCTGTGCTACGGGGGCATGGCCATCTCGCTTGGCGATGTGCATGCGACCAAAGGCCAGTGGCTTGGAATCCTGCTTGTCTTCGGCTCAACCCTGACCTACGCCGTCTATCTGACCGGGGTGGAACGCTGGGTGCCAAGGCTTGCCCCTTCCCGCATCACCGCCTGGGCCATGACCGTATCCTGCCTTGCCGTACTCTTGCACAGCGGCCTCGGCGGCAGTTTCGCCAAGACTCTTCCCGCGGCCGCCTTCGGATGGGGAGCCATCATGGCCGTCGTCTCCACCATCGCACCATCGCTCCTGCTCTCCTTCGGCATCCGCCGGATCGGGGCAGGACCAGCAGCCATCGCGAGTTCCTTGGGCCCCGTGTCCACCATCCTGCTTGCCAACCTGTTCCTGCACGAATCATTGACTTGGCGCCAAGGGGTCGGGGCGGCGTTCATCATCTCAGGAGTCCTCCTCTTGGGGATCCGATCCGGAAAAGGACACGAAAAGGTCGATCCGAACGCCGCATCGAAACCCATTGAATAATCCAACCCCGCAGCAGTGCTGCGAGGAATCGGTCCCGAAGAGATTGACCAACGCCGGAAAAATCCGTTCGCAATTCCAACTGCACCCATTCCCTTGGCCAGGACGGCGCTTCGCACCGGCTTGAACGCAAAGCGAAGTGCAGCGTCGGTTGCCCAGGCTCGCTGAAGATGCTATCGTGAAACCATGCAGCGCACTGCCCTTCGGTTGTTCCGGCCCCGCGCGGTGGTTGCTCCTGACACGGGCTTGGGGATTCCGGGCCCCTTGCTTGGAAACGGGAACCTTCGATGAGTCGCAAACCTCCCGGCACGCCCTTCCGTTGGCTTGATCTTCCGTTGCTGGTGAGCCTGATCGCTGGTGGATCGTGGCTGTGGCTGGGGCAACCGGTCCAGGACGGCAGTCGTGCGGTGGTGCGGTACCAAGGCAAGGAGCTGGCTTGGTGGCCGCTTGCGGGAAAGCTTGCACGCGACACGGTGCAAGGACGCCTGGGCCCTTTGGTGATCGAGCATGGCCAAGATCAGGTCCGACTGGTGTCATCCCCCTGCGCAAACCAGATCTGCGTCCACCAAGGACGCGTGCGGCATGTGAGCGACAAATTGGTCTGCGTCCCCTCCGGGGTCGTGATCGTCGTGGAAGGCAAACATGCCCAAGGGGAACTCGATGCCATCCAGTGATGCGCACCGCTACACTCCAAGGATCTTCGCCGCGGCCCTGCTGCTCTCGTCGGCCCTGCAAATCGGCGAATCCCTGCTGCCTCGCATCCCCCTCTTCCCATGGCTGCGGCTGGGCATCTCCTGGGCGATCCTTCTGCCGTGGCTCCTTTCCTTCGGCACCTTGCCGGCCTTGGCCCTGTTCCTGCTGCGCAACATCCTTGCCCTGATCTGCGGTGGTCAGGCCGCCAGTTCCTTCCTGCTCTCCGGCATTTCCGGGGCGGCGAGCCTCCTGCTTCTCGGGCCGTTGGTACGGTTCCTCGTGCAACGCAATTGGCTTGGATGGGCAGGGGCCGGAGCCTTGCTTGCCGCCGGGTTCAACCTCGCCCAACTTGGCACGGCCGCAGACCTGATGGTCGGACACAGCGGCCTCTGGTCCCAAGTCGGCCCCTTGCTGGCTTGGTCGGGAATTTCCGGGGGCATTGTGGGGGGTCTTGCCTTTCGCTTCTGGCGCCACCGCGATTGGGAGAGCCTGTCCCGTGGCCTCCCCGACCTGCCCAACGGCACGCTTGCCTCACGCAGCCGCCCGTTGATTGCCGTCCTGTGCGTCGCAACCATCGTGGCCGCCTTTGCCGTATCCAGCCTGGAAGCGTCCTGGATCGTCCTTTCGGGTGCCATCCCCTTGGGACGGCAGCATCTGCGTTCCCTGAAAGGAGCGTGGCCCTTCTTCCTCTGGCTAGGCTGGCTGCATCTGCCGGCGCCTGGCCACCTGATCGATGGACTCCCCCTGTCCCAGGAGGGGGTCACGGCCTTCGTCCTTTACTCCTTGAGGCTGGTCAGTTTCCTGCTGGTCGGCCAGGAGCTGGGACGCGTCCTGCCCTGGGACAAGCTGACCCGTGGCGATGCGGTCTGGGCCAAGGGGCTTGCCCTTGCCCTTCCCTGTGTGGTGGGCATCTTTCCCGCTGCTCTTGCCACCGCCAAGGCCTGGCGCGATCCACGCCCATGGGACGTGCATTTCTGGGACAATCTCCGCAAACAGCTGGAATTCACCCCCGTTCAAGCCTCCGATCAGGGCACAGCGCGCAAAACCGCTTGACTCCACCGCCCTTGGCCCCCATTGTATGAGCATGATCGTTCTGCCTTTGGCCATGGCCTTGTCGTGCTTGCCTTCCGGATTTCTGGATCTGTTCCGAAAGGCCCCAAGTCCAACGACGATCCCTGTCGATTCCACCACTGCGGCTCCGAAGCCCGATTTGGCACCAGGACCCGTCGCGTCGGATTCCTTGGGGAAGGTGCCAGTCCCGGTGAGCACACCAGCCATCCCGGCGATCCGCCAAGCCAGTTCGACCGCATTTTCCAGCCATCCGTCCGTGCAGATCGTGCTGCCCGATCTCAAGGTCGAGCAGGTCAAGTCCAAGGTCACACCCAGGCTGATGAACCGAGGCTGGATGCTGACCCAGAACCGCAACGACAGCATGGACTTCAACATCCAGGCCGACAGCGGTTTGGTGGCAGGACTTTTTCAGGCGCCCTATTTGCCGCAAAGTCGCGTGGTGCTGCGCTTTGGTCTGCGCAACAGCAGGGAAGGCGTCATCACCCGTCTGCAGGCCATGCTGATCACACCCAACGAAAAAGGACAACTGGTTCGCAATCTTGCCATCGCCGACACCAGCATCCTTCGCCAGAACCTGGAAGCGATCCAATCCGAGGAATTCGGTCCCGGCATGCTGGTTCCGACCAAGGAAGGTCCGAAGAAACCCAAGAAGAAGAAGTAATCTTCAGGCTTGCTTCCGCCGTGGAAGCGCATCCGTGCAGAAAGTCGCGCAGCAACCACCTTGAGAAGGTATCCTGAAGACCCATGCCGATGCCGGATGTCTTTGAATACTTCGACTTTCGCTCCTTTCTCAAGGATGCCTATGCGGCGCGCAAAGCGGACAATCCGGCCTTTTCCCATCGGTACATCGCCGGAAAGGCGGGATTCGGCTCCTCGGGGGGCTTTTCCCGCATCCTGGACGGAAGCCGCCGCATTCCCATGGACGCGGCCGTGGCCTTGGCAAGCATCTTCCGGCTCAATCGCGCCGAAAAGGAATACTTCGAGCACCTGGTGATGCACAACCAGGCCGAAGGCGAAGCGGAACGGCGTTTTTTCCTGGAAAAGCTCTCTGCCGTGCGCAAGAGCCGGGTGCAGGCCTTGCAGCATTCCCAGCTGCGCCTGTTCGAGCACTGGCGACACAGCGCCGTGCGGGAACTGCTGGATCTGGCTCCCCATCGCGACCAGGACGAGGCGCTTGGCCTGCGATTGATCCCGCCGGCAAGCGCCCAAGAAGTCCGGCAGAGTCTGGAATTGCTGGAAGACCTGGGCCTTGCCCGGATCGATGAGGAAGGCATCTGGCGCAAGACCGACGCCGTGCTGACCACTCCTGACGAAGCGGCGATCCAAGCGATCCGCAACTTCCAGCGCGCCACCATGGATCTCGCCAAGGTGGCAATCGAGCAATTCCCCCGGGAAGAGCGGGAGATCGCCACGCTCACCCTTTCCATTTCCGATGCCATGATGGAACGGGTGAAGGAGCGCGTGCGCCAATTGCGCCGGGAAATCCTGGAGATGGCCCGGGAGGATCGCCAGCCGGACCGGGTTCACCAGGTCAATTTCCAGATCTTCCCGCTCACCCGACGCCTCGGGGACTCCGCATGAAGCGGGCTCTTTTCCTGGCCCCCTTGGTCCTGGGCGCGTGCAGTTCAGGTGAACTGGCGGGCGGAGGCGGAATCGAAACCAACAACACGCTCACCCTTCAAGCAAGCCTCCCATCCGGAAACAGTGCCGCCGGTGCCTTGGTTCGCATCCGCCCGATCGACTGGAACGAAAAGGACGAGGGTGCCGCACCCGGCTTTCTGGGCATGACGGACAGCAACGGCCAAGTCCGGGCATCCCTCGACGAGGGGGATTGGATCGTGGAGGCCCGCACGGCGGGGCATGGCCGCATGGAACATCTCCAGCAGTCGCGGTCGTCCAAGACAGCGCTCACCTTGGGGCTTCAGGAACTCGGGGCGCTTGACGGCAGGATCTGGAACCCTGGCGGCATCCCCGTCCTGATCGGCCTCGCCGGCACTCCCCGTTCCGCTCTCACCGACAGTTCCGGCAGCTTCCGGTTCGATTCCCTCTCGCCCGGCATCGCCCATCTGCGCCTGCGCGACGGCACCGGCCGCATGGACTCCCTGACGATACGCCCCGGAAAGCGGGACACCCTCCCTTGGATCGGCGATCCCGCCCTGCGTGCCAAGGCGACCCGAGGCGCCGTCGTCTTGGATGAGTTCCGCTCGCGGCAATCCACCTTGGCCGGTGCGGCCCCCTCGGTGAACTGGTACCTGTCCGACGACCGGCAGGACGGAGGAAAGAGTCGCGTGCAACGCATCGACGGCAGTGCCGCCTCGGAGTGGAGCGACCTGCTGATGCCCGGCGACACCGGGATCGGTGGCGGCTCGGTCCAGCTGCGTTTTGCCGTGGACACCACCGCAGGCGGCCCGACCGGGCGCTACGCACAGATCGGCATGACCTTCACGAGCCTCGGCTCATGCATCGACCTCTCCGCACTGGACTCCGTGACCTTCCTGGCGCGCAGCACCGGACCGGTCCGGCTGGAATTCCGTTCAGCGGTGCACGATTCCCTGAACGATTTCACCTCCAACCCGGGCTTCGACCTCGCTCCATCGGCCTCCTGGCAAGCCGTCGCCATCCCGGTCGCTCGACTGCAACCGCCGTCCACCGCGACCAATCCGCAAGTGGATTGGATGCGCAGTCGCCATTGCGTGCTGGAGATGCGCTTCGTGAGCCTTCACCCAGCCACGTTGGGACTGGGCCGATTGATGATGCACGGCCCCGGACTCGCGCCCTTCCTGCATCCGGCCCGGCCCTGACCGGTTTTCAGACCGGCAGGCGATTCCATTCCTTGAGCGCATCTTCCAAGGTCGGGAAGCGCTTGGAAGCTTCCTTCTCAAGCATGGTTTCCATGAAACCAAGCACCGAGGTGGGCACTTCCATCTCCAAGTGCGGCGCCAAGTCCTTGGGCGGCTGAAGGAGGATCTTGAGCATGATGGAACGCACGTCCTCGCCGTCGTAGGCACGGCAACCGGCCAACATCTCGAAGAACACGAGGCCCAGTGAGAACTGGTCGCTGTGGGCATCGGTGCGCTTGCCTTCCACCTGCTCCGGAGCCATGTAGTAGGGGGTGCCCAGCACCGTTCCCTCTTGGGTCAAGGACATGGACGCATCGCCCTTGCGGGCCAATCCGAAGTCGGTGAGCTTCGCGTGACGACCATCGTCCACCACCATGATGTTGGCGGGCTTGATGTCGCGATGAACCACTCCAAGACTGTGCGCATACCCAAGGCCGGCAAGGATCTGCCCACCCAGATCATGGATCTCGCGCCAGGAGAAGCGCTTGCCCACCATCAACTCGTCCAAGCCCTTGCCACGCAGGAATTCCATGGCGATGTAGTGGCTTTCCTGCCACTCTCCGCTTTCGTAGATGGTCACAATGGAGGGGTGATTCAGGGCCGCGATGGCACGCGCCTCGCGCTTGAAGCGCTCCAGCGACTCCTCGGGCTTCTCCCCCATGCGACGCTCCGGAGCGATCACCTTGATCGCCGCATGGCGATCGAGCCCTTCGTCGTAACCGTCGTACACCACGCCCATCGCACCGCGCCCGATCTCTCGCACGATCTCGAACTTCCCGATCCGCTTCTTTCCGTCATCGGGACCGGTCGTGGCTTGGGCCTGGGCGGGCAGGACGACACCTGCAGCGGGCTTGAATCCGGACGCACCCTGGGCCGCCTCGACTCGTGGCATGCGGAACGCCCAGACGCCGCCCAGTCCAGCGACCAAGCCGACCAGAGGCAGGTCAAGCGCCGTCTGCACCGCCAAGAAACGGTCCAGCAGGACAAGGATCGCAAGGCATCCCACCAAAGCCCCGGCACCGATTCCCTGTGCCATGGGTCCCCACCCTTTGCGGGACAGACCAAACCAGACGCCACCGGCAATCCCCAATCCAAGGGCGATTTCCACCAGACGCAACCAAGCGGGAGACACCGGCACGGTGCCTTGGAGGGCGTTCTCCAACGCCACACCCCAGATCTCCACTCCCGGGAAGCGATCGGCCACCGGAGTGCGGAAGAAGTCCCCCGTCTCGCGATTGAGCGCGGCGGCGGTCGTGACACCGATCACCACGATCTTGCCCTTGAGCTTTTCGGCGACCTTCGGGTCTTCGATCACTTGAGAGGCGGATACGGTAGGAACCGTTCCGGGAGGGCCCAGCCAGCGCAGCGGCGCGTAGCCGTAGCGATCCAGCGGAATGGAGAGATCCTTCACGCGCACGGCATCCGGTGACAGGCTGACGTCGGAAAGGCTCGCATCCTTCCAAGCGGCCAGCAGGGACACCACCACGGAGGGAATGAAATCGTCCCCGTGGCGCACGACGAAAAGGTTGCGCCGATAGGTTCCGTCCTCGGGGTCGGCGGAGGAGTGGATGTGCCCGGCCGGAGCCGAGGAGACTTGATAGGCGGAGTCCCCCCACAGGATCGCTTCACTGCGAAAAAGCGGTGCCGCCTTGAGCGCATTGAGATCGGTGAGCATCTGGATCGCGCTGGTCTGCAAAAGCACGGGGGTCTGAAGTCCCTTCAGGTCCAGAGCCGGATCGTTGCGCACACCGGAGAACTGGAAGGGGAGGATGACCTTGGTGGTCGTCGAAATCTCGGCAAGGGTGCGAAGCAGCACGGAGTCCCCCGGCTGGGGAACGCTGCGGTGAGGGAAGAATCCATCGAACGCCATGACCTTGGGACCCGCCGCCGCGACGCTGGCAAAGAGCTTTGCCGTGACCGCGCGATCCCAAGGCCAAGGGCCGAAATGCTGGATGTCGGCATCGGAGATGCCCACCACCACGACTTCGCCCGAAGGCGTACCGGAAGGCGCGATGGCCGCCAGTTTGTCTTGCCAGAGGCGATTGACGGAAAAGATCGGTCGCAGGGCGACCAATCCAAGAACGGCAAGGGTCAGTCCGGCGTGGAGGTAGGCGAACTTCTTCATCAGTCGCAGAGGCAGTCGCGCTCGCGGTTCATGTCGGCCCACGGGTCACCGACCGCAGTCTTGAATTCCTTGGGCTTCTCGGGAAGCCCCGACTTGGGCACGTCGATCCGCTGTCCGGCCTTGAGGATATGGATCCACTCGCCCATGCCCACTTCCTGGGGACCCGCAACCGCCTTGGGAGCCAGGCTTTTCTTGACCGGAGCCGCGCCGCCGCCGCCCACGCCCACCTCACCCTGATGCACCGCGACCGCACCCGTGGAGTCCGCATTCACTTCGGTTTCAAACACGGTGCCATGGACACCTGCAATGGCGGTGGGAAGCTGGATCTGGTAGTTGATGGTGCCGCCCGCCCACTTCTGGACCTTGGCCCAGGTCTTGCCCGTGACCAGCGCAATGCGCGTGTAGAAGGGGCGCTTCTCGGTGGCGGTGGCGACCTGGGGAGCCTGGATCGCCAGCATCTTCACCTGGGTCTTCTCATTGAGGCGCAGCACGCTCTGGTTGTCGATGATGAGCTCGGCATAGCTTCCGGCGTCCGTGATCACGGCATCGCCGGTGGCAAGGAACAGGTTCGGGCGCAGCGTCTCCGAGCCACCGCCGGCGCGCACGATCTTGCCGGTGCCGCGCACCATGGTCACGACCGCCTTCTTGGAGGCCACCTGCAACTGTTTGGCGGGATCGATCGGCTTGAGCGGATCGCTGGAAGGCAGGCGCAGCTTGATCTTCTGCCCCACCTCGACGCGATCGAGATCGATGCCGGGGTTGTCGGCCTTGATCTGGGCCGCCACCGACTCGTCCCAAGCGCCCAGCTTGAGGAAGGCGATGTAGCTGAGGGTCTGCCCCTTGCGGATCTCGTAATCCGCAAGCGTCGTGGCGGCCATCGAGCCAGCCGCGAGAAGGAGCAAGAGAGAAAGAGTCGTCTTGTGCACAGCAAACCTCCGGGAGGAGCATTGAGGAACTCGTCAAGATATAAGCTGATTTTGAAAGGAAATCAAATCCCAAGTGACCGGGATCACATTCCGCATCCTCAGGATCGGCTGTTCTACCATCCATAGAACACACGGCATGAACTTTCGAGGCCATCTTCTCTACACAGCCATCGTGAGGAAGATCCCCTCACATGAACCCATTCTCGAAAGGCGAACCATGCCTCTGCGCTCCCTGTTGCTTGCCGTCTGCCTGCCTGCCGTGGCATGCCTTGCCTCCCTGAAATCCATGGACGTGATGGTCTTCAAGGGGCCAGGCTGCGTCATCCAAGATTCCCTCCGCCAGGCCGAAACCGCCTTGGCACCAGCCCTGACCCGGGTGAACCTGATCGTGACCGACGGCTATGCCCAAGCCACGGTCACCCAGGCCTTCGTCAATCCCCTGAGCCACCGGACCGAGATCGCCTACGTCTTCCCGCTCCCGGAAAAGGGGTCGGTGCATGCCATGGCCTTCCAGACCAAGGGCAAGCTCTACCGGGCCCATATCGAGGAGAAGGTCCTGGCGCAGAACATCTACGATTCGGTCAAGAACGCCGGCGGGCAGGCGGGACTCCTCTTGCAGGAAAGACCGAACCTGTTCCAGCAGAAACTTGCCAATCTCGGCGCAGGGGACACCGTCTTCGTCGAGATCCGCGTGAGCATTCCCCTCAAGCATGTCGATGGCTGGTACGAACTGGCCTTCCCCACCATGGTGGGAGAACGCTATCCGTCCCAAGGAGCCCCGGAGCCCGCTGGAACCATCACCGGCTGGAACCCGCCGGAAAACCGCGACGGCCCGAGCTTTCAATTCAATGTGCTGGTCCAGTCCGGCACGAACCTGGACAGCATCGTGTCGCCGACCCATCCCATCGAAAGCCGCGGCCTCGACGAAGCGCGTCCGACCTTGATCTCGCGCGGCCTTCTCGACACCTTGGCCAATCCCGAGGCGACCTTCGGTCGGGCCCTCTGGCTTGTGAACCAGTCCACCTATCCCAACCGCGACTTCGTGCTCCGCTTGCATCGCTCCGCCGGCGCCATCGAAGGAACCATGCTCTCGTGCAAGCCATCCGGTCGCGACACCGGATTCTTCCGGGTCACGGTCTTCCCCGATCTTTCGGCCCCCGCCGGGGAGATCCCCAAGGATGTGGTGCTCCTGATCGACCGCTCGGGCTCCCAGTACGGCTGGCCCTTGGCGCATGAGAAGACCATCGCGACGCGGATCCTCTCCCAGCTCAACGCAGCGGACAACCTCACGGTGATCGCCTTCAGCGACGACATCCTCTATGGCCTCGGAAAGACGCCGGTGCCGGCCACCTCGGCCAATGTCAAGACAGCGACGACCTTCGTAGAAGGCATCCAGGTCGCCGGGGGCACCCAACTGCTCTCCGCCATCCAGGCAAGCCTTGCCGTGCCGGTCACCAGCGGCCGCCAGCGCGTCTACATCTTCCTGACGGACGGCTTCATCACCGACGAGTCGTCGATCCTGTCGGTCCTTCAGAAGGCGGTGCCGGCCCCGCAGGTCGTCACCTTCGGATGCGGCAACAACCTCAACCGCTATTTCCTGGAGGAGGCGGCCCGGATCGGCAACGGCTTCGCGACGCCCTTGACGGAAACCGAGAATCTCACCACCGCCACCAACGCCGCCTGGTCCCGCATCGCAAGCCCGCAGGTGGGGAACCTTTCCAGCAGCTTCGGCGGCTTCCTCACCATGGATTCCATCTCCAGCACCGGAAGCATGCTCTACCGCGGACTGCCGTGGACCCTCTCGGGCCGCTATGTCGGAGAAGGTCCGGCCACCCTCACGCTCCAAGGCACCCGCAACGGGCAAGCCTGGAGCATGGCTCAACCGGTCAAGTTCTCCGGCACCTGTGCCGCCACGCAGACCGTGCCGTTGGTGTGGGCGCGGGAGACCATCAACGACCTGGAGACCCGCGAAGGCACATCCAGAGTCAACAAGTCCCGCATCATCGAGCTTTCCAAGGCCTACCAGGTCCTGTCGAAATACACCGCCTTCCTGGCCGTCGACGGCATCCCCCTTTCCGAGGCCCAAGCGGATCTTTCCGCGGGAATGTTCCTCGCCACGGACATCGCCGCAAGCCAGGGTGGCAAGGAACAAGGGCGCTCGGTCAACTTGCGTCGGCAGGGTGGGCACCTCGTCCTTGCCTGGAACGGCAAGGAGATCCCCCGCGCATGGGTGCTCACCAACCTTCAGGGCCGCACCGTCGCCCGGTGGGGAGCGGTCGCAAACGTGGATTGGGACGGCCGCAACCTCCAAGGCGCACCCGTCCCCGCCGGCACCTACCTGCTGCGGGTGGTCACCTCGACAGGTTCGATCACCATGCCGGTGAGCTGGATTCCCTAGCCCGCGCCATTGATGACGGATCCTGTCATTTGACAAGATCCGTCACCGGATCCATGGCACGGCGACGAAACCCGCAGCGGACTTCAGGGAATCAAGCCCGATGGGATTGACACCGAAGCCTGGCATTTCTCTCCTTTGGCGATGCACCTCCCGTTCCTGCTCGCCGCCACCGCCTTCACCTTCATCGGTTGCTCCACTTCCGCCAACTGCCGCAAGGTCTCCGACCTTGAGAAGAAGGTGGCCAATTCCACCGGCACGGCCCGTGAATTGAACATCGAGGAGCTGGATGCCACCACCAAGCGCTGCCAGGAGGATCTGGCCAAGGAAGGCAGATCCCAAAGCAACCTCCGCGACGGCGAGCCCATGGAGAGGGCGCGTGAGCTGAAGCAGGCCGAGCCGGGCCGCTGAGGGCTTCGCAACCCGAAACGCATCCGCAACACGATTCTCCCCCACGCTTTCTAGATTCGCCCGCACTTGCTCGGGACGGGAATCCCGAGGAAGGACGGGGCGCGAGGTGCGTTCCGGGCCACACACCCTCCCACAGACGCGGAGCGGACCGATGCGCAAATGGAAGATCGAAGACTCACGGGAACTCTACAACACCGGCGGATGGGGCATCCGCTACTTCGACATCAACGACAAGGGCCATGCCACGGTCTGCCCGTTGAAGGAGAAGGGACCTTCGATCGACCTCGTCGAGGTGATGCAGGACCTGGAGCTGCGCGACCTCGCGACACCGGTCCTTTTGCGCTTTCCCGACATCCTGGACCATCGCATCGAGCAGATCTTCAACTGCTTCGAGAAGGCCGCCAACGAGTACGGCTTCCAGGGCAAGCACTACAACGTGTACCCCATCAAGGTGAACCAACAGCGCCCGGTCCTTGAGGAGATCGTCGAGCACGGCAAGAAGTTCAACATCGGACTCGAGGCCGGCTCCAAGCCGGAGCTCCACGCCGTGCTGGCCATCCAGGACAACCCCGAATCCTTGATCATCTGCAACGGCTACAAGGACGAGGACTTCATCGAACTGGCGCTCCTCGCCCAGAAGATGGGCAAGCGCATCTTCCTGGTG
>JBDKGV010000097.1:0-12252 GCA_039798005.1 Fibrobacterota bacterium
TGGGCAGGATCGAGACGTTGCAGGTGGAGACCACCTTTCCGGCTTCGACCGCCACGAGGTATGTGATTCCCGGATGGGATTCCACCTCTTCCCACACCACTTCCGCCCTGTCCAACGCCAAGGGCGCATCCTCTGGATTCAAATGCCGGTAGAGCTCCAAGATCCCAAGGAGGTCGCCTCGGTCTGCGGTTCTGAATTCCATAATTCGTCCTTCATTGAAATGCGCTGGCGGGACAGGAGATTGCCAATAACTATTGATTGAAGTCCACAATTCCAAGGGATGTCGATCCATGACGACCACCTTTCGTTGTCCATTGAATGGATCGCACCCTCGGCTTGTTCCGATGCCGGACTGAACTCGTGCGTTGATTTCACGCGTGCGCGACATACCTTTGCCCCCGTGCTGAACGAACATACCGATCATAGGGCCTGGTTCCAGGCAAACCGCCAACATCTGACCGGCGGCGGCCTCTGGCTTGCTGGATCCGAACCCAACCGCCTGCCCGAAAGCGCCTGGGACGAGCGGGACCTGCGCGTCCTGATCACCCGCCTTTCCTCGTGGCAGGACACCCTCGAGTCGTTCACCCACACCCTCCTGTACAGGATCCTTGCCGAGGTCGAGGGCGTGTGCCCCGACATGGCTTGGCTCCCGCCCGTGCGCGATGCGCAACTCTTCGAGGAAGCCGGCATCCCGTGGATGCTGGGCGGCCTGCACCGCGACGTGCGCGCCTTCGATGTCCTTTCGTTTTCCAACGCCTTGGTCCAGGAGCTGGTCAACCTCCCGCAGATGCTGGAGAAAAGCGGCATTCCGGTGAACCTCACCGAGCGTCTGTCCCGCGAAGACCTGCCCTTGGTCGTGATGGGCGGCGCCAACGCCCTGCAATCCAGCGCCATCTGGGGACCCGAATCGCCGGTCGACGTCGTGTTCCTGGGCGAAGAGCCCGAGACCATCCAGGAATTCTTCGCCCTGATCCGCAAGTCCCGACAGGCCGGCGTGAAGAAGGCCGAGATCCGCGAGAAGTTGCGCGACATCGCCGGGGTCTTCCTGCCCGACGACGCCCAGCCCGTCACCCGGAAGTTCCACAAGCGCACCCCCGACCTCAACCGCTTCCTGCCCAAGGCCCCGGTTCCGGTGGCAAACGGTGTGGCTGGCACCGGCACCGTCCAGATCTCCGAAGGCTGCCCCTGGTTCTGCTCGTTCTGCGCCGAAAGCTGGTCGCGCAAACCCTACCGCGAAGTGCCGGGCGAGGACGCCCTCCAGTGGGCGCGCCACCTCAAGCGCGAGCTGGGCCTTTCGCACCTGGATCTCTACAGCTTCAACTTCAACACCTACGGTCCGATCCGCCCGCTGGTGGCAAAGCTCCTGGAGGAATTCTCCTCCATCGGGCTCAAGAGCCAGCGCTTTGACGCCATCGCACGCGACCACGGCTTCGTGGAGCTGCTGCGCATCGCCGGAAAGACCTCCATCACCTGCGCCCTGGAGGGCATCAGCACGCGCATGCGCGCCTTCCTGCAGAAGGACCTGTCCGACAAGGACCTCGACCGCTCCTTCGATACGCTCCTGCGCACCCGCCTGCGCGAGCTCAAGATCTTCGTGATCGCCACCGGCCACGAGAACGAAGAAGACATCGCCGAGTTCAAGAAGACTCTCCTCACTCTCAAGGACAAGCTGGCCCGCGCCGCCTCGCATCCGCGCGTCGTGGTCTCGGCAACGCCACTGGTGCGTTTCCCGTGGACTCCGCTTGAGTTTGATACCATGCCCGACCCCAAGACGCTTTCGCGGTGCGTGGGGTATATCAAAAACGCCGCCGTGCAGGTGGGCTTCGAATACCGTGGCGCCGCCGAGGTGGCCGAGTCGTGGATGAGTCAAATCTTGGTGCGCGCCCGCACGCCGCTGGTGCTGGAAGCCGCCCGCGCCGCCTGTGAAAAGACGGGATTCGTCTTTCGCCTGGGCGTGCCGGACGAATTCATGGTCGCCTTCCGCGAGGAGCTCGAGGCCCGCGGCATCTCGGAAGAGGAGGCCCTTCGCGGCGTCGGCCCTTCGGAGGACGTCCCCTGGGACATGCTGGAGCCGGGGGTGGACCGCGCCTTTGTGATCAAGCAGTGGTTCGACTGCAAGGAGTTCCTGCAGATCTCCGTGTGCATGGGCCAAGACGGCAAGAACGGCCACTGCCATTCCTGCGGATCGTGCGACAAGGACGAACGCAAGTTCCTGATCACCCATCGCGATGACGCCATGCCCGACCTCGTGAAGCTTGCGGCCCGCATCAAGGCCATCCGAGCCTCCGAGGAGATCGTGCCTCTCCAGGTGCGCCTGTCCGAAGACTCCTTTGGCCTTCCCATGGATGTCATCCATTCGCGCTTGGCTCGCGCCTTCATGGTGGCCTTCCCCGAGCTCACGCCCTTCTATCGCCACTGCGAACCGCACGGCCGCGCCGAGGACGGCGATGCGTGCATGGCCATCGGCCTTGAGATGCTCAATCCGGTATTCCTTCCCGACGGCGCTTTTCGGGTACGACAGATTCTGTTAAACCCCGATGAGCTTGCGAAGGTGCAGGCCGAGTTCGGCGTCTATGGACAGATCCTGTCAAATGACCCGCTCCCGATCGAAACTTCACGCTGGACCTTGCGCACGCCCTTCCGTTCCGAGGTGGGGAAGTACCTCAATTCCCGCGGCCTCAAGCACATCCTCAAGCGTGTCGAGGGGGTGCAGACCTTCGAGATGCCCAAGGATTCGCTCAAGAAGCGCCTGGTCCTGTCGATGACCCAGCGCGAGGCGGAAGGGGAGTGGATCGTCGAACTCCAGGCCGGTGCCAAGTTCGAGCTGCGCGAGTTCCTGCGCGAGGCGGCCAGCGGCGCGTCGATCTCCGACGCGTTCCTGGTGAAGATCGAGCGCCAGGCCTGAGTTCGATGCCCGTGGAGCCCGAACTTTGCCCTTGCGGGAGTCGCAAGGCCCTGAACCTGTGCTGTGGGCCGTTCCTTGCCGGGACGGCTTTGCCCCAACTGCCCGAGCAGCTCATGCGCTCGCGCTTTGCCGCCTTTCGCACCGGCTTGGTGGAGTACCTGCTGGAGACCACCCATCCTCTTTCACGCCGGATCGATGACCGCACTGAGATCGAAGCCACCATCCGGGACACCGTCTGGAAAGGGCTGAAGATCCTTTCCGCTCCGGACCCCGATGAGGAACTGGGCTATGTGGAATTCGTGGCCTTCTTCGGCAACGGTCCCCAGCAGCTGCGCGAGCGTTCCGAGTTCCATCGCCTTCAAGGGCGCTGGTACTACGTGAAGGGGCGCCACCTGCCCCCCGTTCCCCTGGAGCGCAACGGCCCTTGCTTCTGCGGCAGCGGGAACAAGCTCAAGAAGTGCTGCGGCTGACCTCCTAGGCGTTGCGACGGTAATTGGTGTCGACAGGCACCGGCACCGGATCCTTGGGCAGATGCCTTCCGAAAAGCGCTCCGACGGCCAAGGTCCCCAGGATCAGGCCAAGCACGATCAGAAGAGCCGCGCGCAGGCCAATCTTCCAGCGCCTAGGCAGACGCCCGAACCTCTCCCAGGCAAAGCCCGAGACGAGCGCGACCAAAAGACTTGTGAGAAGCATCGCGGTCATCGCTGGCCTTTTTCCTTGGTACATGCCTCAAGCATGGCCTTGAGCGTGTGGTTTCGCAGCAGCGCCGCATTCACCCGCAGGTCCTGACCAGCCCAAGCGTCCTTCAAGGTCGGCGAGATATCCAAGCGCTCCCTCCAAGCAGCATGGGCCTGCTCCAAGGAATCCACCTCCTCGCGGCATGGGCCTTCCTGCAAGCGCAGGAGCTTCTGGTCGGTGTCCAGCTGCACCACGGCAAGCTGCCGTTCGTAACAAGCCGCCAGGATGTTTCCGCATCCGCCAAAGGAGCATTCCTTCATGGCTTGGATCGATTGCTGGTAACAGACGGCGAATTCGGCCCGCGCCTTGGCCTCGACCGTCACGGCTTTGGATGGCTTGCGAGGAGCGGCACTCGCAAGCCCAGTCAAGGCAAGAAGCATGAAAACCACCATTGGTCAGAAGATAGCCCACACAATGCTCCAGGATCGGCATCCGTACAGGCCTTTGTCATCACCCGTTCTTCTATGCAAGCCGGGTATGCGTGTAGCCGTGAATGAATGTTATCTTGATCCTAACTTATTAGGAGAGGTTTCATCCAATGGTCTTGGGCAAGAGCGCTCTGCGCGAGGAATTGGCATCGGGTGGGTTGAAGGTCACACCATGGGTGGACGAGCTGTTGCAGCCCGCCTCCATCGATCTGCGCCTGGGCAACCAATTCTTGGTTCCGCGCCCCTCGGCCGGCGCCATTTCGCGCTTTGGCGAGCCCATTCCGTACGATGAGACCATCGGAGACACCTTCATCCTGCCCGCCAACAGCTTCGTGCTGGCGCGCACCATGGAAGTCGTGAGTTTTTCCGACAAGCTGACGGCCTTCGTGGAGGGTCGCTCCTCCATCGGGCGGCTTGGGCTTTTCATTCAAAATGCAGGCTGGGTCGATCCCGGCTTCGAAGGCTCCATCACGCTGGAGCTCTACAACGGCCTTTCGCACCCGATCGAACTGCGCGCCGGATGGCGCGTGTGCCAGCTCGTGGTGGTGCGCATGGAAGGCTCCTCCGAAGGTGGCTACCAGGGCAAGTACCAGGGCCAGATCGCCACCACCGGAAGTCGGCTGTTCCAAGACACCGACGGCAGCGCAGCCTAAGACCTTCCTCCCGCACAGGTTCCCATGCGTTACGGCATCTTCTCCGACATCCACGGCAATCTCGAAGCACTCCAGGCCGTCATGGCCAAGATGGACGAGCTGGGCGTGGAACGCCGCGTCTGCTTGGGCGACCTCGTGGGCTACTGCGCCAACCCCAACGAATGCGTCGAGCTGATCCGTGAGAAATCCAACCTCACCATCCTGGGCAACCACGACTCCGTGGCCTTGGGGCGCGAGTCGAGCGAGAATTTCAACTTCTACGCCCGCCGCGCCATCGAGTGGACCCGCGAGAACCTGACCCCCGCCTCGGTCTCGTACCTCAAGACCCTCTCCTACCTGGAAGCCGAAGGCCCGCTGTGCTTCGTGCACGCCTCGCCCCGCTCGCCGGCCGACTGGTACTACGTCTCGGCCTTGGACGACGCGGTCGACTCCTTCGGCTTCTTCAAGCAGCGCATCTGCTTCATCGGTCACACCCACTGGCCGGTGCTTGTGGTGATGGAAAACGAGCAGTCCTTCCGCATCTGCGACACGCTTGCCCACACCCTGGACAAGAACCAGCGCCTGCTTGTGAATGTCGGCTCGGTGGGCCAGCCCCGCGACCGCAACTCGCAGGCCAGCTTCTGCATCTGCGACAGCGACACGCTCTCGGTCGAGATCGTGCGCGTGCCCTACGACATCGAGAAGACCCAGGACAAGATGCGCAAGCTCAACTTCGCCGACTTCCTGGTGAGCCGACTGCAGGAAGGCCGATAGGTCCTTTGACGGATTTTGTCACGACGGATCCTGCCATGACGGAGACTCGCGCTGCCGTCGCCCTCCTGATCCGCAATGCCGGAACGCTTGACGCCGAGGTCCTCCTGGGAAGGCGCGTGCAAAGCCCACGCGACCCATGGAGCGGACACGTCGCCTTTCCCGGCGGCAAGCGCGAACCCGGCGACCTCGATCTCCTGGACACCGCCGTGCGAGAACTGGCCGAGGAGACCGGCATCACGATGGCACGCACCGCGCTTTGCGGCAAGCTTCCCCTGGCCTGGGCCGGCCGGCACTCGGGCCCTTTGGTCCCCGTGCAGCCGTGGCTTTTTTTCGTGGACGATGCCGTGCCTTCCCGTGGCGATGGCGAGCTGGACGAGCTGGCTTGGGTCCCGCTTTCTTCGCTGGACGATCCGTCCTTGCGCGTCTCCTCGCCGGTGCCGGAACACATGGGCGTGCGCACATCCCTTGGCGTTCTTTGGGGCATGACCCTGAGCACGCTCGAGAGCCTTTGGTTCGAGCCACTCGTGCCCGGCATCCGCCGCCTGATGCTTGACTTCGACGGCACTTTCTACGACCGGCACCACTCCCTCTTTGCCGAGATCGACGAGCGCATCTCACTCTATGTCGCGCAACGCGACCGCCTCTCGCACGAGGAAGGCCACGAGAAGAGGAAGCACCTCTACTTGACCCACGGCAACACGCTGCACGGCCTGATGCACGAAGGCCTGCAAGACCCCGAACACTTCCTGGACTTCGTCTTCGACATGCCCGACGAGGTCTTCCCGGGCCCGGCGCCTGAGATCCGTGCGGTCTTTGATCGCCTGTCCCTGCCGGTGGACATCTTCACCAACGCGCAAGCCGCCTATGTGGAACGCACCCTGCGCCTGATGAAACTCGAAGGCACCGTGGGTACCATCCACGACCTCAAGAGCTTCGGCTACGACTGCAAGCCGCACGAGGCCGTCTACGACATGGTGGCCTCCCGCCACCCCGAGCCGACCTCCGAGGTCCTCTTCGTGGACGACCGCCCCGACAACTGCGCCACCGGCCTTGCCAAGGGCTACCGGAGCCTCCTGATCCGGGAATCCATGCCCGACTGGTCCGAGGCGCTCTTTCGCATCGACACCCTCACGGACCTTCCCCGCTTCCTGCTGCCGCGATTGGGCTTGGGGTAGGGCGCCTCCCTTCGGCTCCCCTGGACTGCACCGTCGAGGGACGCCAGAAGGGCCGGGCTGCCTGCCAAGCCTCGGCGCGTTGCGCCGGGGTCTTGGGCCTTGCGGCCGGCATCCCTGGCGCGCGCTTGCGCGTTGCTTGCTGACTCCCTCCCTGACAGGGAGGGTCAGGGGTGGGGGATGGTCCTCGCACGATCCCTGGCGCGCGTCAGCGCGTCGCTTGCTGACTCCCGATGCCTGACGCGCCGCGTGCGCAGACATAGGCCCTACAAAGCCGCCCCTCCGACACGCATTTTTGAGGCATGACAGACAACCACAAGCCGGAAATCTCCATCGAGGAGATCGAGGCCGAGATCCAGCGACGGCTTCAGGCCAGCGATGCCGTGCTGGCCAAGGCCACCGGAAAGCGTCGCGGGTCGCGGACGGCCCCCGAACCCATCGTGGTGACCAACACGGTGTCGCTGGCCGCCGGAAAGATCCGAAAGCTTCTGGGGCAGAGGCTCAAGCTCTCCGGACCCGCCCTTCCCGTCCAGCGATTTTCCTTCCCGATTCTCCTCTGGGACGCCTGGATCACGCTCCATCACCTGAGCAAGGAACCTCTGAAGCTCAACCAGGACGACTCGATTCCCGTCCGGTGGATGAAGCCGTTGGAATCCCGCCTGGTCCCGATTCCCGACTGGCTCGGCATCGACGGCAACCAGTCCGCCCGCCATTTCTCCGCCTTCGAGCTGTTGCGTTCGCTGGACTGCATCCACCTGCGCAAGTCCCGCTCGTACGACGTGGAATACCTGCTCACCGCCGGCGCCCACGAGATCCTAAAGGCCGGTTGGGAAGCCTTCCGCAAGCGCAGCCTGCGCTCGCGCCTGCTTTCCATCCTCGATCCCGGCGTGGACCACCTGCCCGACGAATGCGGCCACCACATCAGCCACCTGCAGTGGACCATCCGCATCGACGGCCCCTTGCGCGGGCTGGGACAGATCCTGTCCAAGCGCGTGCTGGAATGCCTGCCCTCGGACGGCACCTGCCTGCGCAGCGACATCGTCGAGGCCTTCAAGGGGAGCGATCCCTTCATTCCACAGATCGGTCGCGGTTGGGAAGGCCGCAGCATCAACGCCACCGTGGAGGAGTTCCTCGAGCGGTTGCCGCCCAACGAGTCCCTGGCCCTCTTGGGCGAGGCCATCGTCCATCCGGTCCTCTTCGGCATCCTGGAGACCGGCTTCGACGCGCAAGGCCAGTTCACCATGGGCTTCTCCGCCGATGGCCGCGCCTACCTGGGTCTCGAGCCCTTGCCCGCCCCCAAGCCCGATCCGCACATCTACCTGACTCCCGCCTACGACCTCGTGTTCGGAAAACCCGATCCCCAGACGCTGGCCTGGTGCTCCCTCTTTGCCGAGCTCACGGGCCTCGACCACGGGGTGGTGGCCAAGGTCACCGCCGCAAGCGTCCAGCGCGCCCTGGCCCTGGGAGTCGAGATCCGACAGATCCTGTCCATCCTCGACTCGATGCTGGCCGCCCCGCTTCCCGACAACGTGCGCGTCACCATCGACGGCTGGACCCAGCGCGCCCGCCCGGTGCAGGTGACCGAAGGCTTCGTGCTGGCGTGCCCCGAGGAGTCGGTCGCCTCGACGCTTGAGCGCATGGCCAAGGGGCAGGCCCAGCGCCTCTCCTCCCTGCACCTGCTCGTGTCGGACAAGAAGCTCTTGACTGCCTTGCGCAAGAAGGCCGCCGAACAAGGCATCCTCCTTTGAGCCTTTCCGGCAGGCGCCTGCTGGTCAGCGCCGGGGAACCCTCCGGTGACCGCCTCGCGACAGAATTTGTCAAATTAAAGCAGGCAGCAAATCCGGGGCTGGAGGTTGCCGGTTGCGGCGGTCCTGGGCTTGAGTCCGTCGGGACCCGACTTTTCCTGCGACAGGAACGCCTGGACTTCGTCGGATGGTCGGGACCCTTGCGCAACCTCCCCAGGCTGTGGCTCGATCACCGGAAATTCCTTTCCCAGGCCATGCGTTGGCGCCCGGACGCCGTGCTCCTGGTCGACAGCCCCGGTTGGAACCGGCCCTTGCTCCGGTGGGCCAAGAACCAAGGCCTGCCCGTCCACTGGATCGCACCTCCCCAATTGTGGGCCTGGAAGGACCGCAAGGCACCCTACCTCGAGGGCGTGTCGGTCCAGCCATTGTTTGCGTTCGAACGACCTTGGCTGGAATGCTGGGGCGCCCGGGTCGCCTGGAAAGGCTATCCTCGCCAACCCGTCCCGCTCACTCGGGAAGATCCGATACTCGCCCTGCTTCCCGGAACCCGGGAGACCCTCTGGCAACGGCACATCCCGCTCTTCGCCCGGGCAGCCAGGATTCTGGGCATTCCGGCAAAGGTCGCCGTCCCCATGGTCCCGTCGCCAAAATTTGACAGATTATGTCAAACAATCGGGCTGGAATGGGAGCTCTCCAAGACGCTTCTGGCCCGGGCCCAGGGCGCCCTTGCCGTTCCGGGAACCGGATGCCTCGAGGTGGTCCGGCACGGAATCCCCTTGGTTGCCGCCGCTCATCCCGGCTGGATCGACCGCACCCTGGCCGCACGCCTGCTCTCGGACGGTTCGCGCATCCTTCCCAACCGCATCCTGGGTCGCACCTTGGTGGAGGAATTCTACCTCGAGGCGGCCCATCCCGAATCCCTCGCCAGCAGCCTCGAGACCGCCATGTCGCGCAACCGCGAATTCGTCGAAGCACGGGATGAACTCGAGGAGCGCCTGGGTCCAAGCCGCTTCAGCTAGGATTTCTGCAGCCGTTTCAATCCCCGGACCAAGCAGCGAATCCCCCCTTGTCAGTATGACAACGCGATTTGCCACATTCAGGCGACCTGGTTGGCCTTTTCAGAGTACACTGGGAAGACATGCGACCGGTCTTCGACTATCTGGACTATCGCGACCTGCTGAAGGACGCGTACGAGGAGCGCAAGCTTGCCTTGCCGCTCTTCTCGTACCGCATGATGGCCGAGCACCTGGGACTGGACAGCAGCTATCTCTTCCGCATCCTGCAGAAGGACCTGCATCTTCCCGGACGCTGCCAACCTCGCGCCATCGAATACCTGGGACTGACCGGTCGTGCGGCCGAGTATTTCCTGATGCTGCTTGCCTACGCCCGGGAACGCGGCAGTCAAGCCAAGCAGTCGATCCTTGAGAAGGCCATGACCTTGCGCGATGTCGAACGGCGCAAGCTCGAGGAAAAGGAACTTGCGTTTTTCCGGGACTGGTGGGTCGTCGCCGTGAGATGCCTGATCGAGATCACCGACGGGCGCGCCCATGTGCGCGACCTCGCCTCGCGTCTGCAACCCCCTGTGGCCGAATCCGACGTGCAGTCCGCCCTCGATCTGCTCCACGAGCTCGGGCTCGTCAAGAAGCTCGCATCCGGCAGGCTTGCCCTCACCGAAGCCCACCTCACCGCCGGCGGCGAGGAGAAGACCCAAGCAGTCCGGCATTTCCAAAGGCAGATCCTGTCGCTTGCCGCTGAATCGCTGGAACGCTTCCCCAAGGAGGCCCGGGACGTCTCCACGCTGACCTTGACCATCGACGAGGCCGCCTTCAAGGACATCCGGGAAATGCTGCGCGAAAGTCGCCGCCAGATCCAGAAGCGCGTGGAGGAAGCCGTCAATCCCGATCGGGTGATGCAGCTTTCGATGGCCTTTTTCCCGTTGGCCTCGGCCAAGGAGAAGTCATGAAGCGCCACCGGTCACTCCCCTGTGCCTTCTTGATCGCATCGATGCTCGCTCTGCTGCCGGGATGCGGATCCGACCGCGTCTCCGGAAACTCGGTGGAAACCGAGAACACCGTGGCTCTCGGGATCCTGCCCGTGGACTCCTTCCTGCCGGAATGGAACCGTCCCGCTTCGCACCTCACCGTGGCGACCTTGCGCTTTGATGCGCGCAACTTCGATTTTTCCCGCTCCAGCGCCACCGGTCGTGGCCTGCGTCTGGAACGGATGGACAGCACGCTCCTGCCCTTTGAGATCGTATTCTGGGATTCTACCGCTTCACGAGGCCGTCTGAGAGTGCGATTGGACTCGGCACTGCTCACACGTGGTTCCCGCATCCGCATCCGCAGCCGCCTTCCTCAAGCCAACTTCGCGAACTCCCAAGCGACTTGGCAGGGGATTCCGGATGCCCAAAGACTCTCCCTGACCTCCGTGCTGGTCGATGATTTCGAGCATGGGACCCTGTGGAACCGGCTCCCCGACTCGAGCCTGTGGTACAGTTCGGCCTCCGAGTCCTGTTCGGTCAGTTCTCCATTCCTGGTTCCGGCCGGTCACGGACGCACCGGAAACGCCTTGGCAATCAACTATCGCGCCCCGCAGCAGCTCTTCCGGTTCTCCCTGCTGGGAAGTCGTCTCGGAACCAAGCCGAACAGCCTGCGCTCCTTGGACTCCCTGGTTTTCTGGGCACGCGGATCCGGATCCCTTTCCGCCGCCTTCGACCACCTGTACGGAATCACAGGACCCAAGAGCTGGAAGAGCAACATGCCCTTGGACACCGCATGGAGGCGAATCCGGATTCGCCCGGAGGATTTGGATCCCGCTGACGGTGTTGGCGACAATTATGGATGGAAGGCAGTTCGCGATTCGGTCACCCACTTGACCTTCCTGGTCAATACCGGCAGTGAACTGGTGATCGACAATGTGCGTCTGTACGGGATCGACCGCGACGACCTGCACTGAACCTTTTGCGATGGAATGCGACCAAGTGTTACCATAGTCACTTGGCATTTCACTGGCCGGAGGTCATTCCATGCTTGCTCTTCTTGCGCTCGGACTCCTGAGCGCCGCGCCCAATTCGTTGCGTTGGAACCATCTCGGCTACCCACCCGAGGGTCGCTCCAAGATCATCTTGGCCACCAGCGACTCGAACCTGACCGGTCGCTCGTGGAAGGCCGTTCCTCCTGATGCAGGCACGGCACTCTCCGGCACCTTGCCCAAGTCCACCGTGGCGGGTTCGGGCCAGTCCCCTTGGACCAACCATCACGCCATCGATCTTTCCGCGGCCCGCACCCAAGGACTCTGGACCGTCACCGTGGAGGGATTCGACACCGCAAAGGTCCTGGTGACCAAGGATCCATGGCGATCCTTCGCACCGCTTGCCGTACGGCATCTGACCGCCATGCGCAGCGGTCCTTCCCAAGGGCTGGATTGGCGCAAGGCATCACATCCGGGCGATTCTTCCTGTGCCGTCTGGCTGCCCAAAACGCCGGTGGACTCCGGTGCCTGGAGCGCGACCCAACGCAAGGTCCGCGTGACGGGCGGTTGGTACGATGCCGGCGATTACATCAAGTTCACCCTGACCACCGCCGGAACCACCTGGTTCCTCCTGCGCGCCTTCGAGGAAAATCCCACCTTCCATCCTTCTTCACGCAGCAGCAAGGAACTTCCCGACATCCTGGACGAGGCACGGCACGGCCTTTCCTACCTGCTGCAGCTGTTTCCGGACGACACGACATTCATCATCCAGGTCGGCGACAGCCGGGATCACAACCAAGGCAACCGACTTCCGGAAGATGATGCCTTGGACGGCAAGCGGCCTGCGCTTTCCGCCCTTTCTCCCGCCCACATGAGCCTTACCGCCGC
>JBDKGV010000098.1:0-12228 GCA_039798005.1 Fibrobacterota bacterium
AGCCTTCGCCACGCCCCGCATTCTCCCCTCTGGACTGCACTATGGCGGCATCACCATCGACGCAGCAGGCGACCATGCCGCCTTGGATTCGGCCAACATCGCGGGACTTCCTCCCGGCGATTACATCCTGCGCGCCATCTCCAACATCGACACCACCCAAACCGTCGACATTCCTTTCACGGTGCCCTTTTTGGCTCGCCCGAAATTCCTTGCCACCCCGTCACGCATCGATGTCGTTGGATCCAGCTTCCCGATTGAAATCGGCGCATTCAAGCCCAGCGGAACGGATTCGACCAGCATCCGCTTTGTCCTGTCAAGTACCCCCGGCATCCGGTTCTTCCGCGACTCCCTGTTGACCTCCCCCATCGGCGCGTCGGACACCCTCATGACCGGATCCAACGGCATCGCCCGTCGGATCTGGGTCCGAGGCGAACGCGCCGGAACCTTTGCGCTTGTGGTCGGTGCCATCCCCGGGGATACGGCGCACATCTACCCCGGCGTGACCTTCAACTCGCGAGGCCTGCGGTTCCTCGATACGGTCCAATCCCCGATTTCCGCCCCGTGGCCGTTGCGTCAAGATCCGTACGACACGCTGGATTTTCGCATCGAAGCATGGACCCTCGCCGCGCGCTGCACCCCCTGCAACGACTCCTTGCGCTTCGACCTGACCACCCCGGGACTTGTCGTGCTGGATTCCATGGGTCGAATCCAAAGCGGAGTGCGTCTGAACAACGGCTACGCCAAGGTCCGTCTGGTCGCAAGCCGAACCGTGCGCAACGCAAGCTTGGTTGCGACCGGCGACAAGGGCGACACCTTGACGTGGAGCCCGATCACCTTCTCGCCTCCGCGTCTTGCCTTCGTCGATTCCTTGGGCCGGGAAATCGACAGCCTTCCCCGCTCCGGTCTTGTGGGAATCCCCGAAGGTCCGGTATTCCTTGCCGCACTGGGAGCACACGGACTCTGCACGAGTTGCACTGGCAACCTTGCGATCACCGCAAACGTCCCCGGAATCTCCATCCTCCAAGGGACCTTGGTACCTCAGGATTCCATCGCACTGCTTGTCGGCAAGGCACAGTTCCGACTGAACTCGCCACGGCAGATCCTGGACCTGCGCCTGGTCGCCACCAGCCCCGCTTTCGACCCCGACACCCTGATGGGAATCACGTTCCGCGTGGAACCACCTTCCGGAGGCTATGTGCTGGATGCCGATGGCGATGGTCGGGCCGACAGTGTGGTCCTGGAGCTGCGTTCTCCTCTCGATGCCACCGATTCCCTGCGCTTCACCTGGCCAAACCGGATTGGCCAGACGCGCACGATGTCCGCGAGCTCCTCCCAACCGCTCTCCGAAAACAGGGCTGGTTTCCGCTTGTCTCCTTGGGCCGAAGGAGAAACCGGCTGCCGGGATCTGGAATGCGCCGACCTCGGTTCGTGGAAGTCCTCCGATGCCCATGGCAACCCGATCGATGCCTTCTTTCCTTTGCGCGACTCGGTTCCTCCCGTCGCCCGCCGCGCGCTGTTGCGATTTTCCAGCGACGGCCTGAGCCCCGACACGCTGGATGTGTGGTTCAGCGAGCCGCTGACCGCGACCAGCCCTGCCCAATGGATCGCTTGGGGGCGCGCCTCGCTGGCACCGGAAGGCACCACGGTCCAAGCCAGTCACCAGTCGCTCCTTGACGACGGCACGCACGCGATCCTGCTTTTGACCGCCGACAGCACCATCGCCAAACGGCGCGGGGACAGCGTGCGCATCGCCGCAACGGGATCGCTGCGCGACCCTTCCGGAATCGCCTCCCCCGCACGCACGGCATGGGTGCCGCTGGAATTCGGACCACGTCCAAGCGCCTTTGCCATGGGGACGTATCCTCCGGTACGTCGCGTCCCGAGGAACAGCGTTCCTTCGGCGGGCGAATCCGCCTTGCAGATGTTCGTGCGTTCTCCAAGCACAGGTGCTTGGCTGACCTTGGATGGAAGGACCGTCGAGGACACGGCCAGGCTGGGCGGCGTGTGGATCGAAACCAACCAGCCCTTGCGAGGCAAGCTCTTCCTTTACGACAACCTCGGCGTGCATGTCGCAAGCCAGGATCTCAAACCACTTGAGGACGCCTTTTCCCGTGGCGACTTGGAGCGTTCCAATCTGCTTGATTCCCGTGGACGCGGACGATTCTGGCTGGCATGGAACGGCACCAGCCAAACCGGCGCCCTCGTCGGCAGCGGAATCTACACGCTTCGCCTGGTCACGCATCAAGAAGACGAGGCGCACTGGAACAACCGCCTGACCCGACTGGGATGGCAGCGCCTCGACAAGCCTTGAGAGGCCCACGGCCCCATCAAGGCAAGCCGTGTCCCCACATCGCCCCGGCGGTGCGACCCACGATCTGGATGTCGTCGATCCAGAGTTCCCCTGCGGTGGTGAGGTTCCAGGCGAATCCATAGACGCTTGCCAACCGCGTCGCCAAGCTGTCGGGATGCGCAGATCCCGCCGTGCTGGTGCGGAAGGCCGAAATCGGAATTTCGTAGGTGCGCCACACCGAGTCCAAGGTCACCGACTTCACGAGATTGGCGTCGGTGCCGCTTCCATGCTGCAGCCGAACTCCGAAGGTACCACTGCCCTTGGCACGGAAGCGAAAGGCCGTGGCCTTGCGCAGATCGCCCCCTTCTCCAAAGTTCATGCCCAGTTCGCTCCAACTGCGGGCGGAGGAGAAATGGAGGCAATGGCAAATGGTGTCGATGCTCTGCCACACAAGACTGGGCTGCAACGCTGAACTGTCCCCCGGCACGAGATAGAACCAACCTCCACCCAGCACCGGCCCCAAGCGAACCCGGGTGGTCGGGCCGGAAAAATCCGCAAGCAAGGTGTTGCCAGGTTCCCCATCCGAACTCAAGGTCGCGGAGGTCTTGGCTCCGGCGCCCAAGGTGATCCACGACCAGGCATCCCCGAACCGGGTGCGCAGGACGGTCGAACCCGCGGGGAGGGAATCCATCGCAAAGGAGCCGTTCTCCGTGGCCGCGACACCATGTTCGGTTCCAGGCAACAGGACTCGTTCCGAAGTCTGCATGGCAGCAACCGTGCCCTGCAACCTGGCGGGCAGGGCCAAATTCAGCGTTCCCAGATTCAAGCCGGTGTCTCCCAGCGTCCCTTGAGTCAATCGGCGCATCCCACCAGCCACGGCCTCGATCCGGTACTGCCCGCGCGGCAGGTCCGTGACGGAGATCCGTCCCGCCGAGTCGCTCATCACATCCACGACGCCTTCGGCGATCGTTCCGCCCGCACCGGGGAAATACCCGGCGGGACGAATGCGCACCAAGGCCCCGGCCATCGGCACGCCATTCGGATCGGCCACTGCAAGCTCCAAGGAATTGGGCGTCTCATCGCCACCGCCCCGCCCCGACACGACTTGGGAACACCCCCCAAGCATCGTGGTCGCGCTCCAAAGGACCAGCCACTCCTTGCTTGTCATACGGCATCCTCTTCGGGATCGGCCCACGCCGCCGGATAGGCCGCCAAGCACACTTGCATGACCATGTCCGTCGAGTCCAGCGTCCCCGCCCAACGCAGCAGTTTCTGCCGGAATTCACGGGTCATTTCCTGCAAGGTCGGGATGTCCTTGCACCCGATCGAAAGCGTCAAGGTCGAGATGTCGCGCCGGGACAGCGGATGCACCTGCAAGGAACGTCGCGCCAGTTCAAGGCTGCGGTCCTGATAGCCCCGCAGGATCTCCGGCGCCCCGACCTTCCCGGCCGTCAACAGGACGTCGGACGGCACCAGAACCCCTTCGCCATCGCGCACCAGAAAGCCTTGCTCCTCCAGATGCACCAGTGCATCGTGAGCTTCCTTCTCCGTGATGGGAGGATCCAAGCGCCTTGCCAACGCCGCGCAATCGCCATCGAAGCGCCATGCCAAGAGCAGCACCCGGATCGCCGGATAATGCCAATGCGAGTAGTACGCTCCGGCCCGCTTGCCCACTTCGCCAAGGTCGATGCCGCGCAGTTGCCCCAGCTTTTCCCAAGCTTCCTGCTGATCGCGCCCGGGCCTTGCCCTGCCCAACCGCACCAGACGCCGGAAATACTCCGCTTCCAATTCGGGCAACTTCAGCAGCAGGAGCATCGGCTCTACCTGATCTTCGGGCAGGTGTTTTTCCCCGTGCAGGATCTTGGCGATGAAGCTCGGATCCAGTCCGACCTTCCCGGCCAGAAAACGGTACGAGAGAGGTCTCCCGGCACGCTTCGCGTCCTCGTACCACTCCCGCAGGAACGCACGGTAGTTCACATGCCTAAAGATGCCAGCCATCGCCATGCCTCCTATGCTACCGCATTCCTGCCGAAGTCGCCACAGCAACAGTCTTCGACAGCATCGCAACATCGAGCATAAACTTCGGGAGTGGACCTCCGCGGGGAATGTCCAGCCTTCCCATGGACCGGCAGGTCTACGGATTTGAGTTCATCACTTGCGGCACCGCCTGTGTTATTCTCGACTCAAGATCTCCCGCACCCGCATCAAGGCAAAGCCAAGCAGATTGCGCCCCGGCCAGCGCCGAGGATCCCCTGCGGTGCGGTCGGCTTCCGAAAGCCCGATTCCCCACACTTCATCGGTCGGACTGGCCTCGGCCAGGATCGCCGGAGCCGTCGCAACGAGCCATTCCCCGAAACGCGGATGCTGCCGAAACTTGAGAAGGTTCCCTTCCACCACGATCGACGTCGCGTGGGATTCCCACAAGGCCGCGTCGAAGCCACGCACCCGACGACCGTATTCCTTGGCTTTCCAGGACGTGCGGCAGCCAAGAATGGCCTGAGCCATTTCCTGATCACCGAAAAGCGCCGCCTTCCCGTGCATCATCCAGTGTTCCGAGGTCGGAAAGCGCAGCCCCTCGTGCTCGAAGGGGAAGGGCCCCCACTGGCTCAAGCAGGCAGGCCCGGGCTCGCCTTCGCAGGAGCCCCCCGAGTCCGGGAAGAACAGGATCGGAAGCGGATGCTCCGGATCCCAACTCTTGAGCAGCGCATCCTTCGAAAGAATCCTTCCCTGCATCACGGGCGTTTTTCGATCTCGCCGGGTATCTCCGCGCAGCGCATCCCCCCGATGGAGACGTTCATCTCAGCCACAGCGAACCCTTCGGTCTTGACTTGAAAATCCCTCCCGAGAAGCCCGTCCAAAAGAGCCCTTTCCGCCTTGGTCGGCTCCTGTCCGGAAGCCAGCACCACTTGAGAGATCTTCCCCGATGGTTCCACCAAAAGCCGCAACCGAACGCTGACAGGCCCCAAGTGCGCGGGCCAATTGACGGAGGATATCCAACTCTGGAGCGCCTTGAGAAGATCTCCTTGGGCACGCAGCTCTTTCCCGAATGGAAGTGCCAGATCCCACACCTGGGCCGGAACCGGCGTACACGCGTGATTCGAGGCGCTCAACTGGTCCTTGAATTCACGTTCCAAGGAAAGCCCGTTCAAGCCGTCGTTGTCCTCCTGCAAGAGATAGAGGGTCTGTGGATTGTCCAAGTAGCCTTCGATCTTTCCGGCTCCCAGGTCCATCGACGACCCCATGTTCCCGCGGTTGCGTCCCACGGCGTTCGGACTGACTCCACGCGGAAGCTCCACCGGCACGTCGATGCGCACGCTCTTGCCGCCCTGGTTCACCACGCTGTCCATGACCGCCACGAACGAGGTCCAGGGAGAAAGCAAGCGGTACTGGAGTGCAAGCTCGGTGCCCTTGGCCGAATCGCGGGTATCGGGATTGGTGTAGATGGCCAGACGGCGCCGGGCCCACAGCCGCGGCAGGGCCGGATGGAGGGTATCGGCGGCGGCAAAGTTCACCGGGACGGGAATCGTCACGGCCTTGCCACGGCGCTTTCCTTGGATCGCAAGGGTTCCCGTCCCAGGCGCATCAAAGCGCCCGGCGATCACCAAAGGCGATCCCAAGAACAGGTCTTGGATCATTTGAGGCTCGAGATCCGCCACCTTGAGTCCCCCCCAGTCGAGGGAGATGTCGCTCAACACGCCCACACTCAATCGCTCAAGGAACCTGTCCAAGGTCTTCGACGGATCGCGCCCCAGCTCCAACGGCAGGTTCAGACCATGCCCTTCCTTCGCCGCCCCTTCCAGCAAATGGTGGTTGACCGAAGAGCCCACCGCGAAACAGTGCAAGGTCGTACCAGGCTGGATCCCGTCGTGGATGGCCCGGAAGATCTGGTCTTCATTGCCGATGTAGCCGTCGGTGAGGAGCACGATGTGGCGTGCGAGTCCCCGGGTCTTCGGCGCCCCCAACGCTTCCTTGAGACCCGAGAGCATCTCGGTGCCGCCCTCGGACCGCAGTCCATTGATCCAGGAAAGGATCCGACCCCGGTTGGTCGCATCGACGGCAAGGGAGGTGTCCGCCATTTTTTTTGCCGTGTTGGCAAAGCTTACGATCTGGATCCGGTCGATCGGCCGCAGGTTCTCCACGACGTAGCGTGCGGCATCCTGGACCGTGCCCAGCGGCGCTCCACCCATCGAACCCGACTGGTCGATCAGGAGCAGGATCTCCTGCCCGGCGGCGATCGCGTCCGGCTTGACCGGAGGCTCGACCATCAGGAGAAAGTGCCCCCCTTGGCCGGCCGTGGCCTTCTGAGCAAGCAGCGTGGCTTGGATGTCCTTCCCCGACAAGCGGTATTCCAAGCGAAAATCCCGATCGGGAATGTCTTCCTGCCGCGCCAATTCCACTTTCACCGGTCCGGAGAACACCCCTCCCGCTTGCTCGCCTCGAGTCCGGATCTTGTGCCAGACGGACTTCAGGTCATGGACCGGGAGTCCGGCATCCAGCAGGACCTCGATGGAAAAGCGATGAGGATTGTCGGAACCCGCGGCAAGGACCGGTGGCGCGATCGCTGCCACTTGGGCATCGCTCATGCTGGCCGGACAGAAACGCGGCCCCACCACGGTCGGGAAGACGAAGGCATAGAGGCCATCGTCGGGCTCCAAGGAAAGATCGTACTGGAGATGGACCTCCACCTCGGTGCGGGAGGGGATGTTGGCCACCGACTGGGTGAAGACATTGGGACGTTCCTGCTCCAAGAGCGATGTGGTCTTGCCGGCCTCACGAGCCGCCTCATAGGTCTTGCGGGCCACTTCACGAGTCTGAAGCTTGCCCCGCACCTCGCGTCCGGCCATCTTGAAGGAATACTCGCTCACCGCCGCCCCGGTCGGGAGCGGGAAGGTGTAGATGGCCTCGATCGCCTCGCGATTCTTGTTCTCAAAGCGCTGGAACACATCGACCCGCGCCACCATGCCGTCGATCCGGGCCTGGACCCGCGTGGCTTTCAGGGGCAATTCCAGCGGGGGCGCAGGCTCCTTGGTCGCAGAAAACGCAGAGGTGACGGCACAGACAAGCAACGAAAACAGGGTGGGAAGTCGCATTCTCAAAGGATACCGCATGGACAGCAGCCATGCCTGTCGCTTTTTTCCGCTGTGAGATCCGTCACACCCATTGGCGTTTCCTGGTCGGAAACGAAAATCCCTGTACTGTCCAGGCCAGTCATGGAATTCCAGCCCATAAACCCCGCTTTGACAATATGTTGTGTGACAATCACTGTACACGCCTGTCAGAACGGGAACCCATGCGAGACTATTTCATCCACTTACGCCGATTCCTTCTGCTCGTTTTGCTTCTGACCGGAGCATCCCGAGCCGAACGGACCCTGATGTGGCTGACCGACTGGTACCAAGGGAACTTGGACAGCGCGAACATCACCTCGGTGTACATCCCGCATTACGGGGATACCGGTGCCGCCAAGGATGGGTTCTACTACAGCAAGAATGACCTCATTCTCACCCGCACCAAGGCTTACGCCCCCCCCATCCGGGTCAACCTGAAGGTGAGCAATCTCGGCAAGCCCGACAGCCTCAAGGTTCCCAAGGAACTGTCGCGTTATTGGTATTCCCAGCCAAACTTCAGTTCGGCAAACTTCCGCGGCGGCATGCTCAATGTGATGGTGAAGTTCCAGTCCTTCAACCACACCTACCAACCTGGCCCTCCGGCCAGGGTCCAGCTGGACAAGGGCACCGGCACCGGCCAGACAGGCCAGCTGAACCAAGGCTCCTCAAGCTCCTTGGGCTTTGTCGACCAGTGCTTGGAGAACTACAACGCCGATACCGTCTGGTTTTACGTCAAGTCCGCCGATTCCGTCATCAATCCCGGCTATGCGGGCAACTCGCTGTCCTGCTCCGATCACAATCCGTACTTCGTGAAAGTCGGCACGGTTCACGTCTACAATCCATGGCCCGGCAAGTCCATGTACGTCCAGCAGGGCACAGGCTGGTTCCCCCTCTACCCCGAGCCCGGACGCTTGGGCTGGCAGACCACCACCCTGTGGGCCGATCCGCGTGGGGACACCGCCTTCAAGGTCCGCATCGCCAGCGCCAAGCCAGGCGGCATCGTGCCGGGCATCCAGTACATGGACGCCTCAGGACTTGCCACCAGCGCCACCGGCCCCTCGTTCGACTTCTCCGCCGCCCCCGGTTCCGAGCAGTGGATCATGCCACCGACCTCCCCCGGCAGCAAGCCCAACGTGGTCAAGGCGGCTCCTGCAATCAAGACCGTACTCCTGATCCAGCGTCCCAATTGGAGCACCTCGGCCGTGCGCGTGCTCTGGAAGGGAAACGACGCCCGGTTCATCGCCGGTTCATCCTCCTATTGCAACTGGTATGCGCTGCCTCTCTACGATGGCGCAGTCCCCGACAGCATCGCGCTTCAGCACCCTTCCAGCGACACCTTGTACGGAACCACCGGCCTAGTCCAAACGCCTTCCCCGCTTTCCGGTTACAACGGCTGGATCACGCTCAAGGGCAAGATCGCCGCAGGAGACACCACGTGGATCGTCGCCCCGAACATCGGTGGCGCCTCCGTCAGCCCTGGCCGTCCCGCCGCGCAGCTGACCACCTGCGATACCAAGATCCTGGCCTTTTCCGCATACGACTATGCCGATCGCGTCGCCAGAAGCTCCCCCTACTTCTATGCTCCCTTTGCCGAGGACAGCTCCGGTGTGCTTTATCCCACCGGATCGAAGAAGGGTGAAAAGACCGACAACTGCCCCGATGCGGGCGGCGGTGCCACCAAGGGACTCGTGAAGCCCACCCTGAACCCCTTGGGCCGTCCGGAATGGACCGGCAAGATCGATTGCGACATTGGCGATGCGTTGCACGGACCCCAGAACTGGTTCGATCCGTTGGTCATCAAGGGCACCCAAGTCAATGCCTTCAAATGCGTCCCCGTGCCTCTGAAACTCGATCAACTCGATGGCTACTACAAGTTCTCCAGCGGCAGCTACTTCCCGCTCAACAGCTTCACCAAACTGCAGGACGGATCGACCAATCCCTTCAACAACGGCAGCAGCAACTTCCACTTCGCCATGCATGCCAAGGCCTCCTTCGAGTACGTGCGTGGCCTGAAGTTCAAGTTCAAGGGCGATGACGACGTCTGGATCTTCATCAACAAGCGACTGGCCTTGGATCTGGGCGGACAGCACGGCGAAATGGCCGGCGAGATCGACCTGGACAAGAGCGCCGTGAGTCTTGGGCTTGTCGAAGGCAAGTCGTATCAGTTCGACATGTTCTACTCCGAGCGCCACCAGACCGGATCGAACATCGGCATCCAGACCACCATGAACCTCGTCCCCACCGTCGAGGTCATCTTCGACACCTCCGCCAGTTCCGGCTCGCTTCAGGACGTCAAGGTCAAGGTGGTCGAAACCTCGAACGACCCGTCGGTCTGCCCGGAAGAAGGCGCCACGACCACCCAAAAGAGCATGCCCGGCCGTTCCTACGTCTATCTGCTTTTCCCGGACGGTCGTCAAGAGGAAGTGGACTCCCTCCAGTACAAGGACGCAGGGCTCTCGATTTCCAACCTCTTCTCCAACATCAAGATCGATACCGTCAAGCTTCAGAAGAGCGGACTCTTCACGCAAAGCGGCCAGTATCAGGTCCTGATTTCGATCGGAACCGAAAGCCGCGTGGTGCCCTTCTCGATGATCACCAAGAACGTCGATGCCGTCGCCAAGCTCTTCGACCGCAACGGCGATGGCCGTGGCGACAGCGTATTCGTGCACGGTGACGGGATCTCTCCCGCCTTCAAAGGTTCTTTCGAGGCCGTGGTCCGCTGGGCCAATGCCGCCGGCACCGCGGATTCCGTCAAGATCACCGGCACGAGCCTTGTGAGTGGCGAAGGCGACAGCACGGCATCAGCGACCTTCGCCCCGCTGCCCTTGCGCACCTCCTGCCCTCCCACCGGCTGCTCCGGTGACATGGGTCGGGTCTGGGGCATCCAGAACGACACCGTGAAAAACCGCATCGTCGAACTCCAGGACGGCATCGCTCCGATCGCCGACTCCGCTTGGCTCGTGTACGACTCCACCGGCACCGGCATGGATACCCTCTACGTGCGGACAAGCGAGCCCCTCTCCCGCTACGCCGGTACCGAAGCCCTCCCGGCTCTCACCAGCGGTTGGGCATTGCTGGGCAATGCGACCGTCCCGCGCCTGCTTGCGGGCACCGGATCCACTTCCGGCAACCTCGTGGCCATCGCCATCGACCCGGCCACCAATCCGATCCAGGCCTCGGATTCCGTCCGGCTGGGAGGCTTTGCCGCCGACGCCATGAACAACGCTCCGGGCGCGAACTCCGTATGGGTCCCCATTGCGGCCAAACCCCGCATCCGGGCTTGGATGCTGGACAGGAACGCGGACGGACGCCCGGATTCCCTGGCCCTCTCCTCCAAGGGAAGTCTCGCGAACGTGCGCAGTCTCAAGGTCCAGTGGAAGACCTTCGACGGGGTCGACACGACCCTTGCGATCACGACTCCCGCCGGCGTGAATGGCGGTGTCGCCTTGCCGGCGACCACCCTCCAGAATGCCACCTGGTGCAAGGGCTGCACGGTCGAGATGACCAATGCCGACGCCTCCAAGGCAAGCGTCACACTGCTTGACTCGGTGGCCGCCGTGGCCGTGAAGGCATCCCTGATCACTGCCGGCGCCGGGATTCCCGACACGCTGGAGATCCAGACCTCCGAAGGCATCGTCATCAGCACCAAGGATCTGGTGCGCCTTGCCACCGACAGCGCCGGGCCCCCCGTGACCATCGCGGCGACCGCCATCACCGACCTCGCCCTCTCCGGCAAGAACCTGCGCATGATCGTGGCCAGCGGCACGCTGGACGTGGCGCAGGACTGGCTGCGCCTGGCCGTGGGCGTGAAGGATTCCAACGGCGCCGTCGTGGGAACCTCCTCGCGCTGGGTGCCGCTCAAGATCCGCCCCAGCGGCAGTGCCAACCTCTACGACGCCAACGGCGACGGCCAAGCCGACTCGGTCGCCTTCTCGGTGCGCGGCTCCATCGCATCCCTCAATGCGACCGATGCCACGCTCACTTGGAAGGACGTCGACGGCCGTTCCATCAAGCGCACATGGTCGCTGGAAGGCAACACCGGCGGTTCCTTCGGACTGCACCCGACCGACAAGACCTTGTGGTTCCCCTTCGGTGCCACATCCTGCCCTGGCAGCAACTGCACCATCACCCTTGGCGATGTCGAATGGCCCCTGCTTGACAAGGTCGCCCCGGTCGCATTGGGTGGGCGCTACGCCTTCGGCCAGGGAAGTTCCCCGGACACCTTGCGCGTCAAGCTCTCCGAGTCCGTGACCAATCGTTCCCCGGATCCCGTCTGGCTTGAATTCGGCGCAAGCTCCACGCTTTCGGCCAGCGTCAGTCACACCACGGCGTCCGTACTGGCTTCCGGCGATTCGGTGCAACTGATCGTTCCCTCCGCCAAGGGCCCGGCCCTTTCCGTGAACCAGGTCCGTCTTGCCGCCGGTGCTCTGGCCGGAGAGGTCCTCGACGCGGCGGGCGTCAAGGTCGGAGCGAATTCCCCGTGGGCACCGCTCTCCTGGGGCGTTCCTCCGGTGGCCCTGATCGTCAAGGATCCCAGTGGCCAAGGTCGCCCGGATCAAGTCCGCATCCGCACCACCCGCACGATCCCGGTCGCTGCGCTGGCCCTTGATTCCGCACTGCTGCGCTGGAACAACGCCGAAGCCACCGCCTCGGAATTGCGCACCCTGAAGCTTGCCGGAATCCCCCTGGACACCGCCAGCCAGAGCTGGAGCGTTGCGCTTTCCCAGCCGCTTCCCTTGGGCGCGACCGGCTGCAGCTACATCGGCTGTTCCGCTTCGGCAAGCCAAGGCGCATGGACCACCGACGCCGTTCTGGTCGATTCGGCCGCTG
>JBDKGV010000099.1:0-12145 GCA_039798005.1 Fibrobacterota bacterium
TTGAAATGGGCATCGGGGCCTATCTGGAGAGCGAAATCGACCAATGATCACTGCGATTCTCGTCCTGGCCTCGACCTTCGGAAGTTCCGACTCCGCCAAAGCCTCGGTCGATTCCATCCCTTCGGTGTCCTATGTCGCACCGGCCTTGGAGATCCTGGGAGCCAACTTCGCCATGGCCGCAGTCAACAAGTACGTGCGCGGCGTGGAGTACGCGCACATCGACCAAGAAACCATCTGGCACAACCTGACCGGCGAATGGGTCTGGGACGACAACAATTTCACAGTGAACCAGATCGGGCACCCTCTCCAAGGCGGCATGTACTACTCGATTGCGCGCGCCAATGGCCACGGCTACATCGGGGGGCTCGCCTACGCCACGCTGGGCAGCATCCAGTGGGAATACTTCATGGAGACCGAACCTCCCGCGCTCAACGACCTTGTCACCACGCGCATGGGCGGAGCCATGACCGGAGAGGTCTCGTGGCGCCTGGCCGAATATCTCTCCGGGGAATCAACCGGGGAGCGGACCGGCTGGCTGCGGAAATCGGGCGCATTCCTTGTGAATCCCGCCTTTGGAATCGATCGCCTGCTCAACGGCCCCCCTCGCGGCTTGAAGGCGTCGAACCCGTCGTCAAAATTGCTGGGACTGCGCATCTCCACCACCAAGGCCATCGGAAAGGGATTGACCCGCAGCTCGGGGTTGGTCAACGCCCCCGAAACCCAGGTGCCGCTTGCCAGCACCAACATCCGTTTGGCGCACGGCGATCCGTTCACGGCAAGCAAGCCCTTCGACCACTTCACGCTCAACTTGGGGCTTTCAATCCTGAAGGAACCCGTGGCCAACGTGAACCTGCGCGGCCAGTTGTGGCAGACCGACGCCTTCACATGGAACGGATCGCGCAGCCTCCTGCAGGCGACCCAGAACTACGACTACCTCAACAGCACCATCTACCGCTTGTCCTCCAACAGCTTCGGTGCCGAATGGCTCACGGAACTGCGAAACGGCAACGACTGGATCCTGCGCGCCAGGGCACAGCCCATTTTCATCGCCTTGGGGGCCGCCAGCACCGAGTACTACCTGCAGGTGGAGCGCGATTACAACTTCGGCCTCGGATCGGGCTGGAAGACGGCGCTTTCCCTGACCCGTCCCGGATTCGGCGCTTTCATCGCCTCCTCCGACCGCTACTGGATCCGCACCCAATCGGGGGCAAGTGGCGACGAGATCATCGACATCCATTCCTTCGAACTCCAGAAGGACATCTACAAGGCGCTCGGAGCCGGACTCTCCTACCACATCTACAACCGCTCCGGGTATTACCAGGATTATCCAGATGTAAGCATCCTGAATCAGGAGTTCCGCCTGCTCGCGACGCTCACCTTGTGAGACGGTCGCCAAGGCACCCGGGAATCCCGGGACGGCTGCTGCTGACAAGCCTTCCTGTCGCGCTCCTGGCCTGCAGCCTATCGCCCGTGCGTTCGCCATGGCTTGAAAGGGGCGCATCCCTCCCCGCTGCGCCCGCAGATTCCGGAATCCGCGTCGCCGTCTGGAACCTGCACAAGGAAACCGGCCCGCTCATCGCCAAGGAATTGCGCCATTGGAGCGCATCCAATCAGGCGGGCTTCGTGCTGTTGCAGGAGTTCCTCATGGTTCCCGGAGACACCCTGCTGAAGGCGCTGGATGGGCGGCAATGGGCCTTCTCGGCGAATCTGGCAAGCGTAGACTCCAAGCACAAGGCCGGTGTCCTCACGGCCAGTTCCCACGCGTGCCATGACATGGTCGCCATGCTCTCCGAAGGCACCGAACCGATCGCGCGCACCCCGAAGCCCATGCTCTTCCTGCGCTGTGCCGTTGGCCGCGACACCCTTTCGATCGTGAACCTCCACGGCCTGAACTTCTCGCCCTTCCTCGAGGACTACCGCCTCCAGCTCGGGCAAGTTGCGCAACGCCTCAAAGGCGATTCCAGAGCCGCGATCGTGGCCGGGGACTTCAACACCTGGAGCGAAAGGAAGCTTGAATTGACAGATTCCGTCTTCGGGTCCGTTGGCCTGTCGCGCCTGGACTTCGGAGCCAAGGCCGGCGACATCGAGTCGGTCTTCGGGAATCCCATCGACCACATCTACTACACGGCCGGACCCTTGGTTCCCGACCCGGCAAGCCTGCGGGTGGATGGACAATTCCTGTCCTCCGACCATCGAGCGCTGTTCGCAGCCTTCCGCATGCGCCGCAGGTGACCCGCACCCTTCCCAGCCCGGCCTCCATCCCGCCAGCTTCGCCGGGAAGGATGGAAGTCTCACCGACTCAAATGCTCACTTGTTCACTTTCCTCTTGCCTTCCGGCTCCCTCCGGAATTATCTTCATACCATGCCACGCTACATCAATCCGTACACCGACTTCGGCTTCAAGAGACTCTTCGGGTCCGAAGCCAACAAGTCCCTATTGATTGACTTTCTCAATTGCCTGGTCCTGCCCGAACATCAAATCGCCGACTTGGAGTTTCAGCCAAACGACGTCCTGCCCACCTCCTCCTTTGAACGGCGCGCTTTCTTTGATCTGCGCTGCACCGCCACCTCGGGCGAGCAGTTCATCGTGGAGATGCAGAAAGCCAAGTTCCACTTCTTCAAGGACAGGGCGCTCTTCTACGCTGCCTACCCCATCAAAGAACAGGCGGAACGCGGCGATTGGAGTTTCAAGCTCCAGCCCGTCTACTTTGTGGCCATCCTCGACTTCCTCTACGACGAGAGTCTGGAGAAGGCAAAACTCCTGCGTGAAGTCCAATTGCGCGACCAGTACGGCGAAGACTTCTCGGACAAATTGCACTTCCGCTTCGTCCAGATGCCGGCCTTCCAAAAGACCGAAGCGGAACTGGTCACCCACTTCGACAAGTGGTGCTACTTCCTCAAGAACCTCGAATCCTTCGAGACACTCCCCGAGATCCTTCGAGAACCAGTCTTCGAAAAGGGAATTGTCACCCTCAAGGAAGCTGCGCTCACCAAGGAAGAGCTTCCCGCCTATGAACGGAGTCTCAAGGCCCACCGCGACTTCACCGTGTACCTGCGCGAGCAGGTGGCCGATGGCGAGGCCAGAGGCAAAGCAGAGGGTAAAGCGGAAGCCATGTTGGAAGCTGCCCGAAAAATGCAGGCTTTGGGCGTTCCTTGGGAGGCCATCACCGGATCGACCGGAGTGCGAGAAGAGGATCTCGGATAGGACAATCGAGTGCCGTTCTTAATTTGGTTCAACTCCGCAGGAAGTCCAGTCTTCAGCCCAGCGTCTTGACCAGCACCCCAAGCGCCACCACCCAGAGCACGCCGCCAAAGACCCGTGACTGAAATCCGGGCGGCAGGCGGCGACGCAGGTGCGTCCCGATCTCCATTCCGATCAGGACGGCCATCAGCGCCGGAAGCACCAGACCGATGCGAAACGCACCTTCCTGCCAATGCAGAAAGAGCGAAAGGGCCGCACCAAGCCCGATCCCAAGCAAGGAGAGGGATATCGCCCGTTCATGTTCGATTCCACCCCAGCGCTGCAGGGAGGGGACGGCAAGGAATCCGCCCCCGACGCCCAGGACTCCCATAAGGAGCCCTACCCCGGCACCGGCTCCGGAAAGCGGCAAGGCCCGCAAGTGCCCGACCTCTTGAGAACCCGTTCTCAAGGCATTCCAACCCGCCCAAGCGAGCAGGGTCACCAGCAGAAATGCAAGGAATCGAGTCTCGATCCAAGGCAGCACCAGGGCACCGGCTAGGCTTCCCAAAAGGAGGGGCAGCAGGAACCACACGGCAGGCGTCTTGGGCAAGGATGCGCGATTCTTCTCATCAAGGAACGTGCTGAAAGCCGCCATTCCCACCACGGCACTGGAGGCTGCGATGGCCTGCGGCATCGGAACCTTCAAGATCACCAAGAACGCGGGCAAGGCAAGCAGCGAGCCGCCTGCCCCCATGACGGCCATCAGGATTCCCGCGGCCCCGAAGGCAAGGGAGGAAAGGAGACTGAATTGGAAGATCGGGCACATGGTGTCCAGACGCCTCATCCCGTCACAAGGTTACAGTTGAGCATCCTTCAGGAAGCGATTGGAGCGCCTCAGCCGCGGCGCATCATGTGCACCAGACCGCCGCCGTTCACAACGCGGGTGAAGCCGACCGAATCCAGGATCTGCTTGGCGTAGCTGCTGCGGCCACCGCTGGCGCAGTAGACTGTGATCTCGCGATCCTTCGAGCCGAACTCCGACAGGCGCCCTTCCAACCGGTCCAGAGGAATGTTCACCGCACCGGGATAGGCACCACCGGCGAATTCGCCAGGACTGCGGACATCCACCACCAGCGGCCCTTCCTCAACCGGTTTGGGAGCCGCTTGGGGAGCGGACTTGGCCGATGCCATCATCTGCACCAGCCCACCACCGTTCGTCACCTTGAGGTAGCCCAGACCGTTCAATGCCTGCTTGGCGTAGCTGCTGCGACCACCGCTGGCGCAATAGACCGTGATCTCGCGATCCTTTGAGCCGAATTCCGACAGCCGCGCTTCCAACTGATCCAGAGGGATGTTCACCGCACCAGGATAGGCACCGCCGGCGAATTCGCCAGGGCTGCGGACATCCACCACCAGCGGCCCTTGGGCCTGCGCCGCGGCCGGTTCCGGTTTGACGGATTCCGTCTTGGTCTCCTTGATCGCCCCGGACGTGGCGCTCTTGGATTCCACCTTCAAAAGCGACAGCCCTACGCCGGGAAGCCCTGCGGCCCGCAGGTGACGCTGGAGCGAAGCGTGACCACCGGTCACGTTCACGACGACGCCTCCACGCAATCCAAGCAGGGTGCGCAGCGCCTGATGCCCCTTCTTGCCCGTCTCGTCGTACACGAGCACTGGACGATCCGCGGGCAACGCGGCGACACCTTCGCGCAACACTTCCAGCGGCAGATTGACGGCACCTTCGATGTGGGAGCGCTCGAAGGCGAACGGGTCGCGCACGTCCACCACCACAGGGGAGTTGGCCTGCATCCACGATCCGACTTCCTCAGCGGAGACCGAAGGACTGTAGCCGGAGAGGCGATTTTCCGCGACATAGGCGGCCATGTTGATGGCGTCGTTCGCGGTGCCCAGCGGCGGGGAGTAGGCGAAGTCCACATCCGACAGGTCGTGCACCGTGGCTCCCTGCGCAGCTGCGGTTGCGATGACATCCAAGCGGCGGTCGGCACCGGCAAAGCCCGCCGTCTCACCGCCCAGGATCCTGCCCGTTCCCCGCTCGTACACGATCTTGACGGTGACGGGCTTGGAGCCCGGGTAGTACGAGGTGTGGTGCTCCTTGTGAACCGTGACGGACTCGGCATCGAGCCCAGCGGCGCGAGCGGCCTTCAGCGAAAGACCCGTGATCCCGGCCACGGCATCGAAGACCCGCACGATCGACGTGCCCAAGGCGCCCCGGTAGGCGTGGTTTCCGCCCAAGGCGTTTTCAGCGGCAAGGCGACCCTGACGATTGGCGGGACCGGCAAGCGGAATGCGCACCTTGGCACCATGCACGCGGTGGACGATCTCCACCATGTCACCCGCCGCATAGATGTCCGGATCGCTGGTGCGAAGGGTCTCGTCGACCTCCAAGCCACCAGCAGGCCCCATGACAAGGCCCGCGTCCTTGGCCAATTGCAAGGTCGGGCGCACGCCGATCGAAAGCAGGACCATGCCTGCCTCGATCCGCTCTCCGCCCTCAAGCTCCACCCAGTCAGGGCCGACCGCCTGGACCCCGACGTTCTTGTGAAGGAACACGCCGCGCGCGGTCAGCTCCTCCTCCACGAACCCGGAGATCTCCGGGTCCATGATGGCCATGACGTGCGGCATCTTCTCCACCACATGGACTTCCAGGCCCCGGTGGGCCAGGGCTTCGGCCATCTCCAAGCCGATGAAGCCGCCGCCGGCGATCACGGCCTTGGCGGGCTTCCTGTCCTTGATCCAGCTTCCGATGCGGTCCATGTCGGCAAGCGTCCAGAGCGTGAAGACATGATCGAGCTTGGAGCCGGGAAGATCCGGGGCGATGGGCTTGCCGCCCTGGGCCAGGATCAGCTTGCTGTAAGGGTACTCGACAGTCTTGCCCGAAGCGACCTTGGCCGTCACCACCTTCGCGGCACGGTCGATCGACTGGGCCATCGTGTTCACGTGCACCGTGACATCGTACTGCGACTTGAAGCTCTCGGGGCTTTGCAGGATGAGCGAGGAACGGTCGGGAATGTCTCCACCGATGTGGTAGGGAAGGCCGCAGTTGGCAAACGAGATGTCCGGGCCCGCCTCAAGCATGGTGATCTCGGCGTCCGGTGAAAGCCGCCGGGCCTTGGCCGCAGCGGTGGCTCCTGCGGCGACTCCGCCGATGATGAGCAGTCGTTCCATTTGATCCTCCGAAGATTGGGTGCGCCGTGTCGTTCTCTGTTCCATTGGACGCAGAATGCATCCAAAGGTTACAACACATCCATCCGGAATTGCATCGAAATGGACATCATCCCTTGCAGGTGCAGACGTGGCCTTCCCCGTGGTGATGGTCGTCGTCGTCATGTCCGCCACACAGGGATTCGCCCGGAGCCAGTTCAATCACCTTGGTGATGCCGGCAAGAAACGAAGCCAGCACCTTGGCCGGGTCCTCTTCCTGCACACCGGCCAGCACCTTGATTCCCTGCTTGCCCAACCCCTGGGCCGCACCGGCCCCCAGGCCTCCGGCAAGCAGCACCTCGATGCCCTGCTGGGCCACCCACGCCGCCGCCGAGCAGGTGCCCGTCTCGGGGAAAGGCTTGAGACCGAGGTCGATCATCTCGCCCTTCTCAAGGTCCACATCGTGGATCGAGAGACCCTTGGCGCGCCCGTAGTGCGTGCTGAATTTTCCGTCGGCGATGGGCATGGCGATGCGCATGGGAACTCCTGTCAAGCGTGGATGAGATCAAACAACCTTTTTATCCATTTTGGATATGGATGCAATCTACACCCATCCATACGAAACAGCAAGCCAAGTTTCGCGCCAACCGAGTTTCCGCCTTGGCCTACGGAAGACTCGAATCGCTCTCGAGGGCGCTCACGTCGTGCGAAAAATCGGACAATCCTTTGGCCAGATTGCCCAGGATCGCTCCCCATTCCACCAAGTGCTCCCGCCCTTGGCGAGTCAGCTTGTAGGCCTTCTTTCCGGCGCCCCGCACCGAATCCAAGTGCTCGACCTCCGCCATGCCTTGGCTTTCCAGCAGGCAAAGCGTGCGGTACACCGCCGCCTTGTCGATGGTCGTCCCGGTCAGCGAATGGGTCGTGAGGCGTTCGAGCAGATCGTAGCCGCTGGCCCCCGGCGTGCGCGAGAGCTCAAGCAAAATGAGCGGCTCCACGAAGCGGTACAGGTTTCCCATTCCACAGGCACAGCGTCCACCCGGATGGCGAGGACAGGCCTTGCGCACCGGTTCAGGCGATGAAGACGAGACCTTGGAGGCAGGCTTTTTGGAGGTCATTGGATGCATGATACATCCAGAAGGGCATTGGAATGGAGATTCGAAAGCGTCCCTTGGAGCGAACCTGCCCGCCGACCCCCATTGGCCGATTCCCGCAGACAGGTTCGAGAGGCTCCCGCTCCGATCACTGCTTGCGCTGGCAGCCCTGCCCCTTCTGCCCGTTGCCCGAACCTTTGCCGGCGCCCTTGCCCATGCCCTGGCCCTTCTGGCATTGCGCTCCGGCGGCCTTCTGGCAGCCTTGGGTCCCCTGCCCTTTGCCCTTGCCCGCGCCTTGGCCGATTCCCAGTTCGGTCTTCAAGGCGGCGGCTTCCTCGGTGCGGCCCGCAGCTTGGGCCTGGTGCATCTTGGCGAAGGTCGCGAAATTCTCGCGGGTGATCTTCGCACCGCCCTTGCCGTTCGAGTACGCGTCATGCTCGGCCTTCCAAGCGTCGTAGTCCCCGGCGGCGATGGCGGCATCCACCTTCTGGCGGTGCGCATCCCAGGTGGCGGTGGAATCGGCGGCATGGGCCGACATGACAGAAAGTGTCAAAACAAGGAGGAGCTTCTTCATGATCGTATCCGTTGTTGGAAGACCCGACATCGGGTGCTTCACCTGTGGTTACGATCGCACCCCGCCGAATCTTTCCTGACTTCTCCATTTTTTTCGCAGTCGCTTTTCATCTCTCCGACATGCTGCTGCCAAGCCGCACGGTAGAAGGGGAAGCGATGCGCCACGAAGCGATGCATGCTCAGGAACGCGTCGGTCTGGAAAAGCAGCGTGGCAAGCACGAGGCTGAGCGATGCGAAGCCCGTCGCAAGCGGCAAGGGCCGCACCCTCCATCCGCGCGGCAAGGACCGGAAAAGGCGGATCCCCGCCCATGCCAAGACGATCGCCGAAAGGCCCCAGATCCATGGAGCCGCCTGCGAAAGCGCCAGACGAAAATGCCAACCTCTCCCTCCTTTGGGAAAGAGCTCCTGGAACACCAGAGCGATCGACACGGCACTGGCCAGGACGCACAGGCCAAGCAGGGCGGCGCGACCGGCACGGTGCAGCAGGACCACGCGACGGGGGATCGGACGGATGTTCTCCTGGCGCAGCCGCGCAAGCAGGCGATCGGCGTTGTCCATCACTCCCCCCCTTCCAGGCCAAGCCCGACGCGTTTCGCGCGTTCGACGAATTCCGTCCGGGCCCTGCGAATGCGAGTGGCCACCGTATTTGGATTGAGATGCAGGATGTCCCCGATCTCCTCGTAGCTCTTCTCTTCCAGGAAGCGCAGTACGAACACCTCGCGCAGGACCTCGGAGAGCTCCTGCAGGATGACGCCCACCTGCTCGCCCAACTGCTTCTGCGTGAGCGCACCGTCGGCGGTCAAGCCATGCGGAACCATCAAGGCCTCCTCGTTCAAGGCGACATGGCTTGAGGATCTGGCATGGCGCCGGATCTGGGAGACCATCCCGTTGTGGACGATCCGGTAGATCCAACTGGAGAACCGCAGCGCGGGATCGAAGTCGTGGACATGCCGCAACACTTGAATGAAGGCTTCCTGCAGGATGTCATCCACATCGCTTCCGCAACTCCAGCAACGCCGGATCACATACCGGCGAAGCGGAGCTTCCCAGCGGCGCATCAGGGTGGCCAGAGCCCGATCGTCCCCCGCCGCAACCTGTGCGACCAATGCCTCATCCGTGAGTTCCATGATTGCCCATAGTACGCACGCGCGCGAGAAATCTTTCCTGCAATTTCCTGAAAGATCGGCATCAAGGCCTGCGTACTGCAGGAAAAGGAGTCACCATGAAACACACTGCGCTGCTCGTACTTGCCACCACCTTCGTCGTCCAGGCCCAGGACACCTTGGAGGAACCCGATCGCCCTTGGTCCGCGACCCTCCAGATCTTGCGACCTGTGGGAACGGACAACCCCTTGGAAGGAAACCTGGACATCGCGCGCTCCATCGACGTTTCCACGGCCCAGGCCGACATTTCCCTCTATCCGGGCATCGCTGGAGCCGTCGGGACCAGCGACTTGGATACGACATGGTCCGTCACGCCACGACTCGGAATCGGTTGGGATCGCGATGACATCTCGGTCTTTGTCGCCGGAAACAGTCAGATCCGCTCTTGGGACTCCACGGATTACGCCCTGTCGGCAAGCCTGGGCTATCAGCTCACATCATCCACTTCGCTGGGATTTGCCTCAGGGACATCCCTGCTTGCAGGCGAATGGGCACGCACGTCAGTGGACTGGAATGGGCACGCCGGGAATTGGGGAGCCGGAGCATCCCTTGGCATCGGGTATCTCTGGGATGTCGAGGTCACAAGCCAAGCCAAAGGCAAGCGCGCGGACCTCGTGCGCACGACGACGGCCGATCAATGGCAATCGACTCAAGCGCTGCAGGTCTCTCACCGCTTGGGTGAACTCTCGGCGTCCCTGCACTTGGACAGTGATCTGCGCACTTATGAAAGCACAAGAAGCGGCGGCAAAGGCAGGATGACATCGAGCACAACCCGGACCGGATGGGCATGGACCGCAACCTTGGATCCATGGGCCGGTCTTGGATGGAGCCGGGACGCTTGGGGAGTCGATCTTTCCGGAGGCTGGAGCCAGCCTTTGGGAACCGGAGCCACCGATGCCGGTGCGTGGGCATCGCTTTCGTCCTCCTTTTCCTGGTAACCTCTCCTGTAACCTTTCCGCCGGGTGCGACGTCCAGTCTGCGAACACCGACGGAAAGCACTCGACATGAATCGATTCGACACCCTCGCCCAAGGCTGGGACATCGCTCCCATCCACCTTGAGCGGACCCGTGCCCTTGCCGCGGAAATCCGCAAGCGATTTCCCCTTGCAGGGCGGCATGCCTTGGAAGTCGGGGCCGGAACAGGCCTCCTTTCCTTCGCCTTGGCCGATGAGCTGGGACTTGTCGTCGCAAGCGACCCGTCCCAAGGCATGATCGAGGTCCTGAGATCCAAGATCATCACCTCGGGATGCTCACACATCGAGGCGATGCAGGTCGGCGACGACCTCGCCGGGATCGAGGCGAAATTCGACCTGATCATGCTCCAGATGGCCCTGCACCACATCCCCGACGTGCCGGGATTCCTGTCGCGCGCCTTCGATCGTCTCAAGCCCGGTGGCTGGATCGCCATCGCCGATCTCGACACCGAAGACGGCTCCTTCCATGGCCCCGACGTGACCGACGTCCATTTCGGTTTTGATCGGACAGAAATTGTCAAACTCACCGTCACCGCAGGATTCGCGGCCCCCGAGATCGGCACCGGTCACGTCATGCGCCGCCCGATGAACGGATCCTTCCGCGACTATCCCGTCTTTCTGCTCACCGCCCAACGCCCTTTCTGAAGGAAATCACCGAATGTCCTTTCTCAAGACGCTGTTCTCGCTCCTTTCCGGAGGCGACTCCGGATCCCGCCTCGCACCCGAGGCCTTCAAGCTGGCCCTGGACGAATCGCCACGGCCCGTCCTTGTCGATGTGCGCACCGCTTCGGAATTCAAGGGCGGCCATATCAAGGGTGCCCGCAACATCGACATCACCTCATCCTCCTTCGACAAGGGCATCGCCTCCCTTGCCAAGGACAAGCCGGTTCTGCTCTACTGCCGGTCCAGCCATCGCAGCGGCATGGCCCTCTCCCGGATGAAGGCATCCGGATTCACCCAGGTCCGGCATCTGGAGGGTGGGATTTCCGCATGGCAAGCAAGGAACTACAGCACGGCACGCTGAAACGCGCAACAACCCCTGTCAATGATGTTTCAATGCCCGAATTCGGGCATTTTTATTTCCAAAATATATGCGGAATTTTATGGATTAAAATATTCAGAATAGTTTGAAATCCTTCTTCAGCACACGGGTATATTCACTTGTGTCCCCAAAACAGAAGAAGGTTTTCCCTAATGTTAGAAACGATCGCCATTGTCCTTGCAATCTTGTGGTTGCTTGGATTTGTAACCTCCTACACCCTGGGAGGATTCATCCATATTCTCCTGGTGCTTGCCATCATTGTCATCTTGGTGCGAATCATCCGAGGACGCCGGATCTAAACGCGAATTTTCCTCATCCAGATCAGGAATCCCCACAACTTCCTGTGTCTTGAATCCAACCTTTTATCGCAAGGTTAAAAATGAACATGGCCAGAATCTTTGCCGTGATTTTGATCATTGGCGGCGTAATTGGACTGACATACGGCAGTTTCAGCTACACCAAAGAAACCCATACTGCAGATCTTGGATCCATCGAACTGTCGATGAAAGATCGTCGAACAGTCAATGTGCCTATTTGGGCAGGAGTTGCCGCGATCGCCATTGGATCGGCATTCCTTCTATACGGATGGCGTTCCAGAGAAATCTGATTCTGGAATACATCCAATCTTCGATTCCAGTTCTTAAGAATTGCATCGCAATCCAAAATCTCCGACAAACAATCACCTCGTAAATTTGTTGCGAGGGTGGTTTATGAAATATCAATAAAGGATCAATAAATGTCCAAAAAAGACGCATACAAACTGAAAATCGAAGCCGAACTCGAACTTGTCCAAGCCAAGCTTGCCGAACTGAAGGCTATGGCCAAAAGTTCCGTGTGACCCGTCCCCCTGCTGACGGACGTCACGATCAGGTAGGTTTGACGTATGACAGAGACTCCCAAGTCCCCTCGTAGGACACATGACTCGGCTTTCAAGGAGCGCGCAGTCCAGATGGCCCAAGAGA
>JBDKGV010000100.1:0-11997 GCA_039798005.1 Fibrobacterota bacterium
TGGTCATCGAGGAATCGACCTTGATGGAGCCGGAGACCTTCGCGGATGCCGTGGTCGGTTGAGTCCCGTCCGTGGTGTAATGGATGTCCGCACCGGTGGTGACACTCGAGATCGAAACGACCTGCGCCTGTGCGTACGACCCGCTGTCGATGTCGAATTTCGGCACCGCGACGGTATCGAGAGGCGTGACCGTGAATTTGACCGTGGCAACCTTGCTGGGCACCATTCCATCGCGCATCGCAATGGCCTTGAGGGTCAAGGAGCTGAGAATCTCGATCGAATCCGAGTAGAACATGGACGCATCGGACGGCTCGGAGTCATTGGTGGTGTAGTAGATCTTGGCACCCGCAGTCGCCGTTGCGATCCCCACCTTGCCCGAACCGGTGAAGCCCTTCACTTCGGGAGAAACCGTCGGCATGGCCACCGTGTCGGGCGGCTTGATCGTGAACTTGGCTTCACTGAGCGCACTGTTGGTGAATCCATCCTTCAGGGCGATCGCACGCAGGACTTGGCTTGTCGAAATCAGCAATGGCTTCGAATACCTCTCCGAAGCCGCCGTGGGTTCGTCCCCGTTGACGGTGTAACGGATCACAGCGGAGTCGGTGGCGCTCAGGATCTCGACGCTGGCGGGAGCCGAGAAATCGCCACCATTCGGAGTGAATTGCGGCGCCTCGACGCGCCCCTTCTCACGGATCGCATACTCGATGGACACCACATTGCTGCTGGGCCTCCCGACCTTCATGGCGATGGCCTTGATCGTCTGGGAAGCGGCCACCACGAAAGGTTTCGTGTACCTCTGGGAGGTCGAATCGGGAGTACTTCCGTTGGTGGTGTAGTAGATGACTGCATTGCTGGTGTCGCTCTTGATGGTCACCCACTTGGCCGTGTCATAGACGGCTTCCGGGGGATCGAAGACCGGAGCGGCAACGGCCCCCAGGGCACGAATCACATAATCGACGCGTGCGATCTCGCTCTTCACGAGCCCGTCCTTCAAGGCGATCGCCGAAACCTTCACCGAGGTATCCAAGGCGATCGGCCGCAGGTATTTCGGCGAGAGGCCGGTGGGTTCGGATCCATCCAGGGTGAAATGGATCGAGGCTTCCGTGGTGTCGCAGAGCATGGCCAAGGTCGTCCCGGCCTCGTAGGTGCCCGGCTCGAGCGAGAAGCGGGGAGCGTCGACGGTGTCGGGGCGGATCGCATAGCTTGCCACGCCAGGCACACTTGTGGTCATCCCTTCCTTGAGGGCGATCGCCTTGATCACCTGCGAGGAGGACACGAGGATTGGTCCCCCGTAAACAGGCGAACTGGTCGTGGGGGCGGAATTGTCCAAGGTGTACCGGATGGTCACACCCGAATCCGCGCGAATCGCGACATTTCGGGCCGTCTTGTATTCACCGGCGACCGGGTCGAACTCGGGAGCCGAGAGCGTTCCGGGAGGAGTGATCGTGTATTTGGTCGTGACGATGGAACTGCTGACACTCCCCTTCCTCACCGCAATGGCCTTGATGGTCGCCGAACCCTCGACGCGCAGGCTTCCCTCGAACCTGCTCGAGTTCACGGAAGGTGAGGAGCCATCCGTGGTGTAATGGATGGTGGCACCGCTGTCACTGGTGATCACGACATCTTGAGCACTCGTGTACCTGTCGCCCTCCGGTGAGAATTTCGGATCCTTGAGCGTATCCAAGGTGATCGTGTACGACGAAGTCGTGACGAGACTCCTCTCCATCCCCTTCTTGAGTGCCACGGCCTTGATGGTCATGCTCGATGTGATTTCCAGTGAATCCGAGTACTTGGGCGAGGACTCGTTCGGCTCATTGCCATTGGTCGTGTAGTGGATGCTGGCACCCTCCGTCCCGCTTGTGATCGAGAGCTTCCGCCAGCCCCTGTACTTCGCGGCGGGCAGGCTGAAAGCGGGTGCCACCACCGTATCGAGAGTGATCACGTAATGGGCTTCCTCAATTTTGCTGAGCGCACGCCCTTTGCGCCAGGCGATCGCCCGAAGCGTCGTGGTCTTCTCAATCAACAAGGAATCCCGGTAGACCGGAGACGTCTCCGATGGATCCCCTCCATCGAGGGTGTAGTGTATCTCGAGATTCGCTGAATCGACCCCAAGCGCCACCTTCTTGGCTTCCTTGAACGTCCCGGCGGCAAGACTGAATCGTGGCGAGGGGACTGGAATCAGCCCCGGTCCTTTTCCTACGGAGATGACAGGGGATGCGGTACCCGATGGAACATCCGTCGTGCCGGACCACATGACCATGGTGCGATTGGAGTCGTTGTAGCCCGTGATGCTCAATTTCACATCCCCGGCAGAGGGGATCGTCAAGGTGACGCTGTGCTTGGCGTAGGCCACCTCCTCGAAAGCGATCACCCGACCGTCACGTGACGCTTGCACCCGCACCCACCTGGCGGTGGAGAATTCCTCGTTGTCCATGTTTTCAGCAAGGAGGCGAGGGGCAATGACCCATGAATCATTTTGAGCAGCCAACCCATGGCCTTGCTCATCGCTGCTGCAACCGGACAGTCCCGCAAGCATCGCCGTTGCGATCAGAAGGAACGCCGCGATCGCTTTGGACACGAGCGTGAACGGCCGCAGGCGTTTGGAAAGCCCGGCAAGAAGACGGTTCGGATTCATGATGATCTCCATGGAGTCGCCAAGGGAAGAATTGCTGGTTGCGGCAAGGGACGGCGTCGGATTCATGGCCAGGTCACCGTCGTCTTCCATGATGCATCACCCTTGTCGGGAGTCTCCGTTGCCGGCGGAGCGGCCCCGTCCTTCGAAAGCAGCAAGGCGGCGATGACGCCACCGGTCACGGCGACTCCGCCCGCCACCCAATAGCCCCATGTGGATCCCTTCTTGGGTTCCCCTCCCATCCGGCTCCCCATGGCCTCGGCAAGCTCGGAGCTCACCTTGGGCAAGGCATCCGCCACGACCTTGTCGATGGCCCCACGCTGCATTTGACGTGACGAGCCCACGACCTCGCCCGTGGCGATGTCGATCACGCGGACGTTGATCGTGAACGATTCGCCAAGCTTGCCCAGACTTCCCACCACCATGGCGTCAACGGACAGGAGTTTGCCGATCTGAACGGCGCACTCGTTGCCGTCACAGGCCCCGCTTTGCTGAAACCCTTGCTCGGTCAGGATGCTGTTCAATTGGGAACGCTCCATGACGCGGATGCTCCCGGTATTGATCAACTCGCTCGACAACGCGTCGGTCACGATCTGCGAAGCCGACGAATCCACTCCCTGCGCGACCAGCGGAAGGACCGCGACCTTGGAGATCCTGTGCGACCGGGTAGCCGAACCCTTCGAGCCATCCGCCGCATGCAAGGGTGAGGTCTGCCCGAGCAGTGCGACGCAGGTGAATAGCAGGGCGCGATTCAAGCGACCCGGAGACTGGAGACAAGACATCGTTTGGGTCCTCATTCAATGCTGCAGGCAAGCATACCACTCAAAACAACAATTACGACATGGAAAAGACCATGTCGCAGAGCCGATTCAGGAATGGAACGCATCGGCATCAAGGTATTTGCTGAACCGGATTTTGGAAAGCCACCCCAAAACCCGGTTGCAGACTCGTTACTCTTTTCCGGTGTACTCGCAGCCTGATGTGCAGGTCTCGAACACGGTCACTTTGGAAAGCAGCGGAAGCTTGGGCTTCATGTCGTTCCAGATCCAGCGAGCCAACACTTCGCTGGTGGGATTCTCAAGGCCGGGAATCTCGTTGAGATAGTTGTGATCCAAGCGTTCGTAGGTCGGCTTGAAGGCGGCCTTGAGATCGGCAAAATCCATCACCCACCCGGCTTCGGTCACGGGTCCGCTGACCCACAAACGAATGCGGAAGGAGTGGCCGTGAAGTCTCCCGCACTTGTGCCCCGCCGGGACCAGAGGAAGACGGTGCGCAGCCTCGATCGTGAATTCCTTGAAGATGTCCATCGGGAATGCAAGATAGTCTGTTCGACCATGCCTGTGGATCATCCAAGCGCACGGATCGCTCAGTGCTTGCCGGTTTCCTTTTCCTGAGCAAGCTCCTCGGCGCGAGCATCGAAGACCGAAACGCGGTTGCGTCCCGTCTTCTTGCTGTAGTACATGGCCTTGTCGGCATTGTCGATGAGCTCTTGCTTGGTCTTGGCTTGGTCGGGGTAGACGGACACACCGATCGAGACGGTCACCCGCAGCGTCTGGCCATCGTGCGGAATCGCCATCGCCTCGATCGCGACACGAATGCGCTCAGCCGACAACCGCGCGGTCTCCACGTCGGTCTTGGGAAGGACCACGACGAATTCCTCGCCACCGTAACGTGCCACGATATCCGTTCCACGACTTGCCCGGGTCACGCAACGAGCCACTTCCTTGAGAACCAAGTCACCGACCGCATGGCCGTAGGTGTCGTTGAAATTCTTGAAATGGTCGATATCAAAGAGCAGGAACCCAAGGGTGCCGCCGTACCGGTTGACCATCTCGATCTGTTGAGTCAAAAGCCCTTGGAAATGCCGATGATTGGGAATGCCCGTCAGACCGTCCATGGTCGCAAGCCGTTCCATCTCGGCGTACATCCGCGCCTTCTGCAGCGCGATCGAGGTGATGCCCGCGATGGCGGAAAGCAACTGAAGATCGTCGTTCTGGTAAACGCCGTGAATCTCGGTTTCCACGCCCAAGACCGCGACGGTGCGGTGCTCGTCATTCACCAACGGAACCGCAAGCACATCCATGGGCCGCCAAGGAAGCGCATCATCCAACGTCTGGTCGTAAAGAATTTCCGAGGCGCGCTCACGCATCGAGACCACGAGTTCCGAGCGCTGCTGACTGAAAATGCGCGCGTACAGGCCACCTTGGGAAAAATCAAAGGTCGTCCCGGGCTCCAGTCCCATGTGCTCACCGGAAATGTGCGCAATGCTTCCCTTCTTCAGGGTCGGGTTCCATGTGCAGAAGATGAGCCGCTTGTAATCGAAAAGATTGTGCAGTTCCTCGGCCAAGATGGGCAGGATTTGATCTGCCTTGAGATGTCGAGCCAAGCGGTCCTGAACATTGTACAGAACCTGGCGAACGATCTGCTGACGGGAGAGCATGGAGCGCGAACGCTCGGCCGTGATCAGGGCCGCCGTCACCTCGGAAAAATTGCGCATGGCCGCGACCACATCGTCCTTGAAGCGGCTCTGGCTGTCCAACACCAGCATGGCTTCGGGAAGGTCGCCCTCCTTGTGCACATCGCCCAGGAACACCGGAAGGGCGATCATGCCCAAGATGCGCTCACCTTCCCGGTAGTACTCGGGCTGACGGCCAAAGGCGGTCACATCGCCGGTGATGAACGGGGATGTCCGGTAGAGAAGCCCACCGAGCAACCCCTCCCCTTCCCGGATGAGAGCTTCAGGAATCAACTTTTCCGACCGGGAAATATGGGCGTTGAGCTTCAGAGCCCCCGATCCTTCGCGCAAGAAGGCCAAGGCCGAGTACGGCTTCGCGATGGCCTGCATGAACTCGACCACAGGACCAAGCAAGGCCTCGAGCTGCTTCTGATCCTCCTCTTCCTGCTTCTGCAGGAGGGAACGCGCCACGAACTGACTGGAGGTGACCGCCTTGAGGGACAATTGGGTCTCCGTAAGCGGCGATTCTTCCTGTGAATGATTTTGGCCTGCAGACACTGCTGAATGGAACCCTGAGGCGGCTGGCCTCAAGCTGGGTGGGGATGCGGGTGCAGGGGTCGCAAGGGGGGGGGCAGGCGATGGATCGAGAGGCTCCTGCTTGCCTGCTCGGACTCGCTCCAGCAAAAAGCCAAGCAAACCCAGAAGCACGACGCTTCCGGCGAGCATCCCGACATCCTGCGAGAGCATCGCCCCGGCGACAACGCCCAAGGCACCGACCACGATCCAGGTCAGGTTGGGTTTCGGGTTTTTTGTTTGTGTGGGTGCCATCGGACTTATCTTCCCCATACTACGATGCGGATGGAAAACTTGCCACCCTTATTCTTCCAGGCCAAGCGCTGGTGGCTCTGGCCCATGCTCACCTTGCCGGACTCGGTACAAGCCAAGTTAGCACTGTGGAAGATAAATAGCATCACCGGACCAAGTGTCGAGAGACCTTCCTGCGATCTTTGGCAGGGCAAGGGCACCTTGTTGCTGTACACAAGCAACCCGGACGCCTTCCTCCTGCGGCCAAGCCTTGAAGGTCTGCTCCATCGCTTTCCCGGAATCAGTCTTGTCGTCCATGAGCTTCAAGCCGCTTGGTGGCAAACGTTCCTGCCCACCGCGAAGGTGATCGGCTTGCCCGAACTCGACCTGTGGGATTCGTCGCACCAGGATTGGCTCGTACGCAACCTCCAAGAATTGCGAGGCGACTGGTGCTGGAACCTTCGCCCGGACGACCACCCCCTGTCACTTGCGCTTACCCGGATTCTCGGAGCCTCTTGGCGCATCGGCCACGGGGGGCAACCCTGGTCGAACCTTTCCATTGAATCCTCGGCAGGGTCCCATCCTTGGCAGGGCACCCCGATCGAGACTTTGCGCAAGACCTTCGGCTGGGATGCCGTTTCGGTTGTTCGACCAACACCCAGTGGCGAAACAGCTCTGCACATTCCTTCCCTGCCCTTGAAAAAACTTCCCGCATGGGGTGAATTGACCCGCGAGCTTGTCAAACGCCAGAAGGCTTTGGTGTTTCAATCAGGGAGACTTGGCGGGATCGAAGGCATCCAAACCAAGGACCTGCCTTCGGCCCAGACCCTCCACCAGCTTTCGCAACGCTTGGGCCTGTGGGTCGGTCCTTGGGACACCCATGCCGGAGCCTTGGCCTCCTGCGGAGTTCCCGTGCTTGCCATCGGTGGCAAACGCCCTCATACCCCCTTGCGCCACACCTCCAAGCTTCCCAAGCCGGGTCAATATCAAGCGTGGTGGGATGCAAGCAAAAAGGCCCCGCCGCAGCGCGACGAGGCCTGATCAAACGTCGGTCCGGTTGTATCAGGCAGCGAAACGGCTGCTGGCACGGGCCCAGTCGAAGATCTCGAACAAGCTTTCCGCGTACTTCGGACGCAGGTTGCGATAGTCGACATAGTAGGCGTGTTCCCAGACGTCGATGGTCAGAAGCGGGGTGCCCAAGGTGGCCATCACGGCGTTGCCGGTCTTCTCGATCACAAGGCTTCCATCGGCCTTCTTGACGAGCCAAGTCCAGCCCGAACCGAAGTTTCCGACGCTGTCGGCGATCATCTTCTTCTTGAACTCCTCGAAGGAGCCGAAGGACGCGTCGATGGCTGCGGAAAGCTCGCTGGAGGGCTTGGAGCCACCGGGGGTCAAGGACTCCCAGTAGAACGTGTGGTTCCAGACTTGCGCGGCGTTGTTGAAGATGCCGGCACGCTTTTCAGACGGCCACTTGTCCTGGGCGGCCAAGAGCTGATCCAAGGTCAGATGCTCAAGGCCGGTGCCTTCCAGGAGAGCATTGAGGTTGGTCACGTAGGCATTGTGGTGTTTGCCGTAGTGGTAGGAAATCGTCTCTTCCGAGATGATCGGCGCAAGGGCATTGGCAGCGTACGGAAGGGCAGGAAGGGTATGAGCCATGGTTTCCTCGGTATGAATGGATGTGACAGCGATTTGAGAATCAGTCACAACATACAGCTTTCCCGACGACTCGGCCACAAAGGAAATGCCGATGGACCCGATCGGTGCGGCCAAACCAGGAATTACCTTGGGTCAGGTGTTGAAACTGCTTTCCTTCCTGCCAAGAGTCGCCCTTTCCCACGCTTTCGGGTTCGTCAGTCGGATCGAGAACCCGAAATGGTTCGCCAAGGCATCCATCCGGTTTTTCCTGTGGCTGTTCCCCACCATCGACCAGAGCGAAATGGTGAAGGCCGCCACCAAGTACCCCACCCTGAACGCCTTCTTCACGCGCACGATCAAAAGCGACGCCCGCACCATCGCCCCCGACCTCCTGATCAGCCCCTGCGATGGCACATTCGGCCAAAGTGGTCCGATTCAAGCGGGCATGGCCCTGCAGGCCAAGGGCATCGGGTACGCGATCGAGGACTTCCTGGCCGACCGGACCCGCGCCAAGGCCTACGAGGGCGGATGGTTCATCACCATCTACCTCGCCCCGTACAACTACCATCGCGTCCACGCCCCTGCCACCGGCACCTTGGTGGAATGCGTCCATGTCGCCGGCGATCTCTGGCCCGTGCACAAGAAGGCCGTGGCCGGCATCCCCAAGCTGTTCTGTCTCAACGAACGCACTTGGATCGAACAGAAGACCGCTTCGGGCAAGGTTCTTTCCTGCCTGGTCGGAGCCATGAACGTCGGACACATCACCCTCTCCCACGACCGCACCTTCGGTCGCGCCGCCGGGATTCAAAGTCAGGCCGGCCATGGACTTGAGATCGAGAAGGCCCAGGAGATCGGCATCTTCGAGATGGGTTCCACCGTCGTCATGCTCCTGGACAAGGCGGCCCGTGAGAGCGTGACCGGCCAAGTCCCGGCACCCGGGACCGTTGCCCGCTTGGGTCAACCCTTGTTCTCGTGACCCCGATGCGCAAAGGGCTGGAGGACTATCTCCAGCGCCTGCAAGCCGCTGCGGATCCGTGGTTTCTCGCCTGTCCCTCCGAAAGGTTGACCGCGGAACCGATCGGCCAGATGCGCCTGCTGCTGCTTGCGACCCTGGCCCAGGACCAGGCACCGATCCCGCTGGGTCGGTTGCTTGTCGATCTTGAGGATGCCTTTGAGGGAACCCTGCTCGATGCGGGTCGCCAAGACTGGAACGAGGTGGTGAGGCGTTGCGCCAAGGTCTCGCGCAACAATCTTTGGAAGCATGCGGAAGCTCTGCCCTCCATTCTCCTGAGCTGCGCCGATTTCCTGACGCGGCATCCCGACCTGCGCGCGCATCTGGAAGCGTCGGGACCGACGGATTTCGTGCGCGACATCGCTCAGGACATCCCCTTCACCGGCCGCAGTTCGCCTTGGCGCGATCGCCCATGGCGATTGACCCGATGGCTGGTGCGCGGGGAATCAGGACTGGCCCCGATCCCCGCCTTCCTTCCCCACCTTCGCGTACCCCCTGCGGTTTTGGCACGCACCTTCCGGTATCTGGGAATCCCGGTGCCCAAGCATGAAGTGCCCGCCAAGGCGTGGGAGTGGTCCAACCGGATCTGCCAATCGCTTCTGCCACCGGATCCCGCCGGGGTCTGGGTTCCTTTCATGCTGCTGCGCCGCCCCCGCAAGCGGGTGTGGGCGTGCCAAGAACATCTAGGCGGTTGCGACGAATGCCCCTTGCGAGAACCGTGCGCGCCCCCTTCCAGGGTGTAGTTTTCCGACCGTGGGCATCTTGAACCTTACCCGAGCGCTCGGCTCCCTCCAATTTGACCGATCCTGTCCCGGATTCGCATCGACCCATGTCCTGCACGCCCGGGGCACTTCGCCCTTCGGACAGTTCCTTTCCGACCAGGCCCTGAACGATGCCTGGGAGGCCGCAGGAGGTACCGGCGCGACGTCTCCTTGGTTCCTGTTGGGCAGTCGCGACACTCCCACAGGCACGCTCTGGCACATCGCCTTCACACCGGGCTTGCCTGAAACGGACCTCTCCAAGGTCCGTGGACTGCAAGTGCTTCCCGATTGCCTCTGGATCCACCAACTGCAAGGCGAGAAGGCCACGTCGGGCTGGAGCCTGATCGAGACGACCACGACCCAAGCCACCTGGATGGGTCTGTGGGAAGGCGATCGTTGCGTGAGACTGGCCCGTCTTCCCGCCGGGCACGGCAGGGATGCGGAACTGGCGTGGCAACTGCGCCGTTGGCCGGAATCCTTCGGTGCCCCCCGGATCGCCGTGCCATGGGTGTCCCCGACCCGACAACAAAGCTTGAAGCTGCTGGAAGGCAACCCCCAAGCCGAACTGCTTTCCGATGCGGAATCGGCGGCTCGCCGGGAGGAAAACGACCGCAGACGCTCCCACCGTGGATTGCTGGTCGCAGCAAGCGTGATTGCCGTGATCACGCTTGCCTTGTGGAGCGCCAAGGTGTTCACCCAGCGGGGCCTTGCCTCCATGCAGGAGCGCACCCGAAGTCTGGAACCGGACATGAAACGCCTGCAGCGCCTGAACCAGGAGCGCGACCAAGGCCTTGAACGACTGACGGCGATTCCAGAGCTTCTTTCCCGCAATCCTTCCAGCAGCCGATGGCTGGGACAGATCCTGTCCGCCTCCGATGGCGCAAGGCTCGAAGGGATGCGGCTGGAGAATGCCGACAGCTCCTCGGCATCGGTGCAGCTGGATCTCGAAGTCGACCAGTGGAGTCAGCTCAACCCCCTGCTGGAACGGCTCCAGAAGGTTCCGGGGATCCGTTCGGCACGCTACGAACAGCAAAGCCGCCAGGAGGACCGGGTGCGCGCCAGGATCGTGCTGGAGGGAGCCACCCCATGAAGGCCATCCTGCATCGGCACGGTGCCTGGATTGCCGCAGCGGTCGCGTTCAGCCTTTGCGCCCGTTTCCTGTGGCCAAGCCTGGTTCAGGACTCCGTGACCGCTTGGAACCGGACCAAGGCGCTGGAAACGGCCCTGCCCGATTCGTCGGCGCTGCGCGAGCGGGTGCAAAGACTTGCCTCCGATTCCATCAAGATCAGGGAAATCCAAGCGACATTGGACCGACGCGTTATCCATGCCGCCGATCCGGGAGGGCAGGCCGTGGAGGAATGCCTGGGACTGCTTGCGCCTGCCCGCTGGGGATTGGAGCGGGTGCAGCCCGAGGTCATCGGAGAGCGTGTCCGCATCCGTCTCTCCGGCACCACCGACCTTGCGGGTCTGCGCAAGGGAATGAACCTGCTCGAACGCGGCGAGCGGCGCATGCGCGTGAAGAGCTTGAACCTTCGCAAGGCACAGCCCCGGTTGCAGTTCGACCTCGAACTCGTCTTCTTCCGCAAGGAAGGATCATGAAGATGCCTTCGCGATTCTTCCTAGCCTTGCTTTCCATCCTAGTCCTTGGCTGGAAGATCGGCACCGTCGAGCGCTGGCGGAGCGCATTCGGGCAAGGCACCGGAATCCACGCACTTTTGACAGATCCTGTCAAAGCCCTTCCGGTCCTCGACACCTCCGTCGCATCCGTCGACACGACGCCCCTTCCCGACCCGTTCGGATCCGTACCGCTTCCCGAGCCGACCTCGGCTCCCGTCTCCAAGGCGGCGCCCGCCGTCCTTCACGGACCCAGGCCATGGAAACTCGTGGGCTTGGTCGGGACGCGCAGCGCCATCCTCGCATCGGGGGCCAGGACCTGGGTGGTGGGCAGCGGAGAACGGATCGATTCCATCCGCGTGGTCTCGATCTCCGGCACCGGCGTGACGCTGGAAGACGGGGCAGGTCAGTGGACGCTCGCCACCTCCCGGTGACAACCACCTCCCGGAGAGGGTCGGCGTTGCCCATGGTCCTGGGCTGCACGACCCTTGCGATGATCGTGGCCGTGACCGCATGGGATCGCGCGGCCACCCGACGCGTCAGCTCCGGTCGGCAGATTCTGGTGGCCCAGGCGGAACAGGGCGCCATGGCCGGCCTTGCCGTCGCGCTGCATCGCCTGCAGTCCCCCGGCGACACGCTGGACACCTTGACCTTGCACGAGCGGTTCTGGCAGGAGACGCGCGTGGACATCGAGGCCGTTGCGGGCGAAGGCGGCCTGTTTCCTCGCGCCACCGGCATCGGCAGCGTCCCCGCCGGAAACGATGTGATCACGCGGGAGGTCGATGCCACCTGGGGGTCCCGCCCGGACAGCCGCCTGTTCGGAGCCGCCCTCACGCTCTTCGACAACAAGTCGCCCGCCCCGACCTCCCTTGAAATCCGAGGGGTCGTGCGCGTCCCCGCCCCCCAAGCAGGCGGCAACGGGCGCCTTGCGATTCCTGCGGATCTTGCATGGACCGCTTACCTGCCGCCGGGTCTTGCCTTGGATTCCGTCCGTGCCGCCAACCTCTACCAGGCGGCATTGCCCAGCGAGACGGCCCGGTTCGGAGGAGGTCGAATCGACCCGTCCCATCCGGCACCGGACGGA
>JBDKGV010000101.1:0-11908 GCA_039798005.1 Fibrobacterota bacterium
CAGGAACTGGACCAGCTTGCCGAGAAGCTGATCTCACGACTCCCTCTGGACAAGCCCACCTTGGCGGTCCTTCCCTTGGAAGGCGAGGAAGGCAAGGCCATCTCCGAATACTTGGTGGCGAACTACCAAGCCTCGGGCATGGTCACGGTGGTGGAGCGCGCCCAGTTCAACAAGCTCCTGCAAGAGCAAGCCCTTTCCCTTTCCGGAGCCGTCAGCGACAGCGCCGCCGTGAAGGCGGGCAAGGCGCTTTCGGCACGCTTCCTCGTGACCGGATCGGTGGGCAAGGTGCTGGGGACCCAGCGAGTGAACCTGCGCATTCTGGATGTCGAAACAGGCAAGGTCCTGCAAGCGGGCTCGTTCTCCGCCAAAGGCGAGGAATTCGCCGGATTGCCCAAGGAGCTCCTGGGTGAGCAGGGCAAGGTCAGCTCCGCCGTGTTCCGCAGCGCCGCGATCCCCGGCTGGGGGCAATTCTACACCGACCACCCGGTGCGCGGAAGCCTTGCGCTGGGCGCCTTCGCGGCAAGTGCCGGCTTTGTGACTTGGTCCTTCATTCAAGCCAACAACCATGCAGAGGATCTGGTCGATCTCAAGAACACCTCGGCGACCAACTCCGGCAAGAAGGCGCTCAAGGACCAGTTCACCGCCGAGTACGGCGTCTTTGATCAGGAGTCCTACAATGCCTGGATCGCCGGGAAGGAAGATGCCTTGGCCAAGAAGCGCGATGACGACGCCCTGCGCGGCACCATCGGCCTTGGTGTGTTGGCAGGCGTCTATGCCTTGAATCTGGTGGATGCCGCCCTGTGCGGCTCGCAAAGCAAGCGGGCCTTCGAGCTCTACTTCTCCGGCACCGTGCAAAACCCTTCCGCCACCCTCGCCGTGGCCTGGTAAGCGACCCATGAAAAATTCCATCCTCCTCCCCGCCTTCCTCCTTGCCCTGGCGACCTTCTGGGGATGCTCCTCGAACGACGCGCCCTCCCCCACCAGCCCCGACACCATCGAAGAGAACCAGCTCAAGGGCAGCATCTCCGGCACCGTGACAGATTCCGTCAAACACGGGATCTCGGGCGTGGCCGTGACCCTGGACAGCGGCGGCTTTGCCACCAACACCGATTCCCTGGGACGCTACACCATCCCCAACGTGCCCGGCCGCACCTGGACGGTCCGCTTCACCAAGTCCAACTGGCACGACACCGCCGTCAGCGGCGTCAAGCTTGCCATCGACGAGGACCGCATCGGCGTGGACATGAGGATGCGGTACACCCCAGACTCCGCCATCGCAGCTGACCGACAGGTCTTCGGCCTCCTCACGGATCCAACCGGCATCGTCCGTCTGGAAGCCATCGTGACGACCAATTCAGGAACCACCGCTCTCAAGGATCTCACTCTCGGTGCAAATGGCGCCTTCGCAGCACTCCTGGCCCTCGGGATCGACAGCGGGAGCTTGAAGCTGATCGCCCGTGACGCGGAGGGTCATGCCACGGGCTATGTCACCATTCCCTTCGTCGCCGGCGGAACCGCGATCCAGATCCCAGCCTTCTCCCCGACCAACGCAATCCCCAAGCTCGATGCAGGCAAGGACACGACCATCCCGGTCGGTCGCACGATCCTGCTCATGGCCAAGGTCCATGACACCCTCGACAACTCGGGCATCACCTCCCTTGCGTGGTCCTGCGGCACCTCGACCACCTGGACCCCGGAAGGCGCAAACGGATTCGGCCTCGCCTTGCCCCGCGATTCCGGTTCCATGACATGTCGCGTGCGTGCTGCGGACAAGGACAGCAACGTGGTCAACGACAGCCTTGTGTTGCATGTTGTGAATACGAAAGCAAAGTTGTTGTCCGGTCCACGAGACACCGCTCTGACTCCCGGCGATAACTTGGATCTCGCCATCCAAGTCCATGATGCCGACGGAATCGCCCGTCTGATCTGGAACTACGGCGACGGGACATCAGATTCCTCCAGCCTCCTCGGAACCAGTCACACTTACCCGGGCACCTCAGTCGTGCCGGCAGGCACATCGAAGCCCTTCGCTTTAAGCGTCACAGTGGTGGACAGTCAAGGCGGGCGCACCAACTTTGCTCTGGCCACGATCAAGGACACCAATGACATTCCGACGGTGTCAGTCAATGACACCATTGCCGAAATCGAAAAAAAGGTCAAGCTACACGCCATCGCCAGCGATCTCGGTCTTGTCATCCAGTATGAATGGAGTCTGGACGGAATAACATTCTATCCCGGAGCCAGCGACACAACCATCACATTGCCAAGTTCACCAATTGTGAAATATCCGGTGTATGTGCGAACCAAAGACGAGGACGGAAACACTTCGAAAGTCGACTCAATCCGAATCGGTGTCGACCAATCTTTCACGGATAGTCGCGATGGACAGCGCTACCGCATCACCACCATTGGCAGCCAGACTTGGATGGCGCAGAATCTGAATTTCAAAACGGATAGTTCATTCTGCTACAACAATGACATTGCCAACTGCACGAATTTTGGCCGATTGTACAAGTGGTCGGCAGCGATGCAATTGGACGATTCCTGCAATACCAAGACTTGCGTTAGCCAAATAGTGAGCAAGCATCAAGGTCCATGTCCAACGGGTTGGCATGTGCCGACCTCTGCCGAAGGCATGAAACTTACCGATACAACTTTGGTAAACGCATATGCAGGAATGAACCTCAAGGCCAAAACAGGATGGAGCATCACTGCCGGGGGGACAGATAGTTTGGACTTCAATGCTCTACCAGCCGGGCGCCGAAGCGGCGGCAACAGCCCTGACTATGGCATTGGTCGTGAAACTTATTTTTGGCATGCGAGTGAACGAGACGCTTTAAGTGCTTACCGCTGGTATTTCGGGGATATGCCCGGTGTGACCAGTGGCCCTGACGGCAAGATCTACGCATATTCCCTCCGCTGCGTGAAAAACTGACTCCCAAGCCCCGGAAACCGGGGCTTTTCCGCTTACGCATGAAACTTGACCAGCCTTTCCGCCACTCCTTGGCAAGGACACCCATGAAACGCTCCCGCCTCCTCCCCGCCTTCCTCCTTGCCCTGGCGACCTTCTGGGGATGCTCCTCGAACGACGCGCCCTCCCCCACCAGCCCCGACACCATCGAGGAGAACCAGCTCAAGGGCAGCATCTCCGGCACCGTGACAGATTCCGTCAAACACGGGATCTCGGGCGTGGCAGTGACCCTGGACAGCGGCGGCTTTGCCACCAACACCGATTCCCTGGGACGCTACACCATCCCCAACGTGCCAGGCCGCACCTGGACGGTCCGCTTCACCAAGGCCAACTGGCACGACACCGCCGTCAGCGGCGTCAAGCTTGCCATCGACGAGGACCGCCTCGGCGTGGACATGAGGATGCGGTACACCCCCGACACCGCCATCCTCGTCTACATCGACCGGGATGTCGCTGGCTTGGGCATGTTCACAGGAAAAACACCCGGCGCCATCCTCGACTACGACTCGTTCCAGATCAGCTCGGTGCAGGCCATTGCGACCATCACGCGCCAGAAAGGCGACACCCAAATCGTCCGGAACTTGTCATGGTACGGCCAAACCTACACCGGAAAGCTCCCCATCATGGGCAAGTCAGGAACTCTCAAGATCCAGCTGCGCAATGCCGGGAATTTTGTCAGCGCCGACACGACCATCCTCTTCCATGCGGCGGATACCGGCCTGCTTTCCATTGCCGGGTTCCATGCAGGCAACAACCTTCCCTATGTCAGTCTCGCGGATGTCAACACGACCGCCGGAACCACGGTCACGCTTCGCGCCTTGGCCGGTGATCGAAAGAAGCGCCCGATCACCCGCTACGAATGGAGCGTGAACGGACAACCGTTCTCCATCGGAAACTCGGACACCATCATCGCGATTCCCGCCGACGCCAAGACCTCCTTTTCCGTGATCGTGCGCGTCACCAACAGCGATGGCATCCCCGCCCAGGACACCGCCTTCTTGCGCCTGTCCCCCGGGGTCGTCGACCCGCGCGATGGCCAGACCTACCCCGTCGTCACGATCGGGAAACAAACATGGATGGCCAAGAACCTGAACTACAAGACCGACAGCTCGTGGTGGTACGAGAACAACGCTGACAGCGGTGCAAAATACGGACGGCTCTACACTTGGGCATCCTCCATGGATCTTCCCGATTCCTGCAATCTCGAGCGCAACCTCGAGATCTGCACCGAACTCATCAAGCCGGTGCACCAAGGCGCTTGCCCCGTCGGCTGGCATGTGCCCACCCCTGACGAATGGACCTATTTGACAGACACTGTCCAGAATAGCGACTCCTCAGCCACCCGTCTGCGGGCCAACAGAAACTGGTTCGTGGCGCAGCCATCTTGGACGGGAACCGATCAATTCAGCTTCGCCGCCTTGCCGGGCGGGTTCGGGTTCAACGGCAATTTCTCCTCGAGTGGTGTCTTGGCCTATTTCCGAACCACCTCCCCGGACAACGTGCCCATGCTCCAGCCCTACCTGACCGCCGTCCAGCATAATGTCGCCAATGCCCTGATCGGCTACTCGTTGCGCTGCCTCAAGGATTGACGGAGATCAGTCGGTGCGGGCATCGTCCTCCGCCGCCCCCCGATCCGTGCAATCGAGCGTGAACCGCATCGCAACACGCAAGCACCGGTTCTGCAAAATCACCGTTTCCATTTCCATTCCCGAACTATATTCTCGACTGGATCCCGCATCAGGACCGATTGCCAATGGTGGCAACGTCTGCGGGACTCTCCCTCTGAAGGAGTGCATTTGAGGCAAGTGGCTTGGCAGCTGGACATCGGATCGTCTGACTGCCCCACCTCCTCCCGCCCGTGTGGATATCCTGTTCGCAACTGTGTGGATTCATCGTGGGATGATCTCTCGCACCGCTCTTGCAAGGCCACACGATGAGCCAAAACACCGCTTGGCAATCCTCCAGTCTCTGGGACGCCTGCCTTGCCCGGGTGCGCGACCATGTCACGGCATCCGCCTACACGGCTTGGTTCTCCTCCCTCCAGCTGGCTCGCCACGAGGGCGACACTGTCGTGCTGCTGGCCCGCAATGCCTTGATCCGCGACTTCGTCGCCCAGCACCACCGACCCTTGCTGGAAAAAGCCTTGGCCGACGAGCTGGGTGGCCATATCCGGGTCGTGCTGGAAGTCGCCCCCCAAAGCGCTGAGACCCTTGCCGCCCAAGCCGCCGCCCCGGCCGCTCCGGTCCGCATGGCTCCGCCCGAGCACCGCGAAACCCCTCGCAACGAGAGCGCCCGCCGCGAGGCCTCGCGCCTGCACCCGCGCCTGACGTTTGAGAACTTCGTCGAGGGCGAATGCAACCGCGTCGCCTTGGCCGCCTGCAACCAGGTCGCCAAGCAGCCGGGTCGCTCCATCGCCAATCCCCTTGTCCTGGTCGGTGGCACTGGACTGGGCAAGACCCACCTGCTTCAGGCCGTGGGCAATCTCGCGTGGCAGCAGGAAACCGCCAAGAAGGTCCTCTACCGCACCAGCGAGGAGTTCTCCCGCGAATTCCTTGAATACGTGGTCTTCCAGCGCAAGACCAAGAGCTTCCACGAACTGTATCGCGATGCCGACATCGTCCTGATCGACGACATCCAGTTCTTCGGTGGCCGCGTGAACAAGGAGCGTTTCCGCGCCGAGATGGTCAACCTGCTTGCCATGCTGCAAAGCCAGAACAAGCAGGTCGTCCTCTCCTGCGACCAGATGCCCTCCGAAGTCCAGCACTTCGACAAGCAGCTGCTCTCGCGCATCGAGACCGGCCTTCTGGTGGACCTCACGGCCCCCGATCACGACACCCGCCAAGCCATCCTGCGCCGCAAGGCCATCGACGGCGGCTGGAACATCACCGACGACGTGCTGGACCACATCGCCGACGCCTTCACCGGCAACGTCCGTCAGCTCGAAGGCGCGCTCCTCAAGCTCTGCGCCTTCAGCGACCTGTGCGGCGGTCGCGTGGACCGCGAAGCCGCCCAAGCGATCCTGGGCGACACCGTGCGCAACCGCACCCGCACCGTCTCGATCGCAAGCATCACCCAGGCCGTCGCCGAGGCCATGGGCGTCGACGCCTCGCTCCTTTGCTCGCGCACCCGCAAGAAGCAGATCGCCACCGCACGCCACTTGGCCATGCTCCTGTGCAACGAACTGACCGACAACACCCTGCACACCATCGGCGTGCACTTCGGTCGCGACTACAGCACCGTCCATCATTCACTGGGCGCCGCCAAGGAGCTTCTGGTCGAGGATTCCCACGCCCAGGCGGTCTACGCCTCGATTCGCGAGCGTCTTTCGCCCAGCCACTGAGTACCTTTCCCGGATATGGGAAAGCTCCTCGTCTCCTCACTGCTCCTCGCCTCCCTCGCGGCCGCCCAAGCGCCCCGTGAACTCGATGCCGGCACCTGGGTCCGCAAGTCCTTCACGGTCGTTCCCGGCGCCGTCGGCGACTGCCCCGACCAGGAGGTCTTCCAGAAGCGCGCCGAGCGCGTCTACAAGGTCCATATGGTCCCTCCCTTCCTGCGCGACGAGTTGATGCACAAGGCGCGCAACCGCGCCCGCGCCTCGGCCGCCGCCTGCGAGGAGATGCGACAGAATCTGTCAAATTCCCTGCGCGGCGAATGGTCGGGTCTCCTGTCCATGGAACGCTTCGACGCGAACCCGATGCCGGTGGAGAAGTTGAGGGCCGTCTCGGAGGCCTTCGGGGCCCGGGGAAGCGCCGGGCTCGAAGCGGTCCTGAAGCAGGAACTGGGCGACACCCTGCGCGCCCAGCTCGCCGCCACCGCGCTTTCCCGCAGTGCGCACCTGCGCGCCGACTACCAGAAGAACTCGCTGGTCAACGACAAGCTCAAGACCGAGGACATCACCGAGTCCGAGCTTGCCCTGGTGCGGGGCAGCGCCCATGTGCTGGTCATCCGCGCCCGAGGTCTTGACATCGAACTGAACGACAAGAAGGGAGGCTGGCACGGGACGGGCCTGCTGGAAATGGAGATGTGGTCCTTCGATCCGGTCGACAAGACCTTCAAGCAGGTCCTCACCGACCGCTCTTCCCCCAGCGACGACGGCAGCCCCTCGGGACTGGGCATGGGCATGGCGGCATCCGCCGGCTCCTTCCGTTCCAACATCCTCAACCTGCAGTCCTTCCGCTTCACCAGCCAGACCATCTCCCTGGATGGCAGTTGGCTCCTGCCCGCCAGCCGTTTCCAGTCCAACACCAAAGCCGATCTCAAGGTCCACCGCCGCTTCCTCTACACCGAAAACCAGGTCGGCAAGAACGGCGCGGAAAAGCTCGAGACCATCGGCTACGGCTACATCGATCGCGTCGGCAAGGATTCCACCGTGCGCATCCGCCATATCGGCGGGCAATCCCCCTACGTGGGCATGACCCTTGAAGAGATCCCCGGCACCTGGTGGGCGACCTTCGGCTATGCCTACAGCAACACCGAGGTCTCTCCCAGTCGCCCCGGCACTGACGAATACGGCGAACGCCTCGTGCTGCGCCATCTCTCCCCTGCCCCGACCCTGCGCCTGCAGATCCGCGGCAATGCACCCGGCGAAGGGCTCTTCCAGTATTTCGGCCTGGACATCGCCGGATCGGTGGGCGATGCCTATGGCGCCTTGGAAATGCTGGACGTGGACAGCTCTGTCACGCACGACACCGCAGTGATCTACGCCAATCGCATGCCCTTGAGCGGCCTGTGGGCCATGGAATTCTCCCTCAACTACGGTGTGCGCGTCCCCCTGCGTCGCTTGGCCCTCACGGCCGGCATCCAAGCCGGCATCCGCCCCACGTGGCTCTCCTTCAATCCCGAGGAGCGCAGCGTCGAGGTGCGTGACACCACCATGCTCGGCAAGGTCTCCCGGCCCGAACCCTATTGGGAAGAGCACGACATCTCCCGCGCCAACAGCATCGACGCCTGGATCGGTCTGATCGCCGGCGCCCAGTTCTCCATCAATGCGGCCAATGGCATCGGCGTGGAAGCCCGCTGGGAGCCTTGGCGCGGCCGTTCCGACTGGGAAGTGACCGAAGGCCCCACCGAGGACGAGAACTCCTTCAGCGTGCCCACCAACGAGGGCGGCTTGGGTCGACTGCAACTCACCTTCCAGTGGATCTTCCGCTAAAGGTCTTTCTGACCAACATCGGGGGTGCCCCGGCAAAGCGGCGCTTTGCCGTCGGGCTGCTTCAGGCTCGCTGGCGCATCGGCCCCGCCTTGGCATTGCCTTGCCCAAACCGGGCGGGTCGGCCTTCGGCCCCATTGCGCATCCCTGGCACGCTGTCGCAAGTCGCCAAAAAAGCATACTGCTCAAATGCCTAAATTTTCACTTGCTCAAGCGTTCATAATCAGATATATTGAACACATGAACACGCCAATCGCCAAGGACATCTCGCTCGCCGTGGATCGCCCCTCCCGGCGCCACGCTGTTTTTCATCTTCCCGAGGCCACGGCCCGGCTGCTCGAAGGCGCACGCCCCGAGTTGCAGCAGCGACTGTTCGTGCTCATCGACCCCAACGACTCCGCCCGTGCCGGGGAAGTCGGCTTGGCGGCCCGCAGCTGCGGCATTCGCCCTGGCCAAGCCCTGTGGGAGCTCCAGCGCCAGCACAAGGACCTGCTGATCCTGCACCTCCCTGAAGCCTTCTACGCCAATATGCGCGAGCGTCTCTCCCAGATCTTCCTGAATCAGGCTCCGGAAGTGATCGAACACTCCTTGGGGGAATGGGAGCTGGATCTCACCGGCTGCGAGCGTCTGGTCCAAGGGCGTTGGGAGGAATGGTGCGCCAAGCTGCACACCATCTTGCAAACCGAAATGGGCATCCAAGGGCACCTTGCCTTGGCGATGCGACGCTCCACGGCACGCATGTTGGCCCGTGCCACCGAGTCCACCATCATCTGCCCCGCAGGCGAAGAAGCCAAGCATCTGGGGACGCTCCCCCTTGAGGTCATCCCCGAACTCCCGGAGCTCTTGCGCCAAAAGTTCCTGCGCCACGAGATGCGCACGCTGGGCGACCTTGCACGCATGCCTCGCCACCTCATGAGCCGGCGCTTCGGTCCGGAGGGCGAAAAACTGTGCGCCATGGCGCGCGGCATGGACATCACCCCCATCCTGCCGGCCTTTGTGCCCACTCCCCCCGAAGACGCTCTCGATCTCTTCGCACCCGCTGCGGTCCTTGAACCCGAGACGGCACGCCCCACCCGCAAAGCAGGCAAGGGTCGTTGGCAAGAGACGCGCCGCTTGGCGGCCTGACCTCGGAGCGCTTGGGCGCGTGGCAACAAACCACCCCGCAGCAGTGCTGCGAGGTAGTTCCTTGGCCAGCGATATCGGGTCGTGGATGCAAGCTTCGAGGAATCAGGACCCGAAGAGAATGAAAACGCACCCGATTCAGCCCAAGTGGACCAAGTCCCCTTGGGCAAGCATTGCCTCCAGTGTCAGGCAATCGGCGTTGGAAACACGCACGCATCCGTGGGAGGCAGGCATTCCCAGCAGGTCCTCCCGATTGGTCCCGTGGATGTAAATGTAACGCTCGTAGGAATCGATGCCGGGCCCGCGATTGTGGCCGTCCTCAATTCCCTCCAAGCGAAAGATGCGGGTCAGGACCCAATCCTCGTCCACGGCTTGGCCCTCCCAACGCGCCACCGGCTCCCGCGATACGAAGCGCGTGAAGATCGGCTCCCCTGCGCCATGGATGGCCGCGATGCGGTGCCACCCGGTGGGGGTGCACCCTGAACCTTCGGTGCAACCAGCACCGTTTGCGGCCGTGGAAACGCGAAAGGAACCCCGGAGGGTTCCTTCTTGCCAGACTCGCAGTTCCTGCGTCGCAATGGACACCAGGAGCAGGCGGGTCAACGGATCACCAGCCGTGGTGCTCGAGGTAGTGCTGCGCGTCCAAAGCCGCGATGCAACCCGATCCCGCCGAGGTGATCGCCTGCTTGTAGGTGGTGTCCTGCAAGTCACCTGCCGCGAAGACCCCGGGAATGGAGGTCTTCTGGCTGCGGCCTTGGCACTTCACGTAACCCTTTTCGTCCAGTTCCACCGTGTCGGCGAACAGTTCGGTGTTGGGCTTGTGACCGATGGCCACGAAGGCACCGGCCACCGAGATGGTCTTCTCGGAACCGTCCTTGGCGTGCTTGAGCCGAATGGAATTGAGCAGCTTGCCGTCGCCCACAAACTCCTCGACCGTGTACGGGGTGAGCATCTCGATCTTGGGATTGGCCTTTGTGCGGTCCACCATGATCTTGGAGGCGCGGAACTCCTCGCGACGGTGGATCAGATAGACCTTGTCGGCGAAGGTGGTCAGGAAGTTGGCCTCTTCCATGGCGCTGTCGCCGCCACCCAGGACGGCCACGGTCATCTTGCGGTAGAAGGCACCGTCACAGGTGGCGCAAGTGCTGATGCCCTTGCCGTAGAGGTATTCCTCCTCGGAAGGGATGCCCAGCTTGAGCGCGGAAGCTCCGGTGGCCAAGATGACGCAACGCGTCTCGTAGCAGGTCTCCCCGACCCAGACCTTCTTGACTTCGCCCTCGAGCTCAAGCTTGGAGGCGTTGTCGGTGATGAAGCGGGTGCCGAACTTCTGCGCCTGCTCGCGCATGTTCATCATCAGCTCCGGTCCCATCACGCCCGACGGGAAGCCCGGGAAGTTCTCCACTTCGGTGGTGGTCATCAGAAGCCCAAGCGGCTGCCAGCCTTCGATGCACAGGGGCTGGAAATTGGCGCGAGCCGCATAGAGACTGGCTGTGAGGCCGGCAGGGCCCGATCCGACGATGATGACGCGTTCCATGAAATGACTCCTGAAGGAAAGTTGGGAAGAAGATCAAAAAACCGGAAAGGTCAGACCACCTTGTCCGGCTGTGAGGCGATGTGGACCGTACGAGACGGGAAAGGAATCTCGATGCCGTCACGCTGGAAGCGTTCGTAGAGACGGCGCAGCATCTCGTGCTTGAGCAGGAACTGGTCGGCGAACTCCTTGGCCCGGAACCCTACGCTGAATTGGATGGCGCTGTCGGCAAGGGCCGTGATCCGAAACGACGGTTCGGAATCGACCACGCCGCCGGGGATCTGCGCAAGCACTTCGCGGGCCACCTCCAGACAGGCCGCTTCGACCGTGGAAAGGTCGGAACCGTAGGCGCAGGAAGCCGAGACACCCACGCCCATGTCACGGGTGGGCCCGTGGTAATTGGTCACGATGGCCGAGGCGATGCGCGCATTGGGCACCAGAATCAGGTTGCCAGGCATGGAGCGGATCGCGGTATGCCGCCAGGTGATGTCCACCACCTGTCCTTCATCCCCCGAATCCAAGCGCACGTAGTCGCCCAGCACGATGTTGCGCGAGGCCAGGATCTGGATTCCCGAAAAGAGATTCGAGAGGGTCGGCTGAAGCGCCAGAGCCGTGGCCAAACCACCCACACCCAAGGCCGTCAGCAGCGGTGCGATGGAAATGCCCACCGACTGCAACGCGATCAGGCCTCCCAGGATCCAGACGCCCGCCTTGGCGAGGTTCACCAGGATGGAGGTGGAGGAACCGATGCCTTCCACCTTCGGAGTGTACAACCGCACCATGCCATCGGCGATGCGTGCGACCACGAAGGTCGAAGCGAGGATCAGGCTGGCCGTCAACCCCTTTTCCGTAAGAGCAAGCACCGAAGGCTTGAGCGCCGTGTACCCCAAGGCCAGATGCACACCGGCGAGGCCTCCAAACAAGATCGCGACGCCCTTGGTCGCTCCGATCAGGATGTCGTCCCCTTCCCAACTGGTGCGACTGGCGAAGTTCTTGAGCCAGCGCAACAAGATGCGATCGATGAGGAACCCGAGAATCAATCCTCCGACGACGATCGCCGCCGGCAGGAGGAAGGTATCGAAGAAAGTCGGCAGATTCATAGGTCTCCTGGATTGGGAAGAGAAGATAGATGGGA
>JBDKGV010000102.1:0-11862 GCA_039798005.1 Fibrobacterota bacterium
TTCTTGGTCGATGTGCGCGTACTCCACGCCGCGCACGTACTTGTTGACGGCGGCCATGGCGAAGTTGGCTCCCAGGATCTCCAAGGCCGGTGCGACATAGGACACCGAAGGGATCGAATCGTCTGTGGCTTTGGCGGAGTCGGAACTTCCGAAGGTCGAGGCCAGGACGAGAATCGCAGTGATCATTGGTCGATTTCGCTCTCCAGATAGGCCCCGATGCCCATTTCAAGGAGCTCACGGGAAGGTCGGCAGTCGGTGGACAAAATCTGTCCGGTGCGGTTCTTGGCCACCGAGGTGCAGCCTCCGCCGCAGGCCAGTTGGCTCGGGCAGGTGCGGCATTCGGAAAGGGCCAGCGTGTCGCGCTCCTGCCAAGCCTCCACCGTGTCCGTATCCATGCGGACTTCGGGCCAGAAGGTGCCGAGCTCCTCGCCGGACTTTCCCACCGTGGCGGTGCAGGAGAACACGTTCCCCCGGAAGTCGAAGGCCCATTCGGTCTTGCAGCCGGTGCAGGCGTCGAACAGGGGCTTGGGAAGCTCGCCGTGTTCCCATAGGAACTTCGAGACCGAGAAGGCGGGACGGTGGTACTCGAGAAATTCGGGGTGATTCTGGACCAAGGACAGAAGATCTTCGGCCAGTTCGACGCGGGAGTAGAGGGCGCCCGAGCCTCCGGCCGCGTGGCAGGAGTGCAGCTCGTAATTGCGCCCCAGTTGAGTCTTGAAGCGAGGGGTCCCGGTCCAGCCGCGCTGTGCGGCGATGCGGGCAAGCTCGGGAAGCAAGGACAGATTCTGTCGATCCACCACCGAGCGCAGGTTGATGGTGAATCCGGCCGCAAGCGCGTCGTCGATCCCCTTGGCGATGGTCTCGAAGGTGGGGGCGCCGCCGGCCAAATGACGCCGCGCATCGTGGCTCTCGGGCGGACCGTCCAAGGTGACTTGGATCTCACGGATGCTTGCCGTCGCAAGGACGGCGAGATACTCGGTCAGGGTGTGGCCGTTGGTCACGACTGCGACCTCAAGGCCTGCCGTGCGGGCGCGGGAGAGGATGGCGCCCACGCGCTCCATCGCGGCCGCACCGGGAAGCAGAGGCTCGCCTCCGAACAGGGTGAGGTACTTGCGGCGGCCGGCAAATTCCCGTTTCACATGCGCAAAGAAGGCGTCGAGCGCCTCGTCCTTGAGCGCGGCGGGCTTGACGCTGTAGTCCTCCTGGAAGCAGTACGAACAGCGGAAGTTGCAGCCGTACCATGGCACGAAGAAGAGCTGGACCTCGTCGTTCTCACGGGCGTCCAGAAAATCGAGGTAGGCGGACTTGTGGCGGTTGTCCTCGTCGATCGTGTCTGTCCAATAGCCCTTCGCAGCCCATTCCTCGGGGCTCTCGGGCGGAATCCCGGCAAGGAGGGGCGCAGCCGATTCCTCGTCCAAGAGATCGGCATTGCCCGAGAGGAGGTTGACGACAAAAGGAGTCCCATGCGTGCGGGTGCGTCCGGTGATGTTGTGTCGGGACCAGTTCATGGGATGTCCGTGGAGGAAGGTGAGAGATCGTTCATGGTTCTCCCACCCTACGGGTGTGAGCTCCACTGGTGTACGGATGGAAGGAGTCGACTTCGCTCACCACGAACGGAGAATGAGAGCTCCCACGAACGGCGGCAAATTCCGTTCGCCCTGAGCTTGTCGAAGGGCGAGGTCGTTCATGTCGACACGCTCACCACGAACGGAGGATGATGGCTCCCACGAACGGAGGCAAGCACCGTTCGCGCCAGGGATGCCGGCCGACAGGCCCAAGACCCCGGCGGAGCCGAGGCTTGGCAGGCAGCCCGGCCCCGGCCGTTCCCCGAACAAAACGGAAGGGAAACGGACGGGGAGGCGCCCTTTCTTCAAGACAACCAAACGGCTTCGAGCGAGCGGGATGTCGGGGCCCGAAACGGACCCGACGGCGTACGCGTCGGTACGCCGAGAGGTCCGGTGAGGGATTCCGGCGCCCGCGCAGCCGAAGCCTAGTCGTGGCAACCGGCGACCAGGGTCGATACCTTCGCGCAGCACTGTGCCACGGGGGCGCAGCACTCCTTCTTGCGGATGAGGCTTTTCATGTGTTCTCCTTTCTGCATTGGGCGTTTCGGATGGACGGAATCTGTCGTGTGACAGGAATTGTCAATTTCCGCAGCAGCCCCGCAAGGGCTTGATGCCCTTCACGGTGAAGCTCGAGACTTCGATCTTGCCCTTGGCGTAGGGAACGCTTTCATCCAGGATCTCCAATGCACCCAGCTGCGTGGCGGCGATGGTGGCGAGGTAGGTGTCGCGGGTGTCGGCGCCGGCCCAGCACTCTGCCACGGCCTCCGGGTCGTTGCGGAACTCTTCCGGTACCGGGGCGCTTGCGTAGATGTCGCTGACCACGAAGCGTCCGCCGGGTTTGAGGATGCGGTGGATCTCGCGCCACACGGCGGCCTTGTCGCGGGCGTGGTTGAGCACGCAGTTGGAGATGACGAGATCGACCGAGGCGTCGGGCACGGGCAGATGTTCGAGTTCGGCCTTCTCGAAGCGCACGTTGGCGACGCCCAGCTTCGCCGCATTGGCGCGGGCCTTTTCCAGCATCTTGTCGGAGATGTCCAGGCCCCAGACGAAGCCTGCGGTCCCCACGCTTTGCGCCATGCGCAGGCAATCGGTGCCGCGTCCGGAGCCCAGGTCGACGCAGGTCTCGCCGGGGCGGGCGGCGGCATGGTCCACGGCTCCTCCGCAGGAGAGGCAGCAGGTGCTCTCGGCCAAGGCTCCGTAACGGGTTTCGATCTCGGTGGTGCTCATCGGTGCTCCCAAAGGGTGATGTTCTTGTCTTGGACGGCGCAGGTTCCCGATATGTTACAGGATTTTTGGAGTGAACGGTAGCGTTTTTTAGGTGTATGATGCATCTAACCGCGTAACCTGAGCCGGGACGGCTGCGTCCATGGTTCCAGAACCTCACCAGTGGAGATTGTCATGCACGAGCACATCCGCGAGATCGAAGCCGATGCCTTCCAGGCCGAAGTCCTGGACAAGCCCCTTGCCATCGTGGACTTCTACAGCGACGAGTGCCCTCCTTGCGAGGCGCTGGCCCCCAAGTTCGAGGCATTGGCCGGGCTCTACGGACAGGATGTGGCGTTTGTGAAGATCTTCCGCCAGAAGAACCGGGAACTTGCCGAGTCGCTGGGAGTGCGCGGTTCGCCCACGGTGCTCTTCTTCAAGGGGGGAGAGCGCATCGGGCCGACCCTTTCCGGTGGGATCAAGAAGAGCGTGCTGCAGGCCCAGCTCGATGCCATGGTGGACTCGGTGGGCGAGGAACGGTCAGCGGTGATCCGGGCGCAGGAGACGGAAACTGTCACGACCTGCGATGTGCTGGTGGTGGGTGCGGGACCGGCGGGAATGACGGCGGCCCTCTATGCCGCCCAAGCCAAGAAGCGGGTGATCGTGGTGGATGCGGCACTGGCCGGAGGCGCCATGGGATCGACCGACAAGATCGCCAACTACCCCGGGTTTCCGAAGCCCGTGCCGGGATGGATGCTGGCCGAGCACTTCCGCGAGCAGGCGAGCAATGCTGGCGTCCAGTGGCGTTTGGCAAGCGAGATCACCCGCATTGATCTGGTCGCCAAGGAAGTCGTCGTCGACCGGCTTGAGACCATCCGGGCCGCCAAGATCGTGCTTGCCATGGGCACGAGCCCGCGCCCGCTGGAGGTGCCGGGCGAGAAGGAGCTGCTGGGCAAGGGGCTTTCCACCTGCGCCACTTGCGACGCGAAGTACATGGGCGGGAAGGATGTGGTGGTGATCGGTGGTGGCGATGCCGCGTTGGAGGAGAGCCAGCTCATCGCGCAGTTCGCCGACTCCGTGACCATCGTGCATCGGCGTGGGGAGTTCCGCGCCAAGCCCCAGCTGGTGGAGGAGGCCCGGGCCAATTCCAAGATCCGCTTCCTCCTGGACACCAGGCCCACCTCCTTCACGAAGGACGGCGAGTCGATCCGGGTGGGGCTGGAGAGCGTGCAAACGGGGGAAAGACAGGAATTGTCCTTCGGGGGCGTTTTCCTCTTCGTGGGGATGCTTCCCAACCTCGAGCTCGTGGGCCACGAGGCCCTGGAGAAGGACGAGGACGGAAACGTCAAGGTGGACGAGTGGCGGCGCACGAGCCTGCCCGGCGTCTACGCCGTGGGAGATCTCGTGAAGAAGCCGGTCAAGCAGGTGACGATGGCGGTGGCTGATGGCACGGTGGCGGGGATCCACGCGGCGCGATAGACTGCGGTTGTCCTGCGGTATTCTTGGAAAACAGAAAAAGACGGAGCCCAAGGGTTCCGTCTTTTGATCTTTTCAGGACAATGCCGCCTCGAAAGGCGGTCAACGGCTCAGATCAGGCCGAGAGCAACGGCTGGGCCGTTCTTCGAGATCGTACGCAGTCCAGCAGCGCTCACCTTGATGGTGACGAAGCGACCAAGCTCGGGCACGAAGATCTTCTTCTTCTGCACGTTGGCACGCTGGGCCATCTTGGTCTTGTTATGGGCGTGCGAAACGATATTGCCCACTAGACGATTTTTTCCAGTAACGACGCACTTGTGGCTCATGGTATTCTCCTAAAAAGACAGAAACGGCAAGCTACATACACAAGCCGAGGATGTAAAGGTGGATTGAACGGAAATCAGCGCGACCAGCGCAATTCGTCCACACCCGTGCGCATGGCTTCGAGCATCTCCTTGACGGCCCGCTCCATGCCCACCAGCACGGCACGACCCACCAGGCTGTGGCCGATGTTGAGCTCCTCGAGCCCTTCAATGCTGGAGACGTAGGCGACGTTCTGGTAGTCCAGACCGTGGCCAGCGTTCACGCGCAGGCCATAGCGGCGGCCCAACGCGGTGGCGTCGACCAGGCGGGAGCGCTCGGCGATCCAGCTCTCATCGCCCATGCCGGCGTGGAAGGCGCGGGAGAAGTGGCCGGTGTGCAACTCGATCATGTTGGCGCCGACCTTCTGGCTGGCGCGCACCTGGGAGGCCTCCGGGTCGATGAACATGCTCACGTGGATGTGCTGGGCGCGCAGTTGGGTGACGGCCTGCTCCAGGCTCTTCTCGTTGGCCAGGACGTCGAGGCCGCCCTCAGTGGTGAGCTCCTGGCGGCGCTCGGGCACGAGCGTGACCATGTCGGGGAGAAGTTCCAAGGCGAACTGGACCATCTCGGGGGAGGGGGCCATCTCAAGGTTCAGGCGGGTGGTTACGGTCTGACGCAGGATGCGCAGGTCGCGCTCCTGCATGTGGCGGCGGTCCTCGCGCAGGTGCGCGGTGATGCCGTGGGCACCGGCGAGTTCAGCGAGCATCGCCCCGGCGACCGGGTCGGGGTTGCGCTCCTTGCGGGCTTCGCGCAGGGTGGCGATGTGGTCGACGTTGACTCCGAGCTTGATCATGGCTTATTCCTTCTTGAGGATCGAATCGGGTTCCACGGGAGGCTGGAGCCGCACGCCTTGCGGTTCCATCAAGGGCACGCGGTGGCGCACCAGGTCCAGGGTGGACGTGTCCAAGGGCAGGTTCACGATGCCGCGACTCAAGCGCTGCGCATCGGCGATGGCGGATTCCAAGGAGGCCTTGGGCGTCAGGAACTTGGCCGGATGGGGGAGCACGGCGAGATTGAAGGCGCGGGCAGCGGAGTCCAGGCGCGATCCGGGTGCCTGGGTGGCGTCGAGGACCCACCAGCGATGGTCGCGGGCGACCGAGGCGATGCGTCCGGCAAGGCTCGGGTCCTGGATGCCGCGTTCTCCGTCCAGCACGACCAGCCCTTCGACGGGGACGAGGTTCGGTCCGCCGATCTGCAGGCGCTTTTCGACATCCTGCAGGGTGTGGTGCAGGAGAATGCGGGTCTTCTGCTGGAGCACCAATGGCTTGCGCTCGGTCTCCAGGCGAATGAGGAGCGCCAAGTGCAGCTTTGCCGCCATGGCGATGCGCTGCAATCGCTCTTCGGCCAAGGCCGATGCCGGCAGGGCAAGGATGGTGTGGGCGGGGAGCTTCTCCAAACGACCCAGCACGGTGGCGGTCAGGGAGTCGGCCCACAGGACAAGGCGCAGCGTATAGGCGCCGACCATGGGCTTTTCGCCGATGCGGGCACGCACGATCGCCTGCACCGTGCCGTTGTGCGAAACGCGGCCCAACCACGGGAACTTCGTGCTGCCTTTTTCGCTCGACTCCGTGAGGGTGTAGCCTTCCTTGGCCATGGCTTGGCTCAGCTCCCAGACCTGTTCGATCAAGGGCCTGCCGGTGCGCAACTCGAAGCTGCAAAGGCCCAGCTTCTCGCCCTGGCTCTTGACCGAGCGCACATCGGTGGCGGCGCATTGCACCGTCGCGCCGGCGCGCTGGCAGATGGCGTCGATGGAGGTGTCGGCGGACGCCTCTTCCAAGGTGCTGTCGCCTTCGAAGAGGCCTGAGTCGACCTTGACGACGCTCTTGGGATGCAGAGCATCCTGGAAGGAGGGCCAAGACTCGGGCACGAGCACGAAGGCTTCCTTCAAGATCAGGAAGACCACGCCCGCCAAAGGGAGACACCACCAGTAACGCAAAGCTTTCACAGAACGGAGAATGATAATTCAGTGGACTCCAACCCCCTGACTTGGCGGGAAAGAAACCACATTTGCACGCACAATGTCACGAACCATCCGATTGATGCTGGGCGGAGCCACCGCTTCCGGCAAGACCACCGTCGCCGTGGAGCTGGCAAGCCGCCTTGGGCTTGAGATCCTGGGTTGCGACAGCGGCCAGATCCGCTCCGGCATGGCGATCGGGACGGCCGCGCCGACGCCGGAAGAACAGGCGCGCGTGAAGCATCATCTCGTCGGATGCGTGGATCCGCGGGCGAACCATTCCGTCACGCTCTTTTTGGATGCCGTGCGGGAGATCCTGGCGACGCCGGGGCCGGACCTGCTCGCCGTGGGCGGGACCGGACAATTCCTGTCATCGCTGTGGCGGGGGATCGATCCCGTGCCGGCCCCCGATCCGGCCCTTCGCGACCGGGCCATCGCGCTATGGGATGCGCAGGGTCCTGAGGCGTGCCTGGCTGAACTCGCGCGCCTTGGTGCCGAGCCCCCGCGCGATGCGCAGAACCCGCAGCGGATGCAGCGGAGCCTGGAGCGCGCTTGGGCGCTGGAACGGGGGGATGTGCCGGTGGGTCACGCTCCGATGGCGGCCACGGCACCGGTCTTTGCATTGGGATGGCCGCGGGATGTCCTGCACCATCGCATCCATGAGCGGCTCGACGGGATGCTGCCGGCATGGCGCAAGGAAGTCGAGGACCTCAAGGCCTTGGGACTTCCGGAAGAGGCGCCCGGCCTTGCCGCGATCGGCTATCGGGAACTGTGGAACGCGCCGGATGGCCCACTTGCGTGGGGAGCTGTCGAGCGCATCGCCGTGGCCACTCGCCAGTACGCCAAGCGCCAGGAAACCTGGTTGCGCACCCAGTTGCCTTCGCGCTGGATCGTGGCCGACGGCGATCTGGAAAGTACGGTGGGACAGATCTTGTCAGGTTTGGTGTGAAGACCGGTGGCCCTCGCGAATGGAAGGCCCAAGCCCGGCTTGACCTTCATCTGCTGACGGCCGCCGATGCCGAGGAGAAATTGCAGCAGTTCCTGCAAGCAAGCTTCTTCGCCCGCAAGGAACGGGTGCTGGTGATCCATGGCGCCAAGCTCCTTGCCGGCGTGGTGAAGCGGGTGCTTGCCGGCCACGCCCTGGTGGAGCACCAGATGCCGGACAATCCGGGTGCCACGCGGGTCTGGTTGGGCGCTCCGCCGGTCAAGCGGAGGTTTTGAGTCACCAAGTTCAGAGCCAGCCGAGTTGGCTTGCGACTCCTGTGCTGGTCACGACCCGGACCACGTGCAGGCCTCGCGCCACGACTTGGATGGAGTGACTGCCGTCACCATGGAGGCGGTGCGCCTCGAGCAGCTCACCCGTGACGCTGCGCACTTCCAGCAACGCACTGGTCGCAGCCTTGAGTTCGATCCGCACCTTGCCGGGCCCGATCCCGATGGATGCAATGGAAGCCGGGTTCCTTCGGATTCCATTGGACGATGAGGAACTGTTGAGGTAGACGTTCCAAGCCCCGCTCAAGGCGATGCGGGATCCGTCGGAGACGATCTTGTGGCCCTTGGCCGAATCGCTGCCCAGACCGGCGTTGTCCGCGACCCAACTGCCGCCTTGGAAGGGACGACGCCAGATTCCGGTGGTGGTCGAGAGAAAGGCTTCCGTCGAGGTCAGGGTCAGTGATCTGATCGAGTTGGCGGATGTCGGCGAGGCGAAACGGTCGATGCGGGTGGGTGAGGTGCGGATGCGCCAAACGGAATCATCCGTGGCCAGAAGGCATCCTTCGGAATTGCAGGCGAGCCCGCGAATGGTTCCAGTCGGGTGGATGGTGTCCAGCACCGAATACTTCGATGTGTCGGTGCGCGATTCGAAGGCAACAAGCGTCGTGTAGCGTTTGCCTTGCGGGGTCGCTTGGATGCGCGCAAGCAAGGGGATGTCACCGGGCAGGATTCCGAGATCCAGTCCGGCGGTTCCAATCGAGGGGATCGTATCCACGGACTTGTTCCCGTAGATTCCCGACAGCGTGACTCCGGTGCTATTGTTGCCACGATAGCTTGTCAAGACGGGAGCCATCCAGAAAGAGCGGCCTGCCAAAATGCCGTAGGTGCGTGTGACGGTCGCCAAGGTATCCCAGCGCTTGCCGGAATCCACGGAAGTGCTGATGGTCGTGTAGAGAAACGATTTCAGGAGACGACCCGATCCGGATGCCGCGAAGTGGGAAGGGGCGACCAAGCCGACATCTCCATTCGCGATGCCTGCACTATCCCGGTCGGGGGGAACTGTCTGGATGGTTCCGCTACTGTAGGGCCAGAGCCAAAGGTTGCCCGCCATGTCCCACGCCAGCGGTGGGCGGTCCGTTGCGATGTTGTCTGGATGGTAGGCGATCTTCCAACCGGCAAATGAGGTGGTTGCAATCAGGAACAAGGGGAGGACGCGTCGAATGAGGTTCATTGAGAGGATCTCCTTATGGCAAGGCGTATGGATTGGATATGGATGCATTCTCATTGTCATCCAATCGAAAGATACAGCCTTCCAAGTGTCGCGGACAGTCGAGGCGTCAGCGGGGCGACCTTCTCAGCGGATCGGATTCCCGGTCAGGACCTTGGCGGAATCGGGAATCCGGGTCACTTCACGGCTTGCGTAGGATCGCGCTTCGGCTCAAGCGAACGTGTGGCCCTTCTTCCAAGCGGAATCCCAAGGTGCGGCCGATCTCCAAGGTGCGGTCAAAATTGCGCTTCGATACGTGCAGACGAGGTTCGACCACCAACAGCGCCGCCCCGGGACGCAAGGCATGATGGATGTCGGTCAGGAATCGCTGCCGATTGGGCACTTCATGGACCATCCAGAAGGCCAGTGCAAAGTCGACCGGACCCTCGATTCCCAAGGATTCGGCCAGGCACAGGTGAGCTTGAATGCGCGTCTCGATTCCGGTCCGGCGCGCGCGGCGCTCCAATCCTTCGAGCATCTTGGATTGGACATCCACCGCGATGACCTTTCCAGTTTCCCCGACCAGATGGGCCATCGCCATGGTGAAGTAGCCCATGCCGCATCCCGGCTCAAGCACCACGTCGCCTGACTTCACGAAGGGAGCGAGGATCATTTCAGCGGGATGGATCAAGCGCCGCAACGGATTGTCGAAGGTCGGGAGCAGCCACCATGGGCAGGTATGGGTGGAGTTCGTTGTGGTCATCGTGGCCCCTTATAGTTAGTTAGTCCGAACTAATAATAAGGCCAAGAGTTTCAAATGTCAAGCGACCTGCTCGGGAGGGTGATCGGACTTCCGATCAGGGCTTGGAAGGAATGCCCAGCGACTTGGACAGCAATCGGGCCAAGTGCGTGACTTCCTTGTCATTCAGGTTCTGTGCGAACCTCTCGGCCATGCGGCGATGGATCTCCTGGTGCACGCGATCGAACTCCCGCGCCTTGGCCGTGCCCTTCAGGTGGAAGATGCGGCGGTCTTCGGCGTCCTGAACCCGTTCCACAAAGCCCTTGCTCACCAGGGTCGTGACGATTCCCGTCACGGAAGGGCGCGTGATATTCAGGATCCGGGCCAGTTCGCTCAGGGTGATGCCGTCGTTTTCCAGGATCGTCGTGAGATGGAAAATCTGGCGAAGCGACAGTTCGCTGAAGCGTTCGTCGGCAAACGCCTCGGCCTCGGCCTGCGCCATCATCCGGCTTGCGACGTCGATGACCTGTTCAAGAAGCCGCAGTTCTGGCATGCAGGCCAAAGTAGTCAACCGCCCATGGTTGATGATTCTTGCATGCGTGTATTAGATTTTCAAAAAGAAAATAAAAAGAAGATAGGAGCAAGCATGGGGCGCAAGAGTCTGGCAAGCGAGCGAAGAGCGCAGATCATCGAGGCGCTTGCGGATGTGATTCGCGAGGAGGGATTCGAAGCCGCGACCTTGGAGCGTGTGGCGATCAAGGCGGAGGTTCAGCGCACCCTCATCCGTCACTATTTCGGGAATCGCGATGCTTTGCTGGCCGCTGCCCTCGTTCACATCACCGCCAAATATCTGCAGGATTTCGGGGCGATTGTGGAGAGCCTGCCCAACAGCAAATCTCTCGTCGGCTTGGTCGATTATCTGTTTGGCGGGGCGTTCAACCAAAGGCTTGAGGACGATGCTGTCATCGATGCCTTGATCGCCGCGTCGGGCCAAAGCGATGCCGCCAGGGTCGCGGTGCTCCAGATGTACCAGACCTTCCACGAGACCGTGGCGAGGCTCTTGTCGCAGACCCTTCCGCAAGCCCGGACGGAGCGTGTCGGAGATGTCGCGTATGCATTGATGTGCCTTGCCGAACAGCACGCCTTGATGCGCGGGCTTGGTCTTGGTGTTGCGCACGAGGCTGGAGTCAGGCGAGCCGCGTTGGCGATGATCGAATCGTTGCAGACCGAAACAACACCCCGCACCAGGAGCAAAACGTGAATGTGGACATGCAGCAGGCAATCACTGGAGTTCAAGCAACCGCCTGCCCGGACCGGGAATGCATCCTGCGCGACGGACGGCGACTGGCCTACATCGAGTTGGGTGACCCCAACGGGCTGCCGTGCTTTCTATTCCACGGCATTCCGGGCTCGCGTCGCTGTCTGACGGACGAGCCGGTTCTGCACGAATTCGGGGTCCGCCTGATCGCCCCGGACCGCCCGGGCATAGGGTTGTCGGATCCGCACCCCGCACGCACGCTGGCCAGTTGGGCCGACGATGTCGCACAGTTGGCGGATGCCCTGGGCATCGGCTCCTTTCATGTCGCGGGAGTTTCGGGCGGAGGGCCACACGCCTTGACTTGCGGGGTGCATTTGGGGCATCGGGTGCTTTCGGTGACGCTCATTTGTACGGCGGCACCCCCCGAATTGCTGGGGCTTGGGAGAGGCATGGCTACAGGAAACCGCATCGTCTTCTTCCTGGCGATGTTTGCACCGTGGGTTCTGGGGTGGAGTTTTCGGTCCTACGCCAAGGCCATTGCCACCCAAGGGGCGGCTTTGATCGAAAGAATGAAAAAGCAGTTGTGCCCGTGGGACCTCAAGGTGTTGGAGGAGGCCACCCGAAGTCGAGATTTGGAAGAGGCGTTTCTAAAGGAGTTGGGTGAAGCCTTTCGCCAAGGGCATCAATGGGTCACGACCGATTTTCTCCTGGTTGCGCGCCCCTGGAAACTCGACTTCGCCCGATTGACGATGCCGGTCCTGGTGTGGCATGGCGAGGCCGACACCCTCGTGCCGGTCGATCCGGTGCGAGCGATGGTCCCCCTGCTTCCCGACTGTACGGCGCATTTCATCCCGGAAGCGGGTCACTTTCTTCTGGAAAGCG
>JBDKGV010000103.1:0-11822 GCA_039798005.1 Fibrobacterota bacterium
CGGGTTCGTGGAACTGACCTCGCACGAGAGCGCGGCGCGGGACCTGTCGGGATGGCTTTTGACGGATTTTGTCGGATCTTCCCGTGGCGTGACCCTGCCTGCGGGGACCGTCCTGCCCGCCCAGGGGCGGCTCGTCCTGGCACAGGCTTCAAGCCAAGGATCGGTCGGATGGGGAGCGCTTTGGCCCTTGAAGACCGGAGGCCGCCTGCTTTTGCTGGAGCGGCGCGCCGACAGCTCCTTCACCGGCTGGGCCTCGGTGCTGGAATGGGACGCACTCCCCTCCGGCAGCTCCTTCGCCAAGCTCGCGGGAGGCGGGACCGCCGTGCTTGCCGTGCCGACTCCGGGCGCCGCGGACAGCCTGGGTGCGAGCCCGGTCGCTTACATCTCCGAGGTCTGCTACCACCCCGCCACCGGTGCGGAGTACCTGGAGCTCACGAGCCTTTCGGATTCCACCATCCACCTCGGGCACGCCACGGACACCAACCGCGCGTGGTCGGTGAACGGGGCCTCGCTTCGCTTTTCCGTACAGGACACCCTTGCGCCGCGCGGACGCATGGTGCTGGTGGCCAGCAAGGATGCGACGCCGGCGAGCTTCCGCTCCTCGGCGAGCGTGCCGGGTGCGGTGGGTGTCGTGGCCTACGGCGGCAAGCTCGACAACGCGGGGGAGCGGATCGAGTTGAACCGTCCTCTCCATCCGGTGACGGACGCGGCAGGAACGCTTTCGTGGGCACGCAGCGTCGTGGATGCCGCATCCTGGCTGCCGGTCGCGCCTTGGCCTGAGAAGGCGGACGGGGGTGGCGAATGCCTGGAGCGGATCGATCCGCGACTGCCGGGCGATGCCCTGCGCGCCTGGCGTTCCGCCAAACCCACACCGGGGTATTGAGATGAAGACGCGCCTTGCCCTGATCCTTGCCGGTTTCGGCATCCTTGCCGGCTGCGACGACGCATCGGTGAACAGCGTCGGTGCCAAGCCGCCGGCTCCTGCTCCGGCACCTGTGGTCCCGCCGGCTCCAAGGCTGCGCCTCGATGAGGTGTGCCCGGGGAACCTCGACTACAAGGACGAGCGGGGCGAGGATCCGGGATGGGTGGAAATCCGGAATTTGACGGATTCCGTCCAAAGCCTGGGAGGGATGCGCCTGCGGGGCAAGGGCGGGGACGGGCCGGGATGGCGGCTTCCCGATTCGAGCCTTGAGCCGGGCGGGCGGCTGCTCGTGTTCATGTCCGGCTTGGATCGCCGTCGGATCGCCCCGCCGGGCGACTCCGTCTCGTTGTTCGTCGCCAAGGCCTCGGTCTGGACCGATTCGATGAACGACCCTCCGGGTCACAGCCGCTGGAATCCGTGGCAACTGACGTCCCTGTACGGGAAGCTTCCCGGTGGCGTGCCGGCGATCAGCGCCGAGATGATCAAGGCGGACAATTCCGGGACCGACATCGAATGGTCGAGCGTGACGGTGATGGCCAAGCTCCCCGGCAGCAAGGTGATGGACGTCACGGGAAGGGATCGGCTGGTCCTGAAGGCGACGATTCCCGCCGGGCAGATGCTCGCGATCCGGCTCTGCGAGGAGGGGGCCGAATGCTGGCGGGGCAGTGCCGTGCAGATCAAGGGAACGGGCGTGGAGCTCGATCGCTACGAGGTCTCGCTTCTGGGCGTCAAGTCCAATTGGGCCAAGCTCAACGGCATCGCCTACGAACCTCCCGAGAACCTGCTCGGAAGCTACCGGTTCACGGTGACCGACCTGTGGGCGTACCGCTCCGGTCTGAACCCGCACGCCTCGTTCGAACTTTCCCGCAAGGGCGGCGAGATCACGCTGGAGGACACCTCGGGACTGGTGACGGAAACCGTCAAATATCCGGAGATGCCGGACGACGCCTCGTGGGTGCGCGATTCCGCAAGCGGAACCTTCTCGCTGCGCCGGAACCCAACTCCCAAGGCATCGAACCCGGTCGGCATCGCTCCGGCGCTGCTTCCGGCTCCCGCCTTCGCGACCGCGTCGGGCTTCCATGCCGCGCCGCTTGTGGTCCAGGTCGGCGAGGTGATCGGCGCGACGGTCCGGTGCGCCGAAGGGGGGGCGCTTCCGACGGCCTCGTCCCCGTCGGTCGGGTCGGGGATCCGGCTCGATTCGTCCGCCGTGGTGCGCTGTGCCGCCTTCGCTGCGGACGGTTCGCACGGGCCTGCGGCCACGGGCACCTTCCTCCTTGGCGAATCGGTGTCGCTGCCTGTGATCGTGGTGACGGCCGACTCCAACGCCCTGTTCCAATTCGATTCGGGAATCCTTGTGAAGGGTCCGAACGCCGGCGTGGACTTCCCCCACTTCGGGGCGAACTTCTGGCGCGACGTGGAGATCCCGGCCAACATCGAGATGTTCGAGCAGGGCAAGCGGTCGTTCTCCCTTCCTGCGGGAATCGGGATCTTCGGCAACTACAGCCGGGCCAACGACAAGAAGTCCCTTTCGGTGCAGTTCCGCGAGGAGTACGGGGCGCGCCGGGTCGAGTGGCCCCTCTTCCCGAACCATCCCGAACTGAGGCGCTTCAAGGGCTTCGCCCTGCGCAACGGCGGCAACAACTGCGGCAAGGACTACGTGCGCGATGCGTTGATGACCTCGCTCACCGAAGGAAGGAACATCGAGTACCAGATGTCCCGCCATGTCGTGGTCTTCCTCAACGGCAAGTACTGGGGCATCTATGAGCTGCGCGAGAAGCTCGATCCCGACTACCTCGAGACGCGCTTCGGCATCGACCCCTCCGCGGTGGACCAGATCAAGAACGGTGGCGAGGTGCAGGCGGGCACGGTCACGCATTGGAACGCGACGGTCCAGCAGTTCATGACGCGCGACCTTTCCAATTCCGCCGGGTACGCCCAGGCCCGGGAGCTCGTGGATGTCGACAACTACGCGGATTACCTTGCGACCCAGATCTGGACGTCGAACACCGACTGGCCGGCGAACAATACGCGCGCCTGGCGCGTCCGTTCCCCGTCGACGCCATGGCGTATGATGCTCTTCGACCTCGATTTCGGGTTGGGGTCGATCGGTGGGCAGCGGGATATGCTCGATTACCTTGCCGACACCAGCATCGCCGCGGATGGCTACCCCAATGGCGAATACAGCACGGTCTTCTTCCGCCGCTTGGCGGCGAATCCCGGCTGGCGCGAGCGGTTCATCAACCGCGTGGGCGTCCTTTTGTCGACCAACTTCTCCGCGACGCGCGTGCAGGCGGCCTTGGACAGCATGCAAGCTTCGATCGCCGCCGAGGTGCCTCGCGACCAGGTGCGCTGGAAGTACAATGCGAAGGTTCAGGTCAACGAATTGAAGAAGATGGCCACCTTCATCAAGGTCCGGCCCGGACAGGTGCGCGACGACTTCCGCAACTTCTTCCAACTGGGGAACGATGCGAAGGTCGCCCTTTCCACGCCGGTCGGCAGGGTGGAGGTCGACGGACTTTCCGTGGGAGCGGGCTATGCGGGCACCCATTTCGCGGGGCATGCATTGAACCTTTCGGTCGTGGCGCCGACCGGTGCGCGCTTCGTGCGCTGGAGCGACGGGGTGACATCGATCCAGAGGCGCGTGACGGTCCCGGATTCGGGACTCGTGCTCAAGGCCGAGTTCCAGTGACGGTCTGAAGGCGTTGGCGCCGAGGAAAGCTACGATGGTCCCCATGGATCTTCTGCCGCCGACCTTGCGCCGCCCCTTGGGGACCGTGGGCATCTGCCTGATCGTCACGGCGGTCAGCGTGGGCCTGAAGCTGCTGTTCCACGATCTCCAGGTGGAGCTCCTGCTCCTCTCCTGCGTGGTCGTGGTCGCGGCGCTCCTTGGCCGGGCTCCCGGCATCCTTGCCGCTCTTCTGATGGCCTCCAGCTACGACTGGTTCTTCCTGCCACCCACGCATTCCTTCCGGGTCTCGGGGCCGCACCTGGTCTCGCTTGCGATCCTGTTGGGCATCGCCCTCCTGGTGGGCGAGCTCGCCGCGCGGCTGCGACGTGAAGCCAAGCAGGCCCGGCAGGCCCAGCATCGCGCCCAGGCCACGGCCTCGCTTGCGCGCGACTTGGCGGGAGCGATGACAAGTGAACAGGTCCTGAGCCTTGCGCGCACCCGTTTCGAGGCGACCCTGGGACAGATTCCGTCCTTCGTACTGCATACCGCCGATCCTTCCCAGGCCCCGGCGGGGGCCGTGTGCCTGCCTTTGCGGGCGCCCCGCAAGGTGCGGGGATTCCTGGTCCTGATGGCGCCGTTGGACAGGGCGGAGGATCAGGACCTGCTGGAGACGTGGGCCTCCCTGCTTGCCCTTGCCTTGGAGCGCATCCATTTCGTGGAGGTGGCGCGCGAGGCGCTCCTTCGCATGGAGGGTGAGAAGCTGCGCGGGCACATCCTGTCCACGCTGTCCCACGACCTGCGCACGCCGCTCACCGGGATGCTTGCCGGTGCCCAGCATCTGGAGCAGGAGCTGGTGCGCGAAGCTCGAGAGGCGCTTGCGGAACAGGCACGCAACCTCGCGGGGGAGGCGCGGCGCATGCACGAGCTGGTGGCCAATCTCCTGGAGCTGTCGCGGCTCCAGTCGGGGGGTGTGCAACTGCGGTCGGATTGGAACTCGGCCGAGGAGCTGTTCGCCTCGGCGCTGCGCCATCGCAGTCTGGTGCTGGCGGGTCGCCGCGTGAGCGTGGAAGTGGAAGGGAATTTTCCTCTGCTCTGGTGTGACGGCGCCTTGGTCGAACGCGTGCTGGTGAACTTCCTGGACAATGCGGCAAGGCATACGCCGCCAGGGACCTCCTTGCGCCTGTGGGCGGGTGATTTGACAGATTCCGTCCAATTGGGATTGGACGACGAAGGGCCGGGGTTCCCTTCCGAGGACAGCGGCAAGGACGCGGGGCGGGGCGGGATCGGACTGTCCCTTTGCCGTGCCATCGCCAAGGCGCACGGCGCCGCCTTGAGGCTTGAGACCCGCCCGGAAGGCGGTGCCCGGGTGACCATCGGACTGCCCAAGGGCAAGCCGGCTCCAGAGGTCATCTGAAGGCGTTTCGTATACGCGGCGTTTACGGAAATGCCTGGACTGTTTACGCTCCGCAGACGCGCGACGAGGTAAACTTGTAGGAGATGAACGAAGGCCGCTCAGTGCTGGTGATCGAGGACGACAGGGCCATCCTGAAGCTCCTGCGGGACGTGTTCCAGGCCGAAGGCCTGCAGGTCCATGCCGCGGGCACGGCCCGGCTCGGACTGGTCGAGGCCGGATCGCGCCATCCTGACATCATCGTGCTGGACTTGGGGCTTCCTGACCTGGACGGCAAGGAGTTCCTGCGCGAGCTGCGCGGTTGGTCCCAGGTTCCGGTGCTGGTCCTCACCGCACGCAGCGCCGAGTCCGAGAAGGTCGAGGTCCTGGATCTCGGCGCGGACGACTACCTGACCAAGCCCTTCGGCGTGCCGGAGCTCTTGGCGCGGTTGCGCGCCCTGCTGCGCCGCGTGAACACGGGCGTGGCCGACCTCGGGCCGCACTACGGCTTCGGCCAGGTGATGGTGGACCTTCAGGGGCGCACCGTCACGCGCGGCGGGGCATTGGTCCATCTCACCGACATCGAATTCCGCCTGCTTGCCGCCCTGGTGAAAGCCGAAGGGCGGATCGTGACCCAGGCAAGCCTGCTTCGCGAGGTCTGGGGGCCCGGTCAGGCGGATCAGACCCACTACCTGCGCATCTACATGGGCCACCTTCGCAAGAAGCTCGAGGAGAACCCGGCCGAACCGGCTTGGCTCATCACCGAGATCGGCGTCGGCTGCCGTTGCCTCTGCGAGAGGCGCCCCGTCACGGGATAGGAAGTCCGGCAAAGGGTCTTTGTCGGAATCTGTCAAAAGGAGAGTTCGCCATGAACGACGTCCAAGAGCCTTCGGCATTGCCGGAGAGCCCCGATCTTTCGCGTGCCCGGGAATCCATCTGGAAGCGCCTGCGGCACTTCGTGCTGGGCGATGCGCGCGATCCGTTCGACCATTCCATCTTCCACAAGCTCTCGCTCCTGCCCTTCTTCGCGTGGGTCGGTCTGGGAGCCGACGGCCTGTCGTCCTCCTGCTACGGTCCTGCCGAGGCCTTCCTGGCCTTGGGGAGCCATCCTGCCCTGGCGCTTTTCGTGGCCTTGGGGACGGCGCTCACCGTGCTTTTGATCTCCGCAAGCTACGGGCAGATCATCGAGCTCTTCCCCTCCGGCGGTGGCGGATACCTCGTTGCGTCCAAGCTCCTTTCGCCCAAGGTGGGGATGTTCTCGGGTGCGGCGCTGGTCATCGACTACGTGCTGACCATCACCCTCTCCATCGCCTCGGGAGCGGACGCCGTCTTCAGCTTCCTGCCCCTGCATTGGCAGTGGCTCAAGTTCCCGGTCGAGGTCGTCCTCCTGCTGCTCCTGACGGGCATGAACCTGCGCGGGGCCAAGGAATCGGTGAACGCCCTGGTGCCGGTCTTCATGGTCTTCGTGGTCACCCACGTCGCCGCGATCGTCTGGGCCGTGGCGGTGCGGGCCCCCGAGATGGGCGCGGTGGTCCACCGCACCTCGACCGATGTCGCCGATGCCGCCCGAACCTTGGGTTGGGTGCCGATGATGCTTCTGGTGATGCGCGCCTACTCCATGGGCGCCGGCAGGTTCACGGGCATCGAGGCGGTCTCCAACGGACTTCCCATCCTGCGCGAGCCCAAGGTGCGCACCGGCAAGCGCACCATGCGCTACATGGCCATCTCGCTTTCGTTCACGGCCTTTGGCCTGATGGTGGCCTACCTCCTTTACGGCGTGGGGCATGTGGAGGGCAAGACGCTCAATGCGGTGCTCTTCGAGAAGATGACCTCCGGCTGGGGAATGACAGGAACCGTCCTCGTGATGGTCACCCTGCTTGCCGAAGGCCTGCTGCTTGTGGTCGCGGCCCAGGCCGGCTTCCTCGACGGCCCGCGCGTGCTCTCCAACATGGCGATCGACCATTGGCTCCCTTCGCGCTTCGCCCACCTGTCCGACCGGCTGGTGACCCAGAACGGGATCCTGGTGATGGGTCTCGCCTCGCTTGCGGTGCTGGCGGGCAGCCACGGCAGCGTGGGGTTCCTGGTCGTGCTCTACTCGATCAACGTCTTCATCACCTTCTCGCTCTCGCAACTGGGCATGGTGCGTCATTGGTTGCAGGAACGCAATGCCGGGCGCAGGTGGCTCCGTCCGATCCTGGTCTCGGGCACCGGGTTCTGCCTGACTTCCTTCATCCTGGTCTTCGTGACGGTGGAGAAGTTCGAGGAAGGCGGATGGCTCACCCTGGTCATCACGCTTGGCTTCTCGGGGCTTGCGCTCCTGGTGAAGCGCCACTACGACGGCACGGCAAGGGCGCTCAAACGCCTGGACTCGCTGGTGAAGGCCGCCGAGATGCCGCGCACCGGAAACGCCCTCCCCGTTCCGGTGGCCGACCCCAAGGGGCGCACGGCGGTGCTGCTCGTCAATGGCTGGAACGGCCTTGGACTGCACAGCCTCTTCTCGATCCTGCGGCTCTATGGCGACTTCTACCGCAACTTCGTGGTGATCCAGGTGGGCGTGCTGGACGCGGGAAGCTTCAAGGGCGCCGAGGAGGTCGATGCCCTGCGCCGCCAGACGCAGGACGACACGGAGAAATACGTGGCCTACCTGCGCGCGAACGGCCGCTATGCGGAAGGTCGCAGCGCCGTGCAGGCCGACGTGGTGGACGCCTTGGAGGAGCTGGCCCGCGAGACGGCCAAGGACTACCCCCATTCGGTCTTCTTCGGAGGGCAGCTCGTCTTCCGCAAGGAAGGCCTGTGGACGCGGTTCCTGCACAACAACGTGGTGTTCGCCATCCAGCGCCGCCTGTACATGCGGGGCCTTCCCTTCATGGTGCTGCCCATTCGGGTGGATTGACGGAAATTGTCAAATGGGCCGATTCCGGCCCTGCTCGCCCTGCGATGCAGGGCTCGTCGGGCCTCCTCACCGCCTTGCGGCGGCTGCGGGGTCCCGCCCCTCTCGGGCGACGGTCCGGGGCATTCACCACTGCGTGATGCAATTGTCATTTCTTGTCATATTGACATCCAATTGTCAACGGACTCGCCTGGTCTCGTTTCAAGAAATGCGATTTCGTCTCAATTTTCGCTGTGGCATGTTGATTGCGATATTAGGGGTGTACACAGCCGAATCGAATTGACGGTCCGTCCGTCATCCAGCGCGCCCATGCAGCGGTCGCTTTCGGACTCACCGCATCGAGTACCGGAGACAGCACCGTGAACATCAAGGACTTCATGAAGGCCGGCCATCCGCCGACCCTCTTCGCCTCCTTCCTCTATTTCGACATGAGCTTCATGGCCTGGGTGCTGCTCGGGCCTCTTGCCGTGCAGATCTCCAAGGACCTCGCCCTGACGCCCGCCGAGAAGGGCTTCATGGTTGCGCTCCCGTACCTCTCCGGCGCCATCGCCCGCTTCTTCATGGGCATGATGGTCGACCGCATCGGCGGCCGCGCGACCGGCATCCTGGGACAGATCGTGGTGATCGCAGGACTGCTCTGGGCCTGGATCGCCAAGGTCGACAGCCTTCCCCAGCTGCATGTGCTGGGCCTGTTCCTGGGAGTCGCGGGAGCGGCCTTCGCCGTGTCGCTGCCGATGGCCTCGCGCTGGTATCCCCCCGAAGCCCAAGGACTTGCCATGGGCATCGCCGGAGCCGGAAACTCGGGCACCGTCTTCACCTCGCTCTTCGCGCCTTTGCTTGCCAAGCACTTCGGTTGGAGCAACGTGTTCGGCATCGCCGCGATCCCGCTGGTCTTGGCCTTCGTCGTCTTCGTGTGGTTGGCCAAGGACGCCCCGAACCAGCCGCCTCCGAAGACCCTCAAGCAGTACGGGGCCGTGCTCAAGGACCAGGACACCTGGTGGTTCATGGGCTTCTACCTCGTGACCTTCGGCGGCTTCTCCGGCCTGGCCGCAAGCCTTGTCATCTACTTCAACGCCCAGTTCGGGATCGACCCGGTGAACGCCGGCTACCTGACCGCCGCGTGCGTCTTCGCCGGCTCCATCTGCCGTCCCATCGGCGGCCGCGTGGCCGATCGCTTCGGCGGCATCCGCTCCCTGCAGATCCTCTACACCGTCGTGGCCCTCTCCCTCTCCATGGTCGTGGTGTTCTCGGGATCGCTGGTGCTTGCCATGGTCTTCTTCATCCTGGGCATGATGGCCCTGGGGATGGGCAACGGCTCGGTCTTCCAGCTCATCCCCCAGCGCTTCCGCAAGGAGATCGGCATCCTCACCGGACTTGTGGGCATGGCAGGCGGGCTGGGCGGCTTCTACCTGGCCACCTCGCTGGGCCTCTCCAAGCAGTGGACCGGCGAATACACCGCAGGGCTCATGGTCTTCGTCACCATGGCGGTGCTGGCCCTGATCGGCCTGGTGAGCGTGAAGAAGCGCTGGCGTTCCACCTGGGGCTCGCCGCTGAACACCACGGCCCGCGTCTGATGCCGCTGTCGGCGACCGTAGGCCATGCCTCGCTCGCCGGCCCCGGAGGAGCCAACCAGGACTTCGCCGCGGCCGCGACCCCCGAATCCCCGGAGCATGCGTTCCGGGGCGCTTTCCTGGCCCTGGCCGACGGCGTCGGAAAAGGCCGGGGAGGAGGGGCACTTGCCGAGCGCGCGGTACGTAGCCTGCTTTCCGACTGGTACGCCACTCCTGAGACGTGGGGACCGCGCCGGGCCCTGGAGATGCTGTTTGGCCAGACCAATCTCCAGGCGCGCCAGAGCCATCCGGGGGCCGCCTGCACCCTGACGGCCCTTGCCCTCTGCGGACGCACCCTGCACCTGGCCCACGTGGGCGATTCCCGCGCCGTGCTCCTGCGCGAGGGAGCCCTGCGGCAGCTCACGGTGGACCACGTCTGGGACAATCCGGATTTCCGCAACGTGCTGCACCGGGCCATCGGGCTTGACGAGGCCTTGACGCCGCAGCACGCCTCGCTGGAACTGTCCCCTGGCGATGTGCTGCTCCTGTGCAGCGACGGCATCCACGCCTTCCTCACCGAGGAGGACCTCGCCGAGTGCCTGCACCTTGAGCCCGAGGCGGCAGCCCTGGAGCTTGCCGTGCGGGCCGGTCGCAAGGGAAGTCACGACGACTGCACGGCCCTGGTGTGCCGGATCGATTCCTTGCCCGCGCCGGGAGAGACCCGCCTGCCCGATCAGGATACCGAACTGCCTCCCTTCCCCGCTCCTCACGCGGGCCTGGAGGTGGATGATTTCCGTCTGGTGAAGCGCCTGGGACAGAGTCGCAACAGCCAGGTCTGGCTCTGCACCGACTTGACTTCGCAACGGGAGTGCGTGCTCAAGATCCCCGCTTCCGTCGTCTGCGAATCGGCCGAGGATCGCTTGGCCTTCCTGCGCGAGGAATGGGTCGGACGCCGCATCCAGCACCCTTGCGTGGTGCCGGTCCTGAGCCTTGTGCCGGGGCGACGCAAGCACCTCTACTACGCCATGCCACGCATCGAAGGACACTCGCTGCGCGAGGAGCTCCGACGGCATCCCGGTGGCATCGATGCCGCCTTCGTGTGCGCTTGGGCACGGGAACTGTGCGACGCGCTCCTTGCCCTGCATCGCCAGGGCGTGCTCCACGGCGACCTCAAGCCTGACAACCTGCTCCTGGACCGTTCCGGGAAGATCCACCTCATCGACCTGGGGATCAGCCGAATCGAGAGCCTGGATTCGGACTCGGGGGCCGGAACGCCAAGCTACATGGCCCCGGAGCTCTTCGGGGGCGCCCCCTGCACGGAAGCCAGCGAAGTGTTCGCGTTGGGCGTCACCCTGCACGAGCTCTTGACCGGGCGCCTCCCATGGGGCGAGATCGAACCGTTCCAGAAGCCGCGATTCGCTCCCGCACAGCCGCCTTCCCGCTGGAACCCGAGCCTCCCGGCCTGGATCGAGACGCTGCTTCTCAAGTGCCTGGCCGTGAACCCGGACGAGCGCTACGAAGTCGTGACCCAGGTGATCTTTGCCCTGGAACGCCAGCATCTCTCGCTGCGCACGTCGGGGCTTCCCGATCCGCAACGGGACGCCCTGCGGCGGCGCCTCCTGATCGGATGGTCGATCCTGGCCACGGTACTGGCGTTGCTAGAAGGACTGCTGCTGCTGACGCGCTGATGTCGCCACGGCGGATTCCGGCCGGAGACCATTCGAGGGCGTGCGGGCCATCCGGCAGGACGTGCCCGTGCGGGGATCCAGGCGTGTAACTTGCCGAATCACCTTTGCCGGAGACATGATGAACCTTGCCGCCTCGATCGCCACAGCCCTTCTTGCCCTTTTGCATCTGTACATCATGGTGCTGGAGATGTTCTTCTGGGACAAACCCCGTGGGCGCAAGGCCTTTGGCCTGAGTCCCGAGTTCGCCACGGCGACCAAGGTGATGGCGGCGAACCAAGGACTCTACAACGGCTTCCTCGCGGCGGGGCTCGTGTGGGGTCTGCTTGCCGATTCTGCAGGCACGTCGATCCAGGTCTTCTTCCTCGGCTGCATCGTGGTGGCGGGAATCTTCGGTGCGGTCACCTCCAGCCGAAAGATCCTCTTCGTGCAGGCCCTGCCGGGGTCGATCGCGCTGGCCTTGGTGCTGGCAAGCGCCTGACCGGTGCATTCCCGCGCCAGGGATGCCGGCTTCGCCCGGGATCGCGGCCGGAACGCCGCAGCCCGGCAGGCAGCCCGGGCCTTGGCCCTGCCAAGGCGGCGCCCGATCCTGGACTGGAGCGGTGCGGATTATCCTAGGAGTCTGCGCGGCAGAAACGAACATCGAGCAGAGTCTCACTTGTCGGGGTAATTTGGATCATGTCTTCCAGCTACCTTCCGTACCGTCCCGACGAGGCA
>JBDKGV010000104.1:0-11822 GCA_039798005.1 Fibrobacterota bacterium
TGCTCGTGCAGACCGACGGGAGCGTGCGGGTCATCCGGATGCGGGAGACTTGTGAGGACTTGCTGCGGGGGATTCCGGCCCTTCCTTGAGGCCCCCGGTCAGGTCACTCCGGAAGATGCCTCCCCAGCACCCGCGCCAAGTCCTCGATCATCAGCGGCTTGGAGAGGTGGTCGTTCATGCCCGCCTCGCGGCAGACCTCCTTCTCGTCGGAGGTCGCCGCCGCGGTCAAGGCCACCACCGGGATCATGGAGTTGCGACGCAGAGGTGCCCCGGCACGCAGGCGGCGCGTCGCGGCCGGGCCGTCCAGCCCTTCCATCTGCATGTCCATCAGCACCAGATCGAAGTCCACCTCCTTGAGCCGTTCCAGGGCCGCCTCACCGTCGGGAACCATGACAGGCTCGATCCCGAGCTTGCGAAGCAGGGCCTGCGCCACCATCAGGTTCACCGCATTGTCGTCCGCCACCAGGACGCGGGCCCCTTCGAAGCGCCTCAGCCCCTGCCCTGGAGGAGGGTTTGCGTCCTCGGGAAGCTCCGAAAGCGAGATGACGCCCAGCGTGACCTCGAACCAGAAGGTCGAGCCTTCGCCCTCGACGCTGTCCACGCCGATCGTCCCTCCCATCAGCTCCACAAGGCGTCGACTGATCGCAAGCCCCAAGCCGGTTCCGCCGAAGCGGCGCGCCGTCCCGACCTCCGCCTGGGCGTATTCCCCGAAGAGCTTCCCGAGCTGCTGCGGACTCATTCCGATGCCGGTATCCTGCACCTCGACGCGCAGGCGCCAAGCATCCTCCCCTTCCGAGCGTCCGCCGACCTTCACGGTCACGGCGCCCGAATCCGTGAATTTGAGGGCATTGCCGACCAGGTTCAACAGGATCTGCCGCAAACGGACCGGATCGCCGTTCAGCCCGACCGGGACCACCGGAGCGCTGCGCACCTCCAGGCCGATGCCTTTCTCCTGCGCCTTGACACCCAGGAGCGAGCGCAGTTCGTGGAGCATCCGTGGCAAGTTGAAATCTACGGCTTCTAGATCCAGCTTGCCGGCTTCGATCTTGGAGCTGTCCAGGATGTCGTTGAGCAGGGTCAGAAGCTGCACTGCGCTGGAACGCACGATCTGGGCATGGCTGCGCTGCTCGGGAGTGAGACGGCTGTCCAACAGGATGTCGGTCACCCCGATGATCCCGTTCATGGGAGTGCGCAACTCGTGGCTCATGCTGGCAAGGAACCTGCTCTTGGCCAGCGTCGCCTCCTCCGCCAATTCCTTGGAATGCTCCAGTTCCCGCTTGTCGGAAAGCTCCTGGCTGATGTCCTCGATGATGCCAAGATATCCACGGATACCCCCGCTGAGTGTCCGGATCGCACTGGCCGAAAGCCTGCCTTGGAAGACATGTCCGTCCAAGCGGCGAAAGCTCCATGTTCGGGTCTCGATCAGACCCAAGGAGGGAAGTCGCACGAAGGCATCGAAAGGCGTGAGCTCGCGCCCCGCGGCCTCGGAGAGCTCCACGCGCCGCACCTCGACTTCCTCGGCGTCATGCCAAAGCATCGGCGTTTCGAGGAATTCCACCTCCTCAGGATCATAGCCCAGCAGTTCCTGCGCCCCCTTGCTGAAGACCGTCACCCTGCCATTGGGATCGGTCGCGACGATGCCCACGTTCAAGGCTGAGTCCAGGACCGACTCCAGGATTTCCTTCGTCTCCCGAATTTCCTGATCGGCCAGTACCCGCGATGTCACATCGAAACGCACCGAGAGGTACCGATCCACGTTGCCTTGGGCGTCGCGGAAGGGCGCAAAGATGCTGTCCACCCAATAGAGCGCCCCGTCCTTGCGCCGGTTGCAGATCACCTCGCGGCGGACGTGCCCTTGGGAGATCCTGTCCCAGACTCCTGCCCAGAATTCCCTTCCGTGCCTCCCGGAATTGACGATGCGGTGGTTCTTCCCCACCAGTTCCTCGCGGGAATAGCCGCTGATGGCGCAGAAGGCATCGTTGACGGAAAGGATGGTTCCCGCCCGGTCGGTGAAGGAGATGATCGAGGCTTCCTCCAAGACGCCCCGGAAGGTCTGCGCATCGCGCAACGCCGTTCGCATCTGCTGTTCAGTGCTTTCCAGATCCCCCAAGATGATGCGGTTCTGGCGTTCCAGCCGTTCCCGTGCGCGGGCAAGCGAAGCGCTCATCAACACAAGCACCATCGACAGGAGCAATCCCGCAGTCCCCAACGGAAGTCCGAGATCCTCCAGCCACAACCTTGACGCCGGAACATTGTACCACAACTCGAAGCGTCTCCCGAAGTACTCGAGGGTATCCCTGTGTTCGAAGCCAGCCCGTATGGTATCAGCCTGCCCCTTGACCCACAAGGGCTCCCCGATATGTTCGAGGTCCACCAAGGACACTTGCGCCCCGTTCAGAAGCGCAGTGTCCACGGCCTCGAAGAGTTCGTCGAAGACCAACGGCGAGTAGATCAGGCTCGCTGAATCCAGCGCATAGAGAAGCAGTGCACCTTGCCGCTTCAATCGATCCTGGACCAGGATGATCGGCGGAGTCAATTGCATCTTCCCGGTCGCAAGCGCCTTGCGCACCGTGGCACGCCGGCGCTCCTCGCTGGCCAAGTCGAAGCCCAAGGCACTGAGGTTGCGCTCCAGAGGTTCGATCTGCACGATCGGATTGAGCGTATCCCCTCCGTGCAAGGAACGAATCCCGAACACCGGCGCCCCGGCCTTGCGAACCCGCTGCACCGTGGTCAAGCTGTCCCGACGCTGGATCCTTTCGATCCGACCAAACCCGCGCAACCCCGGAAACTCCTTGTCCAGATCCCGGTTCAGGATCCATTTCCGGAATTCGTCCCGACTCAAGGACGGATTGGCCCGGATCGTCGCCGCCAAACCCCGCAAGCCGTAGGTCGGCCGATCCATCTGCGCCTGGATCTGCCAGCGAACTTGCTCAGCCCTGCTCTCAAGAGCTTGCTGTCGATCTTCCTGAGCGTCATGATGAACCATCCATCCAACGCCTCCCGACAGGATCAGGCCCAGCATTCCGATGAGCAAAGGCAGAAGATAGGCTCGCTTCCCTTCGACCCGTACCGACCCTGCTTGAACTGCCGATTCGAACCTCCCCAAGCGCCAGTACACCCAAGGGCCGATGGCCGCACTCAAAAGGAGTACATCCACAAAGCCTTGCATCCAGACTGGCAGCTCATCCGCGAACTGCGGCAGAAGCCCCATGATCGCGCCCTCGACCAGGGCCACCAGGCCCAGGATCTCGATGACCAGACGGGCGCGCCCTCGAACCACTGCATTCAAGAATTCCATGGCCTTATTTTCCCATGCCATCCGACTCAAATCCAGGGGAGACTTTTCTCCACCATGCCTCGGGCGGGAAGGTCGCCATTCTCCACCGTCCGCATCCGTGTTGCCCCACTTGACGGCACCACCCGAAGGCGTCGTCTACACGGCCATCACCGGCACCCAGAGCTCGACATGATGCATCCCGTCGTGGTCGGAGGGAGCCTGACGAACCACCTCGAAGGAGCTGGCTGGCGCGGGTTTCCATCCGCTGCGCGGCAGCCATTCGCCCATGAGGAGCCACCATGCCTGCCCATGTCGCTCGATGTGAATGCTTCCCGTCGCCACCGCATACGTCCCTTCAGGGAGCACGAAGACCTCGATCCCCTCCTGCACCGGCATCTCCTCCGGGATCACGATCCCGACGGACATCTGCAAAAGGTCGGGGGGCGTGATTTCCGGATCGTTGTGAAAGACGGCGATCCTCTCCTGCTCCGGTCCGACCAGCCCCAAGGGAGCTGCCCATTCCTTTACGCGGGCGAACAGCCCTTCAAAGAGCTCCACGTTTCCGACATAGGGGCCACGATGGTGGACACACGCCAATCGACGTTCCGGAGCCACTCGCACACCGATATCCATGTTCAAGCCATTCCTTGCCATCACCATCTCCAGCAGTCTTTCACGAGGATCTGGACCCGAGAGGGGCCAAGAAGGGAATCTACCAATCTCTCCCCCGGCGCGAAACCCTCACGGAACAATCCCCCGATGGAACCATTCGCCGCACTCCACCCGGCACATCACCGGTCCGGTGGATCGCCTCGTCCTTGGGCAGAATACGCCCGTTGCCGCTCCGGCAGGTATTGCCAATACTTGCGCGGCAGGAGCCTGGCCTGCAGGCGGGGATTGCGCCGCGCCTCGATGTTGACCGCCTCGAAGTAGGCCCGCCAAAGGCCATCGAAGCGTTCGTCGCCCTCCTGGGCAAGCGCCGCCGCCCCGGCATCGTCCTTGGGAAGATGCGCCGGATCACACGCCAACATCTGCGCGTCCTTTCCGTCATAGCGCAGGCACTGGCCGCGGCGGGAGTCGGCGATCATCCAAGCGTGGTTCGGGAACCGCGCCGTGAAGTGCGGGGCAAGCATCGCCAGGATGTCGTGCTCGGGCGCGATGACGGCAAACATCGAACCGTCGGGCGCGCGGCGAAAGCGCACGAACCCTTGGAACAGATGCGCTTCGTGGCGCGTCCTGTGGGCCGCTTGGAAGACCGCATGGGCATCGGCATCCAGCAGGTTTCGCCCCCGTGAGCCGTCCTTGCCGCGAAAAAGCCCATGCAGATAGCGCCACAGCACCGTCTCGATCCCCGCGTCCTCCGAGAGGAAGGCCGCCTGCACCATCCCCGCGATCTCCTTTGCCCCATGTTTGACAATTCCTGTCATCACCCGCCGCGCCTTCTCCGCATCCGGTTCGATCTCCATCACCGTATCCAGAAGCCCTGGAACGTGGCGGGACGCCGCCTCGATCCGCTCCACCTCAAGACGCAGCCGCTCCGCCTCGAAGACCGCCGTCAGGAAGCCCTCGAAGCCGCCCTCATGGACCAGCACCGTCGGCCCCGCCCCGATCTCCACCCCGATTCCGGACCTCTCAGCCATGCGTCCCCAACAGGAGTGGCGATCCGTCCGGAAAGAGCGAGAGCTGGGTCGACTCGGGCTTGGACATGAGCAAGGGCCGGATCCGTTCAGGCCGAAGCTCCTGGAAGCGGCCGTGCCGCGACGGATCGAGGAGGAAGGGCCGCGCCCGCTTGAGCGCCACGCCGAAGCGCTTGAGATGCTCGAAGCGGATCTGCCCGAAGCGCCGGCTCTGCACGATCAGCTTGGCCGACTTCACCCCGATCCCCGGCACGCGCAGGATCATCTCATAGGGCGCCCGATCCAAGTCCACAGGGAAGACCTCCGGATGGCGAAGCGCCCATCCCGCCTTGGGGTCGAGGTCCGGGTCGAGCTGCGGGTTCTGCGCATCCAAGATCTCATCGACCCCGAAGCCGTAGAAGCGCATCAGCCAGTCGGCCTGGTAGAGCCGGTTCTCACGCCGCAGCGGCGGCGTCACAAGCGCCGGCAATCGGTTGTCCTGATTCACCGGGATGTAGCCCGAGTAGTAGACGCGCTTGAGCTCCGGCCCCTTGTAGAGGGTCGATGCCAGCTTGAGCACCTGGAAATCGCTCTCGGGCGAAGCCCCCACGATGAGCTGGGTGGTCTGGCCGGCCGGCGCAAAGCGCGGCGCCTGGCGCGAGACCTTGCGCTCCTCTCCCCACTCGAGGATGCCTTGGCGGATCGAGCGCATCGGCGTGAAGACCGATTCGAAGTCCTTCTCGGGCGCGAGGTGCTTGAGAGAATCCTCGGAGGGGATCTCGATGTTCACGCTCAACCGGTCGGCGTACAGACCCGCCTGCCGCACCAGCTCCGGACTTGCGCCGGGAATGGCCTTGAGGTGGATGTAGCCGCCGAAGCGGTGTTCCGTGCGCAGGGAGCGCGCCACCCGCACCAAGGCCTCCATGGTGTAGTCCGCGGTCCCGATCACGCCCGAGCTCAGGAACAGGCCTTCGATCAGGTTGCGGCGGTAGAACTCCATCGTGAGTTCGACAAGTTCCGTCACCTTGAAGGTGGCGCGGGCGATGTCGTTGGAACGTCGGTTGGCGCAATAGGCGCAGTCGAAGATGCACACGTTCGAGAGCAGCACCTTCAGGAGCGACACGCACCGCCCGTCGTCGGTGAAGCTGTGGCAAATGCCCGAGGCCGCCGCGTTCCCCATTCCCCCTTCAGGCGTGGCGCGCGAGCTCCCGCTCGAGGAGCAGGAGACGTCGTACTTGGCCGCCGCCGAAAGAATGGAGAGCTTCGCTTGCACAGATGAGCAACTTAATCAACTGAACAGAATAGCACTTGCCATTTCACAAAAATCGCGGGAACCCTCCATTCCCCTCGAGATCAGGCCATCACCCCACCCAGAGCATCAGACCATGGCCACGAGCGGCGGCCTTGGCATAGAAATCAAGCATCAGCTTGAAATGCTCCAACAGGTACTCAAGCGAGGCCTTCTCGTCCTGCACCCAGATGGCATCCGGGTAGATTCCTTCCGAGGCCATCTCCTGCGGCGCATAGCGGGAAGCAAGCCCATCCGTTCCCACCGCAGCCAAGGCTGCATGGATCACCTTCACATCGCTTGGCGAGAGGAATCGAGCCGGACCATACCCGACATCGTCCCCGATCTCCTCTCCGCCGAAGATCGCGGCGGCAAGCGGCCCTTCGCCACCTTCAGCGCTGCCGGTGAGCAGATAATGGATCCCGTGCCAAGCCTTGTCGATGTCCAGCACATCGCTTCCCGCATCGTTTCCTGCTGCAAGGAAAGTGTGAATCTGAGCCGGATCTTGCTGGAGGCGCGCAAGGGTCATCGAATCAAGGGAGGCAAAGCAGGCACACATGCTCATGGAGAGATCCATTTCTTCAGAAATGACGGAAACCATCGACTTGAAACACCATACGATGATCTGGTGGAAGATGCAAACTTACATACTTCGCTCAAACTGCCCCGGACCGTCGCCCGACCAGTGGGGCAAGACCGCGAAGCGGGCTTGATGAGCCCCCGTTCCCTTTTCGGGGGCGGATCACAAGTCCGCCCGTTCGGAACACGGAACGGGGGCGAGCAGGGCCGGACAAGGCCCAAATTGCAGACACGAAAAAGCCCCGAGTTTCCTCGAGGCTTTTTCCTATGCCACCGGTCGGGGTTGAACCGACGTACTCCGGATTTTCAGTCCAGCGCTTGAACCAACTCAGCTACAGTGGCGAAACCGGATTCGATCCTCGCGGATCAGTTGCCTTCGGCATCCTTTTGACGCTTGGCGCCTTGGATGTGGAGGCGAACATCCTGAGCGATGTTCTTGATGTCCTGAAGGAGCTTGCGAGAGCGAGTTCCTGCTACCTGGTTGCCCTTGGTCTCGAACTTCTCGTACTCGGACTTGAGGTTATCCAGCAGATTTTGCATCTCGGCGATCCGAGCAAGACTCATGAAACAACTCCAAGGAAAAGTAAAAACTGGCTGAACAGGACTCGAACCTGTGACCGGGCGGTTAACAGCCGCCTGCTCTACCAACTGAGCTATCAGCCATTTGAGGTGAACAAATCTATCGCGGCAGGATCGTCCCGTCAAGGGATGAACCAAAAAATTCTTTTCCTTCCTGCGATTCCCGGCTTCGCATTGTTCCATCGGACAAGAACAGCTAGATTTCCGGAACTATGGACTTTGCAAGAGGCTGCCACGACGAGGTCACCAAGACACTGGAAACCACTGAGCGCGTGACCCGCGAGGAGATCCGTGCCCTGTACGATCTGCCGATGCCGGAACTGCTCTTCCGCGCCCAGGCGATCCATCGCCAGCATTGGGATCCGCTGGACGTGCAGATGTCCACCCTGGTCTCGATCAAGACCGGCGCCTGCCCTGAGGACTGCTCGTACTGCACCCAAAGTGCCAAGTACGAGACCGAGACCGAATACCAGCCCATGATGGGCGTGGCCGAAGTGCTGGAGCAGGCCAAGGCCGCCAAGGCATCGGGATCCACCCGCCTGTGCATGGGTTCCTCGGGCCGCGAGGTCAAGGACGGCCCGCAGTTCGACGCCGTGCTTGCCATGGTCAAGGGCGTCAAGGACATGGGCTTGGAAGCCTGCGTCACGCTGGGCATGCTCAAGGAGGAGCAGGCCAAGAAGCTCAAGGACGCGGGCCTTGACTACTACAACCACAATCTGGACACCTCGCCGGAATACTACACCAGCGTGATCTCCACCCGCACCTTCCAGGATCGCCTCGATACCATCGATGCGGTGCAGAAGGCCGGCGTGCACGTGTGCTCAGGCGGCATCCTGGGCATGGGCGAAAGCCGCGAGGACCGCGTGGGCCTCATGCACTCGCTGGCCAACCTCCCCAAGGTTCCTGATTCCGTGCCCGTCAACCGCCTGATGCGCATGCCGGGAACCCCGCTTGCCGAGATCGAGGAACTGGACGATCTCGAGTTCGTGCGCACGATCGCGGTCGCACGCATCATCATGCCCAAGGCCCGTGTGCGCCTGTCGGCGGGACGCATCGCGATGACCCCTTCCGTCCAGCTCCTGTGCTTCATGGCCGGTGCCAACTCGATGTTCTCGGGCGAAAAGCTCCTGACCGCCGCCAACCCCGAGACGGACACCGACATGGCCATGCTCAAGGAGATGGGCATGAAGGTCGAAGTCAAGCCGTACGAATCCGAGCATTGATTCTGAACTGAGTCCTTCGGTATAATGCCTGTCCACGGTCCAGATGCGGACGTGGGCAGGATTCGGGGTTTCCATGGTCTATTGCGACGTCAACGTGTTCCTCTCCCCCCAGGGAGGCGGCATCCGCACCTACCACATGCGCAAGGCGCAGTGGTTCGCCCGTGCCTGCCCTGAGGATCGCTACGTCACCATCCAGCCATCGGCCTTGGACGCCATCGAGCCGGGCCCCGGGGAGAATGTGGAACACCACCTCATTCCCGGCACGCTCTTCGGCAGCAACTACCGGATCTTCCTAAACTACTTCCCGGTCTACCGCCGCATGCGCGAGATCGGGGCGGACGTCCTGGAAGCCGGCGACCCCTACCTGACCGCGAAGGCGGGACTCTCCGCTCCGGCCCGGTTGCGCACCAGCTTTTGGCACTCCGACCCGCAGACCGCCTACTTCGATCTGTGGGCCAACCAACCTGAATTCACCGCCGCAGGCCGGGCGATCCGTCGCGGCATCACAAGCTTCGCCGCCTCCTGGATCCTTGCCCAGCAAAGACGCTACGACCTCGTGTGGTGCGCCTCGGAATGGGCCGCCCAAGGCTTGCGCCGTCGGGGCCTTGAAAACGTCGAGGTCCTGCCGTTCGGAACCGACAAGACCCATTTCCGGCTGCTGCCCAAGGACCGCGATTGGCTGCGTTCCCTGGGTCTTGACCCCGATCGCCCCGTGATCCTTTACGCCGGGCGCCTGGATCGCGAAAAGGGGATCGGCACGCTCATGCGCGGCATGGAAGACCTGCTGCGCCTACCTTCCCGCCCCCAACTTCTCGTGTGCGGACGCGGCTACCACTCCGAATGGTTCGAGGCGTGGCAGCACCCCGATTACCGTTATCTGGGCTTCCTCGATTCCGTGGAGGCCATGTCCCGGCTCTACGCCAGCGCCGATCTCCTGGTCGCCACATGCGCCGTGGAGACCTTCGGCCTTGCTGTGCTGGAAGCCCTGACTTCCGGGCTTCCCGTCCTTTCCGCCGACAATGGCGGAGGCGCTGAGGTGGTGCGCAAAAGCGCCGCCGGAGCCACCTTCAAGGCGGGAGACACCGCCGACCTCGTGCGGCAGGCCGGACAGATCCTGCCAGCAGTCGCTTCGCTGCGGGAGAAGGCCGCGGCCTTCGGGGCCGCTTGGCCCAGTTGGGACGACTTCTTCGCGGGCCAGCACGCCCGCAACGCCCAGCTCCTCAAAGTCTGCCCGTGAAGATCCTGGTCTCGCTGCACGACGTCTCCCCGCGTCATGCCCAAGCCTGCCGCGAGATCCTCGCCTTCCTGAAGGAACGGGGAATCCCGCCGGTCGCCCTGCTTGTCGTGCCGGATTTCCACGGAGAGTGGCCACTGGATGCCCATCCCGGTTTTGTCCAGGAGATTCGAACCTGGGCAGGACTAGGACACGAACTCGTCCTGCACGGTTATTTCCACCGCGAGATCGAAACCACAGCTCCGCAAGGGCACGGGCTCAGGACATGGTTTGCCCGCAAGGTCATGACCGGAGGCGAGGGTGAGTTCCTCGCCTTGAATCGCACCGCCGTCGAAGCGCGCTTGGATCAAGGCCTTGCCCTGTGGGACCGGCTGGATTTGCCGCGCCCCACCGGGTTCATCCCTCCCGCGTGGTTGCACAACGAGCACCTCGACCCGGCCCTTGCCGAACGGGGAATCCGCTGGACCGAGAACCATGCAGGCATCCGGGTTCCCGGTGGCCGCGCCATCGAAAGCCCGGTGATCTCGTGGGCATCCCGCGATGTGGTGCGCCGCCAAGGCTCGCGCATCGTCTGCCCCACCCTGGCTCGGATGTGGCACAAGCGCGACCTCGTGCGGGTGGCGATCCATCCCCACGATTTCGATTGGCCCCAATTGAAGGCATCGATCGAAGGCGTGCTGGACAACCTTGCCCGGCATGGCACCTTCATCGACTGCTCCGCCGCCCTGGCCTGACCTTTCTTGGGCGATTTCCCGTCAGAACGCCTCATGTCCTCTCAATGACCCGCGAAGGTTCTACCTTGAGGGCTCCGTTTTCAAACGACGGGAATTTTTGCGTTTCGGTGCTCGCCACGATCGGCGCGTCGCACCTCTCCGGGGTCCCTCTCAACCTCCCCCGGAGCCTTTGGAGGATGTGAGTGGATTTTCCAAAATTGATTCAGGACTATGGCTATTGGGCCGTTTTGATCGGCACCTTCCTGGAAGGCGAGACCATCCTGATCCTGGCCGGTGTCGCCGCCCAGGCCGGCCATCTTGAACTCACCTTGGTCATCCTTTCGGCCTTCGTCGGCAGCTCCTGCGGCGATCAACTCTACTACTTCATCGGACGCCACCAAGGCACCGCGCTCCTGCGGCGCTTCCCGCGCTGGCAGCGCACGGCCGCGAAGGTCGCCCGCCAGATCCAGCGGCACCAGAACCTCATCATCCTCTCCTTCCGGTTCTTTTATGGCGTGCGCAACGTCACTCCGTTCATGCTGGGCATCAGCCGCATCCCCATCAGCCGCTTCCTGCCCCTGAACCTGATCGGCGCCGCCGTGTGGGCCTCGGCCTTCGCCTCCATCGGCTACGTCCTGGGCCACGCCCATGAGCGCATCTTGGGCAAAGGGTACAATTGGGTGCTGCTCTTGGCCTTGGTGGTCGCGGGCACGGCCTGGTTCGGCTGGACCCGCTGGCGCAGCCGGAAGACGACTCCTGACGAGATCGACCCAATCGCCGAGATCGAGTCGTCCGTCTACCCGATTGTGCCCCGCAAGCGCGACATTCCCTGACCCCAAGGCCTCGGGTCCCATTTCTTGAGACCTCTGCGGATCAGCGCTGAGACTGGCTCTGAAACGCGGGCTTGGGCAGAACGGGAGAAGGCTCCTGGATCGGCGCAGTGTCCACGGAGACGTGCACCGACTGGCGACCGCCGCCCAACACCAAACCCTTCCAAGGGCAGACGTCGGCGTAGTCGCGTCCCCACCCGAGGACGATGTGGCGCTCTCCGACCAGGCAGTTGTTGGTCGGATCGATGTCGATCCATCCCAGCGGAGGGCACCATACGGAAACCCACGCATGCGAAGCGTCGGCACCGATCAAGCGCGCCTTGCCGGGGGGCGGCAGGGTTTCCAAATACCCCGAGGCGTAGCGCGCCGAAAGTCCCAGACTCCGCAGGGCCGCCACCATGAGATGCGCGAAGTCCTGACAGACACCGCGCTTCTGGGCCACCACCTTGGACAGCGGCGTGGAGACGGTCGTGGCCATTGGAT
>JBDKGV010000105.1:0-11692 GCA_039798005.1 Fibrobacterota bacterium
ACACCATGATGACCTCTCCGACTTTGCGCCGAACCTCCCTCCTTGCCGCCTTGCTTGCGGCCAGGGCCATGGCAAGCTACGAAGGCATGGCCACCCACTTCTTGGGAGTCGGATACCCCTACGGGGCTTGCGGCGTGCCGGATGAAGTCGCCGCCAGCGAGGGCGCCATCGACACCCTGACCGGCCAAGCCAATCCGTTCGACTATGTCGCCCTGAACGTCTACGACACTCCCGGCAACTACGGCTCGATGACCCATCCCTTGGTCGGCGCCGATACCGTCAAGATGGGAGTCTACAACAATGGGCTCAATTGCGGGCGTTGGATCAAGCTCGCCTTGGGAGACACCTGTGACGGGGCCAACGACGGCGCCGCCGGAAAACCCTTCTGCCGGGGCGGTAGCGGTTGGCATCCCAACGCCTACACCGGCGCAGGAATCTACGCGGTGGTCTTTGATCAGTGCACCGACGGAAACGCCTGGTGCCGCGATTCCAAGTACCATCTCGACTTGCATACCCCGATCCTGGGTCGCCTGCGCAAGAATGGCGCCTTGCTCCCGCCTCTGGCCACTCCGGTCCTGGATCCTTCAGGCAAACCCAAGGCTGATCCCAACAACCCTTGGGCCATCGAATACCAGGTCAGCGGCTTCACCAACCCGAAGGTCGTGTGGGATTTCGTGCCTGCCCCCAACTACCAAGGCGAACCGCGCTTCCATTTCAGCCAAGGCTCCAAGCTCTACTACATGCGTCTGATGGTCACCCATCTCCCCAACGGCCTGCATGGGGTCGAACAACTTGTGGGGAACCAGTGGAAGAAGGCCACCATGGAAGGCGACGCCGGTCAGCTTTGGATCCTCCCCGACCCCAGTACGACCAAACCTCAGGTCCGTCTGATCGACGCCCAGGACAAACTGGTCATGGATGGACGCACCTGGACCATCGAGTATCCCGCCGCCTGCAACGGTGACTGCAGGACTCCTGCCACGGCGCCTCAGAGCGTCAAGGGTGAGGGTGGCAGCCTGCCGGTCAAGCGCTCCGCGCTTCGACAAGGCTCCTTGCGATCCCGCGACCGCGGCGTGGAAATCGCCCTTGGGCAAGGCGAGGGAATGCTTGAGATCCTGGCGGCCAACGGACGGATCCTGTCAAAAACCCCAATCCGGGCCGGACACGCCTTCGCCCCCGCCCCGCGAGGACTTGTGCTGGTCCGGTGGCGGCTCCCCGGGATTCACGGCACCCAGTCCCTTGTGGTGCCCTGAAACCACCCGGCTCCGTGCAGGCGCTTGCGAACACTTGTTGGCCGTCGCCTCAAGAACGCACGGGTCGAAGGGTGATTATTTGGATATCCTTGCAGGATGCTTTCGATCATCCTGCAAGCCTTGGCATTGTCCGCCGCCCCGATGCACCAAGGACCTCGCATCCTGCACCGGGAATCCGTCCCGTTTCGCATCGCAAGCACCGACACGCTCTCCCTGCACGCTTGGCTGAAGGAGCGCCACTGGACCTTCCGCTCCCTGGGTTCGGGAATCGTCGAGGTCAAGGTCGCCTCGGACAGCTTGGCCGCCCTTGAGAACGTTCCGGGAATCACCACGATCGAAGCCGCCCCGAGATACTCCTCCCATGCCTTGGACGAATCGCGCACCCTGATCCGCGCCGCTCCGGTCCATCGGGGCACCGGGCTTTCCAAGCCTCATCACGGCACGAAATCCCTGATCGGGATCGTCGATGTCGGCTTCGATCTCGGCCACTACGCCTTCCTTGATTCCACCGGCAATTCCCGCATCGTGCGCGTGTGGGATCACACCGACAAGACCGGAAAGCCTCCCGCCGGATTCACCACCGGGAGCCTCTTTTCCGGCGCAGCGATCGCGAACCTTGGCCACACCGCAAGCCAGTCCCACCATGGCACCCATGTGACCGGACTTGCCGCCGGTCGAGAGTGGAGCCCATCGGGTGGTGAATGGTGGGGCGTCGCGGACGATGCCCGCATCGTCCTGGTCGAATGCGGCAACGGCTGCAGCGCCATGAACGACGGCATCAAATACATCTACCAGCTGGCCGACAGCCTCAAGCTCCCGGCGGTGGTGAACCTCAGCTGGGGCAACCTCAACGGCCCGCGCGACGGAAACGGCACCGATTGCGCCTTGATGAAGACCTTGGTCGGACCCGGAAAGCTGGCCGTGGTGTCGGCTGGAAATGCCGGGGGGCAAGCCGGACATGCGGTTCACACCTTTGCCGGGGACACCGCCCGGCTGGCCTTGCAAGTATCCACGGGTGTCGAAACCTCCGGGCAGGACACGATACGCAAGGTCTTCTTCAACGAAGTCGAACTGTGGGGGGATTCCGCGCTCACCTACAAGTCCTGGGTCGAGTTCCTGGACACCAACAATACGGTCTTGACCACATCCCCCTTGGAGACTTCGGGCAGGACCACTTGGAAGAACATCAGCCTGATCAAGCCCTCAGGCAAGGACACCTTCTGGGTCTCCGGCAACCTGGAACGACGAGCCGGCAAAGGCGGCACCAAGCTTTCCGTGAGCACCAACCGTCCCGACACCCGCTTGCGAGTCGGGATCACCGCAACCCAAGGAACGGTCCACGGCTGGATCTGGGAAAACGGCATGTCCTTCCTCAACCCGCCAAGCGCGGAGTGCCCCAAGTGCATCGCCCCCGACTCCGATCACATGATCTCGGACAAGGCCACCTGCGCAAGCGTGGTGTCGGTCGGTGCCGTGGACGGGGCGGGCCATGCCACATGGTTCACCTCGAAGGGCCCCGGTCGAGCCACCCGAGTCAAACCCGACCTGGCAAGCCCGGGATTCAACATCGTGTCCTCGCTCAACTCCAGCGTGAACGACGGCTGGTCCGTGAGCGGCGTTGCGGGCCCGTACACATGGGGCGCGATGTCGGGAACATCAATGTCGGCCCCCCTTGTGACCGGCGCCTTGGCGCTTCTGCTGGAGGCCAATCCGAAACTCACCCCCGACAGCGCCGTTGCCTTGCTCAAGAACAAGTCGACCACCTTCGATCCGGCAATCGGATGGGGCACCCTTGATGTGCTGGGAATGTTCGAAGGGTTGGATCCCTCGCCGACCTTGGGTACAAAATCCGCGCCCGCGCCCGTTCCTCTTGGCATCCGTCACTGGATCACGCCCGATGGCCGACGCACGGCCATTGCGTCGGGCTCCCGTCCCTTGGATTCCCACCCCGGCGGCATCGCCTGGCTCCAGACCTGCACGGACGGCGGATGCTGGAACCAGGGATTCGTGCGCCTCCACAAATAAATCACCTCGCAGCACTGCGGCGAGGTGTGTCATTGGCCGGCAATCGCGGGTCTGAAAGCACGAAGCAAGCTTCGGAGTATCAGACCCGAGGAGAACGAGCCCCGGATGGGAGATCAATCCCCGTCGACGCCCTCCTCGAGAGTTCCGGCCTGAACTTCCGCCAGGAACTTCGCCACCGCATCCAGAACCAAGGTGTTGCCATCCTGGTGATGATTCTTCACGGCCAAGGCGAAGGCATCCAGATCGAAAAGAAACGCCTTCACGGCATCTGAGGAAAATTTGGGGAAGTTGCGCCCGTAGCCCATGCGCTCGACCTGGGCCGCATTGACGAACTGCTCGAACTGGCCCGAAAGGGGGAAGGACAGGATCGGCCTGTGCAGGTAGACCGCCTCGCTGATCAAGCTGAAGCCGCCATTGGTCAGGACCGCCTTGCAACTGGCCAGATCATCGATGAAACCGTCTTCGCTGAACTTCTTGAGCTGGATGTCTCCGTGGTCCTCGTCGCGATTGAATCCGTAGACCCGGAATTTCTGACCCTTGACCTGCTTGAGCCCGTCGATCAAGTCCGTCTGGGAGGTTGCGGTCTGGTACACCAGAATGTGGTCGCCTTCGCGAGGCACGGCCGCCAGGATCGCCTCACGCAAGATGGGAGCCACCATCTCGGTGCGCGCCTTGCGAGGTGCCGCCGTGAAGAAGGAGGTCACCAGATACCGGGCGCAGAAGGGAACCTTGGCCTTGATGATGGCCTTGGCCACCTGATAATTTTCCGTCTCGTCCTCGGGGATGGTGAAATCAAGCTGGCAGCGGTTGATCACCTGCATGTTGTCGATCGAAAGGATCGGGAGGCTGTGGGCCTTGGCGAAGTAGTAGGTGAAGGATTCGAAGTCGGAAATGACCACTTCGGCCTGAAAGTCGCGGTGCACATGCAGGAACTGCTTCACGTTGGTGAGCAGGCTTTCCGGGGCCGTAGTCAAAAGGTGCGAGAACGACTTCCAGCGGTCCACGGTGCCCTTGTCGTACTTGAGATGGAATCCTTCGATCTTGAAGACGCGACCGGGAAAGGCCTTCTCGAGAAGCTCGGCGGCGCGATCGCTGGTGGCCACGCGCACATCGTGCCCGGCCTCCAGGAGGTGTGCGATGATCACCTTGCTGCGGGTCGCGTGCCCCATGCCTTCGCTGGGAACGCCGTAGAGAATCTTCATGATCTGCCTTTTGCCTATGGATGCGGTGGGTGACTGCCGATGCCGACAAGCTAACCTCTTGCAACAGTTCTGAAACACCCATTCCCGGTTTGCCTCGCATCGCCGATTCCTCCCGGTCCGAAGGCTCAAGGGGGCGTACTACCTTTAGCGCCCATGATCCTCCAGCTCATCGACTTCGTCCTGCACATCAACGTCCATCTTCAGGAGCTGTTCACGCAGCACGGCGTTTGGTGGCTCTACGGCATCCTTTTCGTCATCGTGTTCTGCGAGACCGGACTGGTCGTCACCCCGTTCCTGCCGGGAGATTCGCTCTTGTTCGCAGCCGGGGCGCTGGCCGCCATGGACGGAACCAGCATCAGTGCACCGCTCCTGGTCCTGGTGCTGCTGTCCGCGGCGATCCTGGGAGATGCCACCAACTACGCGATCGGCTCACGGTTCGGACACGTCCTGATCCGGCGAGGTGACAGCCGCTTCTTCAAGAAGGCCCATCTGGACAAGGCTCACGCGTTCTACGAGAACTACGGCGGCAAGGCCATCATCATCGCGCGCTTCGTCCCGATCGTACGCACCTTCGCCCCCTTCGTGGCCGGAATGTCGAGCATGACCTACAGCAAGTTCGCGCTCTACAACGTCATCGGAGCCGTCCTGTGGGTCTCGGTCTGCGCCGGTGGAGGCTACCTGTTCGGAAACATCCCCGTGGTCCAGAAGAACTTCTCCTTCGTGGCCCTGGGCATCATCCTCGTGTCGGTTCTGCCAATCGTCTACGAAGCCATCTCGGCCCGTCGCAAAAAGTGAACGTCCGCCAGGGCATGGGCTTTGCCGCCCTGGTGACCATGGTGTCGGTGGTGCTCTCGCGCGTCTTGGGGTTGGTGCGCGAAGGGTTGCTTGCCAGTCGCTTGGGAACTGGCCTTGAAGCCGATGCCTACGCGGTGGCGTTCATGCTTCCCGATCTGCTCAACACCTTGCTTGCAAGCGGCATGCTCTCCATCACCTTCCTCCCCTTGTTCCTGAAGGCAAGCCGCCAGGACGATGCGTCAGCGCAGCGATTCCTCGGAGGAGTCCAGCTCCTGCTGGGAGGGCTTGGCGTCGTCGGGATCGGATTGCTCTGGATCTTTGCCGAACCGGCGATGCGCGCCATGCAGCCCTCGCTTGCCGGCACGGTGACCATGGAACGGGCCGTTCACCTCTCGCGCATCCTCCTGCCTGCCCAGATCGCCTTCTTGCTTGCCGGAGCGTGGAACGGCGCACAGTACGCCCGCAAGCGCTTCCTGTACCCCGCCTTGGCCCCGTTGGCCTACAACGGTGGAATCCTCTTGGGAGGCTGGCTTCTGGCCCCGTGGATGGGAGCCGAGGGCTTTGCCTGGGGCGCTCTGGCCGGAGCCCTGGGAGGGCATTTGATCCTGCAGGCGGTCGGAGCTTGGCGCGCCGGAATCCGCCCCCGACTCCCGACCGCCCAGGAATATCCCGGCCTGCAAGCCTTCGTGTGGCGCAGTCTCCCGCTGATGCTGGGCCTGGGCCTTGGGTTTTTCGCCGAGTTCCTGCTGCGTCGCCTTTCCGCAGGGCTTGGGACCGGATCGGTGGCCGAAGCCAACTACGCCTTCCGCTTGACCATGGTGCTGGTGGCCTTTTTCGGGCAGGCCGCCGGGGTCGCCTCCTACCCGTACCTCGTGGAGCTGGCCACCTCCGGCAAGACCCGCGAACTCAACGACCTGCTGCTTGGGTCCCTCTCCCGCCTCGCCGTGTTCCTGCTCCCGGCCTGCGCGATCGCCATGGCCGTGGCTCCGGAGCTTGTGGCCTTTGCCTTCCAGCGCGGGCAGTTTTCCAGCCACGCCACCCAAACCGTCGCCATGCTCTTCCGGATCCAAGCGCTGTGCGTCCTGCCGTGGTGCGTGCAGATCGTGATGGCCCGCGCCTTCTATGCGCGCGGCCATTTCTGGTCCACCGCCGCCCTGTGAACCGCCTGTGTGCTTGCGTGCTGGCCAGTATGGGCCTTCCTTGTCGACTCGGTGGGCAAGACCGGCGCAAGCCTTGGACTGGTCCTCTTGGTGGGCGTCGAAGCCTTGGCCTTCCTTGCCTTTTGGCGGCTGCGCTTTCCCGGCGAGTTCGCGTTGGCAACACTTCTCCGGCACACCCGTTTGCCGCTTTCGCTTTCGTTGGGTTGTGGCCTGGTTGCGTTCTCCTTCCATTTCCTGCCGCTGCCTTCCTTCGCGCGCCTGGTCCTGGGTGCAAGTGCGGGAGGGCTCCTTTACCTCGTCGCCGGCTTGAGACTGGGAATGGAAGAGCTTGTTCCGGTGCGTCAACGGCTGCTGCGGTTGACCAGCCGTTTTTCCCGCTCCTGACCATTCCCTGAAGAACCGACGGGGCCCCCGGGAATCGCGTGCGATTCTCTCCCGCCCCCGCCCTTGGATTCTCTAGTTTTCATCGCCTATGCCAGCCACTGCCAAGATCGTCCTCGTCCTGATGGGTGGATACTCCACCGAACACGATGTCTCCCTTCGCTCCGGCACCGGCGTCGTGCGCCAGCTCGACCCGGAGCTCTATCGTCCGTGGCCCGTGGTCTTGACCACCGACCGCCGCTGGCGTTTCTCCAACGGACCGCTCTCGCGCGCCGAGCAGATGTCGTTCAATGCCGCCAATCACGACCTGGAAGCCGGGGACGTCTCGGACGGCTGGGAGTGGACCGACTACCCGGCGGTGGAGCGCCTGCGCACGGCGCACGGCGCGTTCCTCGCATTGCACGGCGAGTTCGGCGAAGATGGCCGCATGCAATCCTTGCTTGAGTTCTACGGCATCCCCTACACCGGCTCAGGTGTGCTGGGTTCGGCCTCGGGCATGGACAAGGCCCGCACCAAGGAGATCCTGTCGACCCGCGAACTGCCCTTGGCACCGTCGGTCGAGTTCCCCACCACCATGGGTGCACACGCCTTGGCGGAAGCCGCTTACGAATGGGGTGGCCTGCCGCTGGTGCTCAAGATCCCCACCGGAGGTTCGTCCTTGGGCATGGGCATCGCAAAGTCCCGCGAGGACTTGAACCGCCTGTGCGTGGAGCTGTGCGAGCAGGGTCGCCGCATCCTGGTGGAAAAATTCATCTCCGGCCGCGAACTGACCTGCGGCGTGCTGGAAGGCGCACCGGCCCTGCCTCCCACCGAGATCCGCCCCAAGAGCGGCGAGTTCTTCGACTTCACCTCCAAGTACCTGCCCGGCGGATCGGAGGAGATCACTCCTGCCGACCTATCGCCCGAGACCACCAAGCTCATCCAGGAACTGGCCCGCAAGGTCCACGAGACCATGCGTCTGCGCGCCTACTCGCGCACCGACTTCATCCTGACCAAGGAAGGTCCGATCATCCTGGAAGTCAACACCCTTCCCGGCCTGACCGAGACCAGCCTGATCCCCCAGCAATGCGCCGCCGTGGGCATCTCGTACCGCGACATGCTCACCCAGATCCTCAAGTCGAGCTGGGATTCGTGAGCCTTCTGCTTTGCCTGGACGCATCGACCCCGGCCATCGGGGTCGGGCTCTACGGCCAGGACGGACGGGAATTGTCAAGCATCGTCGAGCGCGGGGCGCGGGGCGATTGCCTCCCCGAAGCCATTCGACAGATCCTGTCCAATGCGGGCGCCAATCCGCAGGACATCGGAAAGGTCGCCTGCGGAGTCGGGCCCGGCTCCTTCACCGGGATTCGTGCCGCCCTCGCGGCAGCGACTGGCATGGCCTTCCGACGCGATCTGGAACTTGTGGGCGTGAGCTCGCTCCTTGCGGCCCTTGCCCACCCCGACCTGCGCGATCGCACTGGCGTGCGCCTTGCGCTCCTGGACGCCTACCGCGAAGAGGCGTTCCTGCGTCGCGTGCCCGCTGGCGTGCCGCTTTCCCAAGATCGCGGCACCGACATCCGCGTGCTGCGCTGCGAACTTGCCGAACATCTGGAAGGCGTCGATACCCTGCTCTGGCACGGGCGCGATGCCCAAGGCATCCCCGACACCGCCCTGGACTTGGCGGACTTCCTGCACCCCGCCGGAGTGGCTCACTTGGCGCTTGCCGGCAATGTGGTGCCAGCCATTCCCAACTACCTGCGCGAAGCGGCCCCGGTCGAGGCCCTCCTGGAAAAACAAGCCAAGGAATCCCAACAGGCCTTGGCCTAGCGATCTGCCTTGCGCTTACGGGGTGTGCGTGGCTTGGGCTCAGGCGGGTCGTCGGTGGCAAAGACCACCTTGCCGAAGAGCACGCAACCCGGTTTTCCCGGCACGCACTTGGTCTCACCGGTGCGGGTGCAAATCTCCTGCGTGCCGTCCTGCCATGGGCAAAAGAAGCTCATGACGGAATTCTAACAATTCGCCGTTTGCTAAACTGACTTCCGGCAGTTGAAGAGCCCACAGGTGCGGATGACCTTGGCCACCTCCGGCGGCACATCGGCCTCCCATGAATCATCGCCGGTGCGAATGCGGACCAAGACGTCTTGAGCACGGATCGCAAGGCACGAGGCGTCCTTGGCTTCCACCGAGACGATCAAGCCCCTGTCCAGGAGATACCCGTAGAGCTTGGCCAGATCATCGGGGATGGGCAGATTGCCCACCGAACGCGTGGTCTCGCCGTCCTGCCACGGATAGGCGTACAGGTGCAGGTCGTTCTTGTAGAGGCGCCCAAAGGCCTCCAGGATGCCGCCCGGGAGCTCCGCGTAGTACTTCTCGTCAAAGAGCTCCAGCAGACTGTGGCTCCCCAGCACCACCCCGAGCTTCTTCTTGGTGTAGCGCGCAAGATAGGCCGCCAACCGGAAATACTGGGCGAAGTTCGAGACCAGCACGGTCTTGCCGCAGGCCCCGAGCATGTCGGCACGGGCCAGAAAATCCCGGCCATCGATCGTCCCGGCTTCCAGCAGGTTCTTCATGGTCATCTCGACGATCTCAAGGGTCTCGTCCCCCTGCACGCCGGGCATCTTGAAGAACTCCTCGCGCGCCGATTCCAGCATGTCCAGATGCACCCGGCACACGGGCCGGAAGCTGCCGCGTTCCACCAGGACGTTCTTCTTGTAGAAGACCTCGGAGGGCTGCATCACCTCGCCGCCGGGCCCGAACATGGCGGCATCTGTGAGCCCCAAGGAAACGAGCTTCAGGCTCATGAGGCGGTTGTCCACGGCGCGGAACTCGATGCCGTTGAACTCGATCATGTCCACTTCGATGCGCTGGATGGACAGGCCATCCAAGAGCGATTCGATCAGGACTTCCGGCTCGTGGTGATGGAAGAACGCGCCATAGAGGAGGTTCACGCCCACGATGCCCAAGGCCTCGGACTGGGCAGCGGCATCCTTGTCCCACATGCGCACATGAATCACGATTTGCGACACTTCGTCGCGAGGGTGCGCCTGGAAGCGCACGCCCATCCAGCCGTGGCATTCGTTGTTGCCGCGGAAGCTCTGGGTCGCCACGGTGTCGGCGAAGGCGAAGAAGGCGGTGTTGTCCCCGCGCTTCTCTTTCAGGCGTTCGATGTTGAGGTCATACTCGTGATTGAGCATCTGCGCCAAGCGCTGGCGGGTCACGTAGCGGTCGGCCTTGCCGTAGATGGCATCGGAGACCGTCATGTCGTAGGCCGAGATGCTCTTGGCGATCGTCCCCGCCGCCGCACCGGCGCGGAAGAACCACCGCACGACCTCCTGCCCCGCCCCGATCTCCGCGAACGTCCCGTAGCGACGGGTATCGAGATTGACTTTCAGGGCCTTGCGCTGCGGATCGAGTATTTCACGGCTCATGCGAAACAATCTAGACGTTCACCCCGCCACTGGACACGCTTGTCCATGAGGTTCAGGCATTCTCCAGGGTACCCATCTGCCAAGCGACATGGCGCATCAAGGTCTCTTGGTTGCCGAAGGAGAGCCCGAAGTCCCTCTCCAACGCGCTGACATCGAACCGGTGAGGAACTTCGCCCCAACCCAAGTCCTGCGCATCAATGGGAACCTCCCGCCCCACGACGCTCATGGCCATCCTTGCCACTTCCTCCCAAGAGCGCCATTCCCGGGACAGGGCGTAGTGAACCGAGAAATCCGCATCGTACCCAAGTGCCTTCTCGTAAACCCGTGCGATGTCCTGGGCCGCCAGGAATTGAGTCCCGTCATGGCGAATCAAGGGCACCGCAGCACCGTCCATGACCGCCCGGCAAATCACGGCAAAGCGCCGATCCGGCTGGCTTCGCCCGCCTTCCAAGGCCGGTTCCCCGAAGATGTAGCCGGGCCGGATCACTTGAATCTTCATCCCGGACGTCATCGCCATGGCCCGGGCAAACACTTCGCTTGCCGCCTTGGTGGCCCCGTAGAGGTCGTTGGGGGCAAGCACGCGCGATTCATCCGTGCTGGGGTCCATCGGCCCGCAGGCGGCCGTGGAACTGGTGTAGACAAAGCGCTTCACCCCGCTCGTATGCGCGGCATCGAGCAACGCCACCGTCGCGGCGGTGTCGGCGGCAAGCATGTCAGGTCCGGTGTCCCCCCACCCCAAGGCCACATGCACCACCGCATCGATTCCTGCAAGCGCGTTGCCCCAATCGCCGCGCTGCGACAACTCGAACGGAACGGCAACCGCGCCGGGCAATTTGAACAAGGCCGGCAATTTCTCCGGGTCGCGGGAAGCCGCCACCACCTCGTGCCCGCAGCGTGAAAGATGGACACAGACATGGCTTCCAATGAAGCCGGTGGCGCCGGTAAGAAAGATCTTCATGATCCGGCAAATCCTACGAACATTCCAAGGCCTTCAAAGGAGGAAACACCCAATCCCCTCAAAAGAAACGGGTCCAGCAAAGCAGGAAAGGGTAAAACCCAATCATGCGAGGGGGCAAACAAAGCTTGAAAGGGCTGAACCCAATCATGGGGAGGGGCAAACAAAGCTTGGGAAGGGCAAAACAAAGCTTGGAACGCGCGGTACAGACCCAGAGAGTGCTTAGCTCGGCTCCAGATCCTGAGGCATCACTCCGGTGGCCGAAGTGATGATCTCCCAAGAAACTCCGTGCTCCAAGAGTTTGCGAGCGTCCTCCAGTGCCTTCGCCCGAATGCCCTCGGCAATGCCTTCAGCTTTGCCCTCAGCTTTGCCCAGAGCGACACCCTCAGCTATGCCCAGAGCAACGCCTTCAGCTTTGCCCAAGGCAATTCCCTCAGCTTTGCCCAGAGCAACGCCTTCTGCCTTGCCCAACTCAATTCCCTCTTGGCGGAACCACTCCATGATTTCTGGCATA
>JBDKGV010000106.1:0-11596 GCA_039798005.1 Fibrobacterota bacterium
CACGCTTGTGTTCGTGTCCCACGATCGAATCTTCACCCGCGCGCTGGCTGATCGCATCCTTGCGGTGGGCGGCGGTCGCGTGGTCGACTGGCCCGGCACCTACGACGAATACTTGGCGATCGCAGGCGACGGCGATGCGCCCGGCCTTGCGCATCTGTCCGACATCGACGCCCGCCGTCATGGCGCCGAGCAGCAGAAATCGGCCTCCAAGGCGGACAAGACGGAATCCGTCAAACTCGACGGCGAGGCCGAACGCGATCGGTTGAAGGAAGAGAAGAAGAAGAAGCGTCGCATCGAGGACCTGGAGAAGTCGGTGGAGAAGGCCGAGGCCGCGATCTCGAAGCTTGACGAGGAGATGGCCCATCCGGGCTTCTTCGACAACAAGGTGCAAAGCGCCAAGGTGATGCAGTCCCGCAAGGACCTTGAGGCCGAGATCGAAAAGGCTTGGAAGGAACTCGAAACGCTGATGTGAACCGGCCTCGCGGCCTTCACCTCATGTTCAAGGGGATGCATCCCGGCAGTGGCGGGATGCCGTCCTTTGCTATGCTTTCAAGCCAGTCGTTCCCGCATCAAAAGGATTCCCGTGAAGTTCCCTGCATTGTTCCTGTTGCTCGCCACCTGCCTTGCCGTCTCCTTCCTTGGTTGTTCGGAGGAGGCCGCCGCGCCGGTCACGAGTCCTTCGGTCGTGGAGAAGGATGCGGGACAGACGAATTTTGGCATTCCTTGGAACGCCCGCATCGCCTATGGGACGCTCACGGATACAAGGGATGGACAAGTCTACAAGACCGTCCAGATCGGTTCCCAAGTCTGGATGGCCGAAAACCTGAACTATCGCCAGACGACCGGGAAAATCGACACCATCGGAATATGCTACGACCGGGAGGTCGATTCGTGCGCCAAGTATGGACGACTGTACCGATGGACGGAAGTCATGGCCGGAGCCCTTTCAAGCAAGACGGTTCCAAGTGGCGTGCAGGGAATCTGCCCCCAAGGTTGGCATGTTCCCAGCGATACCGAATGGGTGCTCCTGCAAGCGGCCGCCGACCCCTCGGGCGCGATGGATGCGATCAAGCTCAAATCCAGCAACGGTTGGAAGCCTCATTTTGAAAAATCAGGGGATGGAACCGACGACTTCGGATTCCGCGCCTTGCCTGCGGGCGCTTTCGATGATTATCGGGGTGTTGAAGGTGGCAATCATGGCCATTGGTGGACGGCCACGGTCGGCATCGAGAGAACAATGGCAGTCTATGATTCGAATGTGAACGGAGCCAATTCACCCACCTATTCCCAGCTTTCCCTGCGCTGCGTCAAGGATTGACGCTACCGCATCGTCATCGGGTCGACGAAAAGGGGTGACGGGTCCACCCAGACGTCCGCGCCTTCGATCCGAAGCGGGAGGGCGACAAGTTTGGCTCCCCGGCAAGGTCCATGCAGGCATGCACCGCTTTCGGGATGGTATCCTGCGCCATGGGATTTGCAGGTCACAAGGCCCGAGAGCGGCGAGAGGAAATCCTGATCGTCCATGTCAAGCGGCACGGGCCAGTGGTCGCAGCGGTTGCGCCAAGCCCGCAGTCCTTCCGGGGTGGAGACGAGAAATCCGGTCTCCTCGGTGCGAGGAACCTTGATTCCCATGGTCGTGCCGACCGCAAGGTTTGCGGCACCTTCCAACTTGATCCAATCCTTCTCTCCGCTCATTGGGCATCTCCTTCACTACTTTCAGTGGGGCAAGATACTTGAACAACCCGGGAGTTGATCGAACGTGGCCTTGAAGCTTGGAGAAATGCTGGTAGACAGCGGGCTCATCACCAAGGAGCAGTTGCTGGCTGCGCTCAAGAGCCAGCGATCCAACGGCGGCAAGCTGGGCGAGAACCTCGTGAAGGTCGGGGCTATCCTCGACGAGGAGGAGCTGGCCACCTTCGTGGCGCGCCAGATGAACTTGGGCGTCATCTCCCTGTCCGACATCGAGATCGAAGAGGATACCGTCCGGCTGGTCCCTCAGGATCTGGCGATGAAGTATCTGGTGATGCCGGTGTCGCGTACCAACCGCGTGCTCACGGTCGCGACCGCCGACCCTCGCAATGTCCAAGCGCTGGATGCCATCAAGTTCATCACCGGTTGCACCATCAAGCCGGTGGTGGCCCCGGAGAATCAAATTCGCGCGTGCTTGGAGCGTTACTACCAGGTGGACATGCAGCGCGAGATGCAGGACATCCTGGGCGCCGTGTCCGAAGACATGGAAGTGGTCAAGGAGCCCGATCAGGATGCCGAGGCCGCTGCGATGGCCGCCATCGACGACGCCCCCTTGGTCAAGCTGGTCAACAAGATCCTGCTCGATGCCATTCGCCTGCGCGCTTCCGACATCCATATCGAGATCTACGAGAAGGTGATGCGCGTGCGGTACCGCGTCGACGGCACCCTGCGCGAAGTCAGTACGCTTCCCTTCAAGCTGCGCCATGCGATCATCAGTCGCCTGAAGATCATGTCGAACCTGGACATCTCGGAACGCCGCCTGCCCCAGGACGGTCGCATCAAGCTCAAGACCCCGCAAGGCAAGACCGTCGATCTGCGCGTCTCGTGCCTGCCTTGCATCTTCGGTGAGAAGGTCGTGATGCGTATTCTCGACCAGTCCAACCTGCAGTTGGACCTCGGGAAGCTGGGCATCCACGCCAAGGGACAGCAGGACCTGCGCGATGCCCTCGAAGCCCCTTACGGCATGATCCTGGTCACCGGGCCCACGGGCTCGGGCAAGTCGACGACCCTGTACTCGGCCCTTTCCACCATCAACACGCCTGACGTCAACATCATGACGGCGGAAGATCCGGTCGAGTACAATCTTCCCGGCATCAACCAGGTGCTGGTCCATACGGACATCGGCTTGACCTTCGCCGCGGCCTTGCGATCCTTCTTGCGCCAGGATCCCGATGTCATCATGGTGGGTGAAATGCGTGACTTGGAGACGGCTGAAATCGGCGTCAAGGCGGCACTCACAGGGCACTTGGTCCTTTCCACGCTGCACACCAACGATGCGCCTTCCACCATCAACCGTCTGGTGGACATGGGCATCGAGCCCTTCCTGGTGGCAAGCTCCGTGCGCTTGATCGTGGCCCAGCGTCTGGTGCGACGCATCTGCGTGGATTGCAAGTGCGAGGATGACGACAAGCCCTTGGCGATCCAGCGCCTGCTGCGCCTGACCGATGCGGAATTCGCCAACCTGAAGATCTGGAAGGGCCGGGGCTGCGACACCTGCAGCCAGACCGGCTACAAGGGGCGTCAGGGCGTGTACGAGATCATGCCGATCACCCCGGCGATCAAGCAGCTCATCGTCGATCGGGCCTCGCTCACGGAGATCGGGGAGCAGGCCATCGCCGACGGCGTCCTGACCTTGCGCTTGGCGGCCATGCAGCTTCTGTCCGACGGCATCACCACGGCATCCGAAGTCATCCAGAGCACCGACGGCTGATTTCCCGACACTTATGAATTTGATGAACATGTTCCCGGGAGCGAATTGAACCATGGCAAACATTCTCGACCTGATCTCCAAGATGATCGAAGTGAGGGCCTCCGACCTTCACCTGACGGTCGGTGCCTCCCCGATGCTTCGCGTGGACGGCAGCTTGCGCCCCTTCGACAACCATCCGCTCTCGCCGGAAGAGTGCCAGGCGCTGGCCTACTCGGTGATGAAGGAAGAGCAGAAGAAGAAGTTTGAGGACTTCGATCTGGACAAGGGGCGTGGACGCCAAGTCGACTTCTCGTTCGGCATCCGGCACCAGACGGCGGATGGCAAACCCTTCGACGCGCGCTTTCGTGCCAACGTGTTCATGCAGCGGGGCCTCGTGTCCATGGTGCTGCGTCACATCCCGACCGAGATCCGCGACTTCGAGGCGTTGGGCGCCCCGAAGATCCTGTCGGAATTCTGTGATCGTCCTCGCGGACTTGTGCTGGTGACCGGTCCCACCGGATCAGGAAAGTCCACGACCCTTGCCGCCATGATCGACAAGATCAACCGCGAGCGCCCCGAGCACATCCTCACGATCGAGGATCCGATCGAATTCGTGCACAAGCACAAGAAGTGCATCGTGAACCAGCGCGAAGTCTTCTCGGACACCGCAAGCTTCGCCCAGGCGCTCAAGGTGGCCTTGCGTCAGGACCCTGACGTGGTGCTGGTCGGAGAAATCCGTGACAAGGAGACCGCAGCGATCGCTCTCCAGATCGCGGAAACCGGCCACTTGACCTTCGCGACCCTCCACACGAACTCAGCGGCGCAGACCATCAACCGCGTGATCGACATGTTCGAGCAAGGGGAACGCGACGCCGTGCGCGGACAGCTGGCCTTCGTGCTGGAAGGCGTTTGCTGTCAGCAGCTGGTCCCGAAGCAGCAGGGCGGTCGCGCCTTGGCCTGTGAGGTGCTCAGCGTCACGCCGGCCATCCGTTCCCTGATCCGTGACGACAAGGTGCACCAGATCCAGGGCATCATGGAAGTCAGCCAGAAGCACGGCATGCAGACCCTCACGATGCACTTGGCCAAGCTCGTCATCAGCCGCCAGATCGCCAAGGAGGAGGCCTTGCTTTTCTCAAGCGATCCCGAACAGCTGGAAAAATTCATCACCGGCAATTTCCGGTTGTGATCCGCAAGGCTGTTGGTTAGGGTCTAGATTGGTCATTCGCCCGATTCGCGGCAGAAGGAGATAAAGGCAATGGCGAAATTCGCCTATACCGGCAAGGGGATGAACGGCAAGGAGGTCACTGGAGAGGTCGAGGCGGAAAACGCCGAGATCGCCATGTCGCTTGTCAAGAAGAAGCGCGTTCAGAACCCGAAGCTGCGCAAGCTCGGTGGATTCGGCTTCAAGTTCGGCAGCGGCATCGGACTCAAGGATCTCTCCCGCTTCACACGCCAGTTCTCGGCGATGACCCAAGCGGGTCTGCCCTTGATCCAGTGCCTCGACATCCTTGCCGAGCAGACTGAAAACAAGAACATGGCTGTGATCGTGCGCAAGATCTCCATGGACATCCAGGGCGGTGGTACGCTTGCGGAGTCGATGGACAAGCACAAGGCGGTCTTCTCCGAGCTCTACTGCCAGATGGTCCGAGCCGGCGAGGCGGGCGGTATCCTGGATACCATCCTCAATCGTCTGGCGGACTACCAGGAAGCCGCCGAGAAGCTGCGCCGCAAGGTGAAGGGTGCGCTTACGTATCCTGTGCTGGTGGCCATCGTGGCCGTGGGTGCGGTGGCTGCGCTCCTGACCTTCGTGGTGCCGGTCTTTGCCAGCATGTTCAAGGACATGGGTGGTGAACTTCCCGGTCCCACCATCGCCGTGCTGGCTGCATCGAATTTCATGAAGTCCTACGGGCTTTACATGCTGGCTGGGGTGATCATCGGCGTGATCTTCCTGTTGCGCTACATCAAGACGCCGAAGGGACGTTGGCAGTGGGACTGGATGATGCTCACCCTGCCGCTTTTCGGGGACCTGACCCGCAAGAGCGCCGTGGCGCGATTCTGTCGCACCTTGGGAACACTTCTGTCCTCGGGCGTACCCATCATCGATGCGCTCACCGTGACGGCGCGCACCTCGGGCAACAAGATCTTGGAAGCTGGCATCTTTCGCACCGTCGAGGCGATTTCCGGTGGTCAGTCGATTGCCGATCCTCTCAAGGCGACCGGTGCCTTCCCTCCCATGGTGATCCAGATGATCGCCGTGGGTGAGCGAACGGGTGGACTTTCCGACATGCTGACCCGCGTCTCCGACTTCTACGACATCGAGGTCGAGGCGGCTGTCGAGGCGTTGACTTCGATGCTGGAGCCGTTGATCATCGTGGTCTTGGGTGGCATCATCGGTGCCGTCCTGATCGCCATGTACCTGCCCATGTTCTCGATGGCGGGCGCCATCAAGTGAGTTCACACGCCCAGGGAGGGAGGGCCTACGCCTGGTTCGGCGGGGCCAAGACCCTTCTCCTGTGCGGCTTCGTTCTCGGGGGAATCCAGGCCAATGCCCGCTGGCACTACTGGCTGGCGTTGGTCGTCTTTGCGACTTGGAGCTTTTTCCTCTGGCGCCGTGAACGCGCGCTGGGAGCCGAGGAGTTGGATCTGGACTGGGAGCACGGCTTGGTGCTCCTGCTGGAATTGGGTTGCGAGCTTTTTCTTGCCGTATTCGAGGGGCAGGGGAGCAGCGATCCGACCCTGCTATTCATGCTTACCGGAACCTTCGCCGGGTTCCTGTACCGGTTTTGGGGTGCACTGCCGGTGGCCATGGGCTACACCGTGGGGTTTGGCCTTCTGGTGGTGAGCCACGGTGTCGGAGTGCGACAATTTCCCGCGCTTTCGGGCCTCGATGGTGCAGGGCTTCTGACTCGGTGGGCCCTTTCCTCGGGAATGGGCTTTTCCTTGTCGATCCTGACCAGCTTCCTGGCGGAATCGCTGCGCAACCACCGGATCGCGCTCATCGGGACCTCCCAAGCGTTGGAGCTTGCGCGCTTGGACATGGATGCCGTCGTGAACCGGATCACCTCCGGGGTCCTGGTCTTCGATGACCAGTTGCGCCTGCTCTACTCCAATGAGGCCGCTGCGGTCCATCTGCCCGCGACCTTGCACCCGGGCAAGCCCATGGTCGAGCTGTTCGAGGGGCAGACTTGGGGGCAGGCGGTGCTGGAAGGGTGTCAGCTCGTGCTTCAAGGGGCGATTCCCTGGGACTTGGAGACCAAAGGGCGCAAAGGGGATTCCCTGCTTTTTCAAGCCTCCGGGCATTGGGCCAAGGGCAAGCTTCGCAACCTCGTGTTGACCCTTCAAGACATCACCCACCTGAGGAAAATGGAAGCGGAAGTGCGCAGCGCCGAACGCATGGCCACTTTGGGCAATGTCGCGGCGCAGATCGCCCATGAGATCCGCAACCCCTTGGCTTCGATCTCGGGATCGGCACAACTCCTTTCCGCAGTGGAGGGGATGGGGGAGGACGATTGCAGCCTGCTTCGCCTCATTCAGGAGGAATCGGCGCGCTTGAACCGGACCTTGCAGGAATTTCTCGACTTTTCCCGATTGAAGCCACCTTCCATTCGCAAGATCGCCTTGCGACCTCTGCTGGAAGATGTGCGACTGTTCCTGCTCCAGCGACCCGAGGCTCACAAGGAATGGATGCCGACGATCCGCTTGGAGTGTCCACAGACGCTGGAAGTGCATTCCGATCGCGATCTTTTGTTGCAAATCCTGCAAAATCTGGCTTTGAACGCCTTGCAGGCCGTGCCTTTGGAACGTCGACCTGAGATTGGACTCTTGGCGGAAGTCGAAAAACATGGTACGATTCGAATCTCGGTATTAGATAATGGCATCGGAATGACGGAAACAGTTCTCGAGCGAGCCGGAGAAGCCTTCTTCACCACCAAACCCACCGGAAACGGCTTGGGACTTGCGGTGAGTCGACAGATGGCTGCTTCGCTTGGCGGAGAGCTGATCTTGCGTTCTGCGCAAGGTTCGGGCACCACAGCCCAAGTTGTTCTGCGGCGGGAGCCGGTTGGAGGGGGAGCATGAGGATAGAGAAGCGCACGATCAATGGAAATACGGTGCTTGATGTCGCGGGGCAGATCCGTGGCGTCGATGTGGCGACTTTTCGTCAAGCGATCCAGGAATGCCAGAAGCTCGGAGAGCTTCACCTTGTCGTGAACATGCGCGAGGTGTCGTTCATCGACAGCGCAGGCGTGGGCATGCTCATCCATTGCCTGCAGGAGATCAAGGCGAAAAACGGGGATCTGCGGCTATTGAGTCTTCCAGAAGACATCCATGATCTCTTCGAGATGGTGGCCATCGACCGCTTTTTTGCCATTCTCCAAGAAGAAAGCGAAATTTGACTCAAGTCCGCAGGGACTGGAGTCGATATAACTAGTAGCCATGAACATCCAAGGACTACCACCACAGATCGCTCCGAGCCTGCTCAATGCAGAGGCTCGCAAGTCGGTCTCCCCCGAGAAGGGGGGCGAGGCGCCGCGCAGGGATCCTGTCGAGCTCTCGGCCAAGGGTGTGGAGTCCCAAAAGTCAAGCCCGGCCATGGCGGCGACGCTACGGGCCAACGCTCTTCCGGAAACGCGGGAAGAGAAGATCGAATTGGCCAAGAAGCGGATCGAGGAAGGCTATTACGACAAGCCCGAGGTGCTGGAGGATCTGGCGGACAATCTCGGGTCGACCATCGCCAGCAAGGGACGCCCGGCTGCCAAAAAAGAATGAGCCTACCGGCTTCAAAGAGGTCAGATTGACAAGACTCTCGCATGGCGGGGGTCTTTTTTGTTGCCCTTTGCTGTGCAATTGGGCGGGTACGAGCGGAATTGGCAATGCAGATGAGGCGGAAACAGGGAAGTTTTGCTAGCTTTGTCCCCTCTTATGGATCTCGACGCCCTTTTGCGCAAATGTGCAGACAATATCCGAGTCCTCTCTGCGGCAATGCCGCAGGCCGCCAAAAGCGGTCATCCTGGCGGTGCCATGGGTGGAGCCGACTTCATGAACCTGTTGTACGCCGAGTACCTGGTCTACGACCCGGACGACCGGAACTGGACGGAGCGCGATCGCTTCTTCTTGGACGCGGGTCACATGAGCCCGATGCTCTATTCCACTCTGGGACTGGCCGGGTTCTTCTCGGCCGAGGACCTCAAGGGGTTCCGCCAGTGGGGTAGCCATACGCCGGGCCACCCCGAGCGCGACAATGACCACGGCATCGAGAACACCTCCGGGCCTCTCGGCCAAGGCCACGCCTTCGGCTTGGGCGCTGCCATCACGGAGCGCTTCCTTGCGGCGCGCTTTGGCGAGTGGCTTTCCCACAAGACCTGGTGCTACATCACCGACGGTGGAGCCCAGGAAGAGATCTCGCAGGGCGTGGGCCGCATTGCCGGCCACCTCGGGCTCTCCAACCTTGTGATGTTCTACGACGCCAACGACGTCCAGCTTTCCACCAAGACCGATGCGGTCACCGTGGAGGACTTCGAGGCCAAGTACCGCGCCTGGGGCTGGGAAGTCCATGATGTGGACGGACACGACCTTGCAGCCCTTCGCAAGGCGATGGACGCTGCGGTCGCCGAGACTGCCAAGCCGACTCTCATCATTGGTCGCACCGTGATGGGCAAGGGTGCCCGCAAGGCCGACGGCTCCGTCTGGGAAGGCGACGTCAAGCAGCACGGCGCTCCGTTCGGCCCGGAGGCCACCGCCGCCACCGTGACTGCCCTGGGTGGTGACGCCACCGATCCGATCCAGCTTTGGGCGGATTGCACGGCCCTTCACAAGGCCCGTCACGACGAACTGCGCAAGATCGTGGCCAAGCGCCGCGAGGTCCAGGCCACTTGGGCCTTGGAGAACGCCGACAAGGCCGCGCTCTACGCTCGTTTCTTCGACAAGGCCCCCTGGCCGGTCAAGTGGGACGAGATCTCCTTCGGGAAGAATCTCGCGACCCGCAACGCCTCGGCGACCATCCTGACCGCCTTGGCCGACCAGATTCCCAACATGATCGTGGCCTCCGCGGACTTGGCCGATTCGGACAAGACCGAAGCCTTCCTCAAGAAGACCGGCCCCTTCATCAAGGGTGACTTCTCGGGCGCCTTCCTGCACGCCGGCGTGGCCGAATTGACCATGGCCGCCGTCTGCACCGGAATGAGCTTGCACGGTGGTGTGATCCCCGCCTGCGGCACCTTCTTCGCCTTCTCCGACTACATGAAGCCGGTGATGCGCATGGCCGCCCTGCAGGAAGCCCAAGTGATCTTCCTCTGGAGCCATGACAGCTTCCGGGTGGGTGAGGACGGACCGACCCACCAGCCCATCGAGCAGGAGGCCCAGGCCCGCCTTCTTGAGCAGATGAAGAATCTTTCGGGCAAGCGTTCCTTCACCGTGTTGCGGCCTGCCGACCATCACGAGACCCGCGAAGCTTGGCGTTTTGCCGTCGAGTCCACCGAGGCTCCGTCGGCCATCCTCCTCACCCGTCAGGACATCCCTGATCTCGAGGTGGAGAATCGCCCTGCCCAGGCCAAGGGCCTGCATCAGGGGGGCTATGTGGTTTCGGCCGATGCCAACCCGGAGCTTCTGCTCCTGGGTTCGGGGTCGGAGCTGGGCCTCGCGCTGGATGCCGCCAAGCTCCTGCGTGCCGAGGGCAAGCGGGTGCAGGTCTCGAGCATCCCGACGACTTGGCTCTTCATGGAACAGGACGAAGTCTACCGTGCTTCGGTGGTGCCTGCCGGGATTCCCACGCTTGCCATCACCGCTGGTCTGCCGTGCGTGTTCGTGCCGCTGGTCGGTCCTTTCGGCTCGATCGTGGGAATGACCCGCTTCGGTGCCAGCGCCAACTTCAAGGTGCTGGACGAGAAGTTCGGCTACACTCCGGCCGCCGTGGCGGAAAAGGCCAAGGCTCAGATCGTGGCCGCGCGCGAGACCGCCAAGGTCCTGATTGCGCAGGCGCAGGCGTTGCTTGGCTGAGATCCTTCCCTGTCCGGGAGCGTGGGACGTCTCGCTTGCGACACGCACCACCTTCCGTTTGGGAGGCGCGGCCAAGGTTCTCCTTGAGCCGACGACGAGGCAGGAACTGGAAGCGGCCTTGGATTGGGTCCGCAGCCGGTCCCTGCCTCTTTTCGTGATGGGACGAGGCTCGAACCTCGTTGTGAGCGACCATGGCTGGGACGGCGCGATCGTGGCCATTGGACAGAATCTGTCCGGTACGGAATGGACGGGGAACCATGCGCGCGTCAAGGCGGGGACCCGTTTGACGGAATTCGTCCTGGAAGGCGTGAACCGGGGCCTTTCCGGGCAGGAGAAGCTGGCGGGGATTCCCGGCACCGTGGGCGGGGCCGTCTTCATGAACGCCGGCGCCTACGGGCAGGAGTTCGGCGAACGGGTGACTCTGGTCGAGGCGCTGTCGCCGGAGGGGACTTGGCACTGCTTCCTGAAGGACGGTTGCGATTTCGGATACCGCCACTCGCGCTTTCGAGAGGATGGCTGGATCGTGGTGTCGACCGAAGTGGTGCTGGAGCCTGGCGATGTCGCGGAGCTCAAGGCCTCGGTCAAGGAGATCCAATCGGCGCGGCGCGACAAACAGCCGTTGGAGCTTCCCAATGCGGGCTCGCTCTTCAAGCGGCCGGCGGACGGCTTCGCCTCCAAGATGGTGGACGAAGCCGGGCTTCGCGGCTTTCGCGTGGGTGATGCCGCGATCTCGGAAAAACACGCAGGCTTTGCCGTGAACCTCGGGAAGGCCACGGCTCAGCAGGTGTGGGACCTGTCGGCAGAGGTGATCCGCCGGATCGTGGCGAGCCACGGGGTCACGCTGGAACGCGAAGTGGTGTTCCTCGGGCGTTTCGACTAGGGAACCGGCAGGTTCAGCACCTTCCAAACTTGCGCAGCCACGCCTCCCGCAGGCTGTTGTGCAGACGCTGGTGGAATTCCGGCGAGAGCTCGATGGGCTCCTCGCCGCGAAAGAGCTGCACGGTGCGGGCGGCCGTATTCACCACCACGCGGCAGTTGGAACAGCCTTCCATGTGGCGGCGAAGCTCCGCGCACATGCTGGTCTGCGAGTCGCCGTCGAGGTAATCGGCCAGGCCCCCGAGCAGGTCGCGGCATTCGGGCCCGTGTTCGTGAGGGGTCGCGTGG
>JBDKGV010000107.1:0-11581 GCA_039798005.1 Fibrobacterota bacterium
TCGTGGCCGAGCACGGCGGGACCTTGACGCTTCGTCCCCGGCCCGCTGGAGGCGTTTGCGCCCAGGTCCGCCTGCCGGAACTCCGGAGATCCGAAGCATGAGCGGGCAGCAGCAGGAGACCATCGTCCTGATCGACGACGAGCCGAGGATCCTGGCCTCGATGCGACTGGTTCTGGAACTGGAGGGGTACGCACAGATCCGAAGCTACCTCAGCTACGATCTGGCACGCATCGACCTGGATTCCGGGATCGGCTCCCTGCTCATCCTGGACATCAACATGCCGGGCACCGACGGGTACGCGGCCCTCCAAGAGATCCAATCCAAGCGTCCGGGCTTTCCCGTCATCGTCTCCACCGCCAACGATCGGGTGCGTTTGGCCGTGGACTGCATGAAGCAAGGCGCGATCGATTTCCTGGTCAAACCGGTCGACAGCGAGTGCTTGCTGGCAGCCGTCCAGCAAGGGCTCGGAGCCGCTGCCAAGGACATTCCCACGACTTCCGGCCCCGCATCGCAAGTCCTGTCCGAGCTCGAGTCGAGGCTCCAAGGAAAGCTCGACACCAAGGTGTACACCCAACCGGACTTGACCCTCGACGGATTGGCGAAGCAGCTCGACACGAACCGGACCTATCTCGCCCGCGTGATCGCCCAACGCTTTCAAAGTTCGTACCGGGTCCTGATCACGCAACTGCGCGTCGAAGAGTTCCTCCGGCTATCCCAAGGAAACCGTGGTCGCTACACCCTCGAAGCGCTGGGAAGGGAGGCGGGCTTCGCCTCGAGAAGCGCCTTTTACGACGCCGTACGCAAGGCCACCGGCAAGACTCCCGCGGACTGGGTCGCGCCCGCTTGACGGCCTTGTCCCGGTTGCGCAATCCGGACACGCTCCGCATACGATATCAATGAGTCAGGATTTCCATTGAAGGCATTGAAACCCGTGGATGCATGGAGCAGCCACGGCCGCCTTGGAGGTCCAATTGAAAACAAAGTCGATCTGCTCCCTCGTCCTTGGGGGCGGTGCCTTGGCGGTCATCCCCGCGATGACCATGACGATCACCACGAAAACGGGAACCTTCATCCGGGAGACCTCTGCGATCGCCTCGCTGGTGGCAGGATCCGCAGGAACCACCGGGTCACGGGTCGTCGCCCGCACGGAGCCGCGCCTGCGCGTCACCGGAACGTTTCTTGACATCATCGGTCAGTCTTCCGAGCCCTACAGCATCCGCCTCGTCGACCTGCAAGGGCGCAAGGTCGCCGAGTTCGTCGGCATCCTGGGCCCCGAAGGGATATCAACCCACCGGTTGGCTGGTGGCCGCACCCGCAGTTGCATCGCCTTGGGCACGATCGGGGACAAGAAATTCTCCAGCAAGCTTGTCGTCGGAGGTGGGTCGTGAAGACGAAATCCGCACTCGTTGCCGCGCTGCTGTGCACCGCAGGCGCCGTCCAGTCGGCCCGCATGGTCATCAATTCCTACGGCATCCCCACCCGCATCGCGCTGCAAGCGGGTGACCGGATCTCCTTCCAAGACGACGGTTTGGCGGTCAACCTCACGCGCGGGGAAACCTCGAGCCGGTACTATCTCGGCTACATCAACCGGGTCACCTTCGACACCGTGGGCGGAACCCTGGGAAACCTCTCCATCCTGGCCGCCGCAGGCACGGTCGATTCGACCATCGCCATGACCGACATCCAGAGCCTCGTCCTTGAGCCCTCGACGATCGACTCCTCAGACCCGGACGGGGACGGGATCGGCACGTTCGAAGAGTACATGACGATGCACACCGACCCCAAGAAGAAGGACTCCGACGGCGACGGGTTCGATGACGCCAAGGAGCGCGGGAACTTCACGGCCAGCAGCCCCCGCATCTTCAATCCCCTGATCGCCGATCTTCCCAAGCTCTCGGTCCTGATGCGCGAGATGCCGCACATCTTCTACGTCTATTCGAAGGGTACTGAGACCGCCAAGACCCGGGAGCTCACCTCGACGCAGAAGATTTCCCGCGAAAACACCGTGACCGATGGCTACGAGATCAAGCACGGCTACGAGCTGGAAATCAAGAACAGCCTCGCATTCGACGCGGGGATCATACCGAGCATCGAATCCAAGTTCGAGATGACCAACCACTACACCTACGAGGACACCAGGACGCACTCCTCCGAAGCGAAGTCCGGCTACGAGGACGAACGCTCGGAAATGAATTCCCTGCAGGAGACCAAGAGCATCAGCATCTCCGGCGCTCGCTTGACGGTCCCGGTGACCCTCCGCAACAACGGCGACAGGGCCATTGCGCTGGGGAACCTGATCTTCGGCATCTACGCGGATTGCGGTTCCTTGGGAGAGCTCCACCTCGGAAGCATCACGACCTCGGATGCCAGTCAGATCCGGCTCAATGCAGGCGATTCCCTCAATCTGTCCCTCTCGAAGGACTACGCATCCCTTGATGAAGTCGATCGACTGGGCATGTACGCCAACTGGATCTCCGTAAGGCTTGACGGCTCGTCCGTCACCGAGAAGGACGAGAACGGGGCGGACCACGATTTCACAGCGGAGATGACCAATGTCCGCGCCCGTTGTGCCCAAGTCGGCATCGACTTCAGCCACGAGACGCGCCCCAACGGATCCTTGCGCAAGGGAGTGCAGGCCAAGGTGGCGACCTTGACCAAGTTCAATCCCTTCGCGAAGTCCGCAAGCGACTACTACGGACCGGTGCGGCTCGGCGAGGCCTTGGCGACCATGGGCGTGTCGTACACGACGGATTCGACCGGGCAACTGACCTCGGTGGACGGACTGGCCAACGACAAGGCGAGCAAGGGGGAATGGGTCATCCTGTGCAAAAAGGAGATCGACGGCAGCCTCGATCATTCCGGCGCCATCTATGCCGGAACGAGGGCCAACCCCGATTCGATCATCATCCATGCACGCGAGGCGTTCGCCCTGAAGTACTCCCGGGACACGGACGGCGACAGCCTGCCCGACGTGCTCGAGAAGGAGTACGGCACCTTCGGCCTCAGCACGGCGGACTTCGACGGGGACGGAATCTCCGACGTCCGCGAGGTGTTCGGCTGGAAGAGGCTCGGCAACGACACCACGTGGTACACGAACCCGGCCAATGCCGACAGCGACCGCGACGGGCTTCCCGATGCTACCGATCCCAATCCCAACTTCCGCGTAAAGAAGACCTCCATCAATCTCCGGAAGGTCTCATTCCTGAGCGCGATCGGAACCACCGGAATCACGGATACCGTCTCACTGAACCTGACCGACACCGTTGCGGCAGGCGGCGACCGCAACTACACCGTCACGGCATCGGCCATCGGGAGCCGACCCAAGATCGTGCTTGCCTTGGACAATCCCGCATCGGTCCTGCTGGCACGGTGCAACGGCCTCGCCGTCGACTCCCTGACCACCGGAACCGCGACGAACACCTACGAACTCCGTCTGCCCAGGACCCTCAAGTTCTCCGACGACACATTGGTGGTGGTGGTCCGCTCAGATGACGGCATGGTCGGGAAGACCTACCGGATCCTCTTCGACGCCCCGCTCCAGAACCGCAACGCCCTGCCAGTCGTGGGAGCCAATCCCGATCGTCCTTGGAGCTCGTTCAAGATCGATGTCGATCTGGACAAGGCAAGGAGCCTGGACGAACGCATCACGGGGGTCATGGTGTTCCGTTCCCGGACAGGGGGAACGCTGGCCCCGGTTTCCGGCAAAAACTACGCCGAGCGAAGTACCGTGGGAGATTGGACGCTGGTAAGAAAGTACGACATCCCCGCATTGAATGGCACACAAAGCCTGATCGACAGTGGCGATGGTATGGTGGGCGGGGATACGATCTTTTATCGTCAGGTCCCGTATGCCATCACGGCAGGCGGCACTGCCTATGCACTCCAAGGCAGGGCGGTGAAGGACACACTCCCGTACATCCTGATCGCGGTCGGACAAGGGGAGGTCGCGATCCCTGGGATCCAGGGAAGCCTTGGCGGCACCTACCGGAATCTTCTCCGATTTGATCGGACCGATTTCAATACTGGCGCAACCTGGAACACACACATGGACTATTCGCAGGAATATGTCGGCACCGGAAGCACCAAAGAATGGTACGGCTGGAATCCGAATCTGGGCGGTATGGATCTGAAGACTTACAATGCCGGCACCCAAACGTTCATGTCGGTCTTCGCCTACGCCCCCAAGGACAGTCTCGCTCTCAATATCGGTATCCACATGAGGGCGTCGACCAATCAGAATTTCTGGCCCAACCAGGACGGCGACAACTGGCCCAAGGAGTTGCTGTTCAAAGCCAGAGCGCAGGATCTCGTGACGGGGCACGCAAGCATCTCCGAAATGGGAAGCGGCGACATGATCGCCAATTCCGACTGGTTCAAGTCCCAGTTTGCCGGCTCGACCGCCCAGATCCCTGCGGAATTCTCCCGAGCACCGCTCATCGGAGAACTCAGGATGCTCTTCTACGATGGTGAACGCAACAACTCCGGATTCAAGGCCAGGATGACGGCATTCGCGTATATCAAGCTCTCGAAGACCCTCGCCTGGTGATCGAATAAGACACATTCCGTCAAATCAGGGACGCCTCGCATCGGGGCGTCCCTTTTTTCAGGGAAGCGCCGCGACCGGCTCCGAGAGGACCATCCCGCACCGGGTTCCCGCTGACGGTCCGTCCGACCAGGCTCTCCGATGTGACCCGCATCACATCCCGAAGGCATCGGAGGGACTATACTCGTTCCATGCTCCGCTCCCTCCGCAATCTCAGCATTCCGCTCCTTGCACTCTCCTTGGCCGGGTGCGGTGAGGACAGTCCCACCTCGGCGACGGCGACACCCGCAGAGCCCACGGTCACGGCCCGCCTGATCGTCGCGGACTCCGGGAACGGCACGCTCCGCATCAGCCTCGACTCCACCGGATTCAACGGCCAGGTCAGTTCCTCCGAGTTGAGCATCGCCCAAGCGCCTTGCGTTCCCGACTCGGTCAGGATCGAATCCCGTCCCGGGTACTGGGTCATCCGCAATGCTCCCGACGGCCCGTGGCGCCTTGCCACCACCTTGCGCGACGCCAAGGGCACGGTCCGCGCCCAAGGAAGCCTCGCCTTCGCCCGTGCCACCCCGATCACCCTCTGCAACCACCCGATGAAGCTGGGCGACTGGGTGGGCCTGTTGGGCGGAAACCTCGTCATCGTCGCAGCCACCGGCCAGGCCGCCCAAAGTTCCCGCGATGTCATCATCGGAATCCTTGCCGCCATGACGCTGGGCTCCGTGGACATCGACAAGCTTTCGCAACTGCAGATGAGCTTCTCGAACGGCGTCTACCGCTACGGCAACAACCCCGAGCAGATCCTGACCGAGTTCGCCTTCGTGGCCGCCTCGCCCTTCGGCAACTACGCCGTCGGAGACACCATCCGCGAGAACGTCTCCAACACCTCCAGCTACGTGAGCAACATCTCCCTGTCCTTGAAGAACGGGCTCATCTGGGACCGCGCGCCCCTTTTCGGACTCATTCAAGGCGATGTGAGCTTCAGCGGCAAGACCCCCCGCTTCCAGGTCGACGCCTCTCGACTTTCGCTCACCTTGGCCACCCGCGCCCAAGTGAACCGCCCCCGCAAATCATTCTCCGTCCAAGGGGATTCCTTGATCTTCAAGGCGCAGACACCCGACTCGTTGCGTCTTCGCTTCGCGCTCCCGGCCATGCGCATCGGCGCCCTGCAGTCGGCACTTGACGACGGCACCCTCTCCCTCAGCCACGACGGCACGAGCTACACCAGCCATGCCGACGGCATCCAGCAGTCCTTCCATTCCTCGCTCATCCGCCTGTACAAGGACTCGCTGGGCCAAGCCCAATACCAAGGTGGCTACCAGGCCGATGCCGTCTCGGGCGGACTCCAATACCACCACCAAGGGCACATTTCCAGCACGGCTCCCCAGTGGACCCTCTTCGCCTGCGACGAGGCCTTGACCGACACCCTCGGCGTCGCCCACCACGCGAGGGACCTGACCCGCGGCTCCTTCGTCACCGCGCGGCATGACACCATCCCCTACGGCCTTCAGCCATACTGACCTGAGAGTCCTTTCAACCCACCGCCTCCTTGGATTTCCCCACATGCGCATCACCCTTTCCGCAAGCCTGCTGTTCATTTCCTTCCTCGGCGCGTGCCGCAAGGATTCCCCGCAAGCCTCACCCGAAGGCTCCAAGCCGGACTCGGTGCAAGGGACGGAGCCGGCAATTCCATCCCCGTCGAACGCGACGGGAAATGCCTTGGTTCCCGATTCCCGCACATGGGTCTTCGTGCGCACGGACAGCTCCCTTTCCGTCCAGGCATCCGGGACCGTCATCGCGATGGAGTCCGGGGGCGCAACCAAGGACGATCCTGAGCCCGGCTGCGAGTCCAACGAGGTCGTGGTTCCGCGCTCGCTTGTCGGAGGCATCGCGTCCTGGCGTTCCAGCTCCAGCGGCTATTGCGAAGGGGCCGCGCACCCGTGGGCCTTCTCGAGCTTCCGCACCAAGATCCTGGCCACCGATTCCAGCGCCGATCTTCGCCGCATCTTCGCGGAATCCGACCTCCTTGCCGCCTTGCGCCGCGACGGCGTGGTGAAGAAGCTCTCCCCGACGCCTCCGACGTCCCTCACCGACATCGAGAACCTCAACGATTCCACCTGCATCATGGGCTTCGGCTCTGGGATGTGGACCTCCTTCGCCTTCCATCACCTCCAAGGGGATTCGGTCGCCGTGCGCATCGGACTGTCCCACGGCTGCGAGGTCGCCCGCGGAAGCTTCACCCAACTGGGAATCCTGCTTCCCGTCCCCCCGGCTTGGAAGGAGGCCCTGCGAGCCGCCGAGAGAAGCGGGCAGCTGATGGAAAGCCTCGAGAAGAAGCACCGGGACTGAGCCGACAGTCGGGCCTCTTTCCCCGTTGCAGCACTCCGGCAAGACTATCCCATAAAACGTGCAGTCTTGCTACTCTTCCAAGCATGCCTCGCGAAACTCCCGACCCGCTTCCTCGCCTCCTGTGGCTGCACCGCACCCTCCACGAGGCTCCGGACCGGACCCTTGCGGCGAGCCGTCTCGACGACCAGTACGCCCAATGGGATCTGGAGCGCAAGACCAAGGGGCGGGATCTCGCGGAGCTCGCCCGGTGGGCCGGCCCCGGCCCATCCCCCCTCCGCTACGACCGCAGCGCCCGCACCTGGACCGTGGCGCGCGAGTTCGACGTGCCGGCCGAACTGCAGCCGCGCCTTGCCCTGTCCGATCCCACCGCCCAGGTGCTGCAGCTTTCGCAGCTGATGCTCCAAGCCACCCAAGGCGACGGCGCCCGTGCCGTGAACCTGCTCGAAGACCTCGTCGTCGGGCTTCCCGACCACATCAAGCATGCCGCCATCTTCGCCCCGGCCCGCTTGGGCCTGGACGTGGGCGGCATCTCGGCGCATTGGAACCGGTTGCATGAAGCCATCTCGCACCGCCAGCGCATCGAACTGCGCTACGGCCCCGCCAAGAAGTGGATGCGCGTGGATCCCCTCTTCCTGTGGTGGGCCCAAGGTGGCTGGTATCTGCTGGCGCGCCAATCGGGCACCGAGGACCGTCGTTTCAACCTGGCCTTGGCCCGCATGGAGGAGATCGCCATCGCCACCCGCGAGAGCCGCGACGAACGCATCCCCGACACCTTCCCTGTCGATCGCAGCTTCGATCCGATCCGCTGGCTGGGCCAAGGCGACTGGCTCTACCGGGGCGGCGAGACCCGCACGGCCCATGTCCGCTTCGACGCCCGTGCCGTCCCGGCCTTTCGCGACCGCCAGTGGCAGTCCGACGCCCGCTGGGAAGACCATTCGGACGGCACCGCCACGCTCCTGCTGCCCTATCCTGCCCGCGAGGATGGCGAATGGGAAATGGCCCGCCGCCTCCTCTCCTGGGGCGAATACTGCACCGTCGAAAAACCGGCATCCCTGGTGAAGCGCGTGCGCGGACTGGTGAAGGCGATCGCGGGGAGATACGGGGAATGATGTCCTATGGATGGGGCAGTCCAGGATTCGTCATGGGAGCAGATTTCAACGGATAGCCATCAATTGCGAAAGGAGCTGCATGAACAAGGATGAACTGGCGAAGGTATTTGAGGAGATCGACTTGGAGCCATTGGCTCCCTATTCGCAAATGGGGATTTTGAGTACGCAAGATGAAGGGGGCATCTATCCTCCCTATGTCCCGCGGATCGGAGAGGATTACCGGACCGGAGGAATTGCCCTCTACGGAACCGCGCAATCCATCGACAAACCGTGGGATTCTTTGCGGGAGAAGAGCAAGACCAAGAAGGTCCTTCAATTGCAGGATGCCATGGACAAGAAGGATGTGTGGATCGCACCATACCAAGTCATGCTCGGTGCCGCTGGAATGCATCTCTTGGCGAAGGAGGGTCGCATTGTCGAGAGCCTCGACGAACTGCACCGAATCGTCGTCGCAACCAATTACTACAAGTTTTCCCTGAGCCAAGGCGGGAAAGACATCAATCCCGAGCTTGAACTCCCCGGCACGGATGCGCAGAAAGCGGAGTACCGCGCCCTGAACGATCGTCTGGTGACACTGGAACTGACGGCCTTGAAGCCATCTGTAGTCATCACCTTCAGGGGACGACATCTCGAAGTCCTCAAGCGCCAAGTCCCTGCGGTGTTGCAGATCAACGATCCTTCGTGGATCCTGCAAGGTGCACGAGGCGTCCTCAAGTCCGGCAAGAGCTGGGATCGCGAGCATGCCGACCCTCAAGCCCGTGCCCTGGCAATCTCCTATGCGGGGCAGATCACTCATGAGCGTTACCGCGCCAAGGCTGATTCGGTTGCGATCTATCTGCTCAAATACTGGGCAGATTGGTGTCCTGGTTGATCCATACCCGCTGCACAATCACTTCTCACCATCCCTCCTTCCCCTTATGTGTCGGGCACCGACGAAAACCTGTGCCCTGTGCATGGGGCAGTCTTGCGGATTCGACCCGATGTTGCCGTTTCCACGGCATCGGTGCCATCTTTGGGAAGTGACCACGACTGCGGAGAGCTTCTTCAACCCCATCGACCCTCTTGACCTGGACCTCCCGTCGCTTGTCGCCGAGTTCCGCGAGCGCTTAGGCAAGGGGGAGTACCACGCCCTGGCCCTGTTCCGCCAGATCCAGCGCACCGGTGCGAGTGATCCCGCGAGCCTGCCCGAGTACGCCCGCAATCCGACGCTTGCCAAGGAGGTGGCTGCGCAATTCCCCGTGCGACTCCCGCCGGTGTGCGGCCGTTCCGGGGACGGCTCGACCTTCAAGTTCCTGCTGCGGCTGCGCGACGGTCTGGAGAGCGAGTCGGTGGTGATCCCGATGCGGTCCTACAAGTCGCTGTGCGTGTCATCCCAAGTGGGCTGCAAGATGGGCTGCGCCTTCTGCGAGACGGCAAGGCTTGGCCACCTGCGCAACTTGGAGGCCGGCGAGATCGTGGCCCAGGTGCTGGTGGCCCGGCATGTCCTGGGGGAGCCCGTCGAGAACGTGGTCTTCATGGGCATGGGTGAGCCGATGGACAACCTCGACAACGTCCTGCGGGCGGTGAGGATCCTTTCCGACCGGCGTGGTCTGGGGATCTCCCTTCCTTCCATCACCATCTCCACGGTGGGGCATGTGGACGGAATCCGGCGCCTGGCGGCACTTGCCACGCTGCCGCCCCCGGAAGGGTTGCCCCGCATGCGTCTGGCTGTGAGCCTGAACGCCCCGAACGACGCCCTGCGCTCGGAACTGATGCCGGTGAACCGCCGATGGAATCTGGCCCAATTGCGGGAGGCGCTGGTGGAGTATCCGCTGACGCGCCCGGACGATGTGCTCTTCCTTGAGTATGTGCTGCTCGAGGGTGTGAACGATTCCCGCAAGGAGGTCTTGGAGATCGTCGAGCTTTTGCGGGGACTTCGGGCCTGCGTGAACCTGATTCCCTTCAACCCCGGCCCCGATTCACCCTACCAGCGTCCTCCCGAGGCGCGGGTGAAGGAATTCCACCGATGGCTGCTGGAAGCGGGACAATACAGCCGCATCCGGGGGCCCAAGGGCGTCGGAGTCATGGCCGCCTGCGGACAGCTCGGCAACCCTGAACTCAAGCGCCCACGCGGCGATTGAACCGGCTTCCGGAAGGAGCGACCGAATCCCAATTCTGTGCTTGCACAATGCGGTCGTGATTGCGAACAATTTGCAGATTGCTTGTATCGAATCCTTGAGGTCGCCGGTGCGCGACCGTTTTCATCCATGCGGAGACCTTCCATGCTTGCAGCCTATCGCCAACACGTCGCCGAACGAGCCGCCCTGGGCATTCCTCCGCTGCCGTTGGATGCCAAGCAGACCGCGGACCTGGTCGAGCTGCTGAAGGCTCCTCCGGCCGGCGAAGAGGCGACCCTGGTCGAGCTGATCACCCACCGCGTCCCGCCCGGAGTGGACGATGCCGCCAAGGTGAAGGCCTCCTTCCTGGCCGCCGTGGCGCACGGAGAGGCCAAGAGCCCCCTGATCACTCCCGAGAAGGCCACCGAGCTTCTGGGCACCATGGTTGGTGGCTACAACGTCGGCGCCCTGATCGAGATCCTCGACATCGCCGCCTTGGCCCCGATCGCCGCCGAAGGTCTCAAGAAGACCATTCTCATCTTCGATTACTTCACCGACGTGGCCGCCAAGGCCAAGGCCGGAAACGAGTTCGCCAAGGCCGTCATCACCTCGTGGGCCGAGGCCGAGTGGTTCACCGTCCGCCCCGAGGTCCCGGCCAAGCAGACCCTCACGGTCTTCAAGGTCACCGGCGAGACCAACACCGACGACCTCTCCCCGGCACCCGACGCCTGGAGCCGCCCCGACATCCCGCTGCACGCCCTGGCGATGCTCAAGAACACCCGCCCCGGCATCACTCCCGAAGAAGACGGCAAGCGCGGCCCCATCCAGATGATCCAGGACCTCGCGGCCAAGGGCCACTCTGTCGCCTACGTGGGCGACGTGGTGGGTACCGGCAGCTCTCGCAAGTCGGCGACAAATTCTGTCCTGTGGTGGACCGGCGAGGACATCCCGTTCGTGCCCAACAAGAAGTTCGGCGGCGTGTGCCTGGGCGGCAAGATCGCTCCCATCTTCTTCAACACCCAGGAAGATGCCGGCGCCCTGCCCATCGAGATCGACGTGACCCGCGTGGACATGGGTGACACCATCGAGCTCACCGTCGATCACGCCAACGGCAACGTGGCGATCCTCAAGGGCGGAGAGGTCGTCGGCTCCTCGATCCTCAAGACCCTGGTGATCCTGGACGAGGTCCGTGCCGGCGGCCGCATCAACCTGATCATCGGACGCGGCCTCACCGGACGCGCCCGCGAGTTCCTCGGTCTGCCCGCCAGCACCCTGTTCCGTCTGCCCATGACCCCGCAGAACAAGGTCAAGGGCTACACCCTGGCCCAGAAGATGGTCGGTCGCGCCGTGGGCCTGCCCGAGGGCGAAGGCGTGCTGCCCGGCACCTACTGCGAGCCCAAGATGACCTCGGTCGGATCGCAGGACACCACCGGCCCCATGACCCGCGACGAGCTCAAGGACCTCGCGTGCCTGGGCTTCTCGGCGGACCT
>JBDKGV010000108.1:0-11569 GCA_039798005.1 Fibrobacterota bacterium
GGCACCAATGCCCGTGGCGGGGTGCTCCATCTGCATCAGGAACCAATTCACCCCATCCCACTTGTGGCCGGCGAAGTTGTTCCCAGCAAAGACCACCTTGCCTCCTGTGCTGGAGTAGCCGTTGATCTTGAAGACACTTCCCGTCACCCCGGTGGAGACCCGATTAGCCCTCACCGCATTATTGGTGAAGTTGACCTGATTTGTGGAGTATCCACCAATTTCAATCACAGCCCCTGTGAGAGCCACATTGGAATCAAGTCGATTGCCATCAAAGATTTGAGGGCCGTTTAAATTGCCGCCGATCTTGAAAACCGGCCCCGTCGTCGACTGATTTCCGACAAAGATGTTTCCTTGGACAATTTGAGCCAAATTGCCACCCCAATCGGTTGTCTGGATGACATATTGAGGTGCCCGATTGTTGCGGAATACGTTGTTTTTCATCGAAAAGGCGTTGCTGGTCGTTGTATTGTCGTAAACACCAAAGATATACGACCCATAGTCCGTAGCAGTTGCAACATTGTCTTGCACCACATTGTCGTGAAAGATCGATCCATCTCGTTGAGCATAGTAATAGATGGTATGCGACGCAGAATTACCAGCAATGACATTATTTCTGACATCGCAACGAATATAGGAGCCGATCACACCACTACTATGGAGATAGAGAGCATAACCGCCGGCATTGTTGCGAATTTCGCTATTGATCAAGGTGACTTCCTGATAAAGCGGGGCACCCATGTGGAATCCCCCGCCCTGATTGCCAAGAATCCGGCAAGAATCGAATTTTCCGCTGACATTATTTGTTCCCCAGCCATTGTTGCCTTGAGCGATCAATCCAACCACATCGCCACCTTGCACACCATAAAATCCATGGCCACCATTTTGCAAGGAACTGCAATACTTCATCGTGACTGCCATACCAACATAGTTGAAGCCGACCCCACCATTGCGCTGGGCTACACAGTTCGTGAACTTCGAACCATCGTTCCAATCAATATCGACACCGTTCCAGCCATCGCCACCGTTGTCCTGCACAACCACGCCTTCGGCCTGCATGGTCTGGTTGTCGGAATTCACCAACTGCACGCCCACCGTGCTGGAGCCTTGGACCGTGACATTGTGCAAGTACGGCGATGCCGCGCTGATGCGCAGACCGCCCGGCGCACCCGGCGAAGCACCAGCATATTCCACCACGACATTTTCCAAGATGGATCCACCCGTGTAAGCACCCGTGCCATCGAAGGTGGCATCGTCACTGGTGGAATCGATCAGGAGATACCCCCAATTGGTCACACTCGCCTTGGTGAACACGATTGGCTGGGCCACGGTGCCACGCGCCAAGAGCGAGCCCTTGACGAGGAATGCCTTGGGAACCGCCGTGCCACCCACCGTGGTCACCGGCACCTTGATGCGCACGCCCGGCTCGATCCGCAGCGTCTTGCCCAGCGGCACGGTGAAGCTGGCAGCGCCCACGAGGTAGGGGCTGTTGGCCAAAGTCAGCGTGGTGTCGGTGCTGAAGGAGGACGGAAGCGTGCTGTCACCGCGTGAACGGATGACGCTCACGGTGTAGACCTTCTTGGCCGTGGTATCCTGGGCCTTGACCGTCAGGGTCGCGACCTGTGCCGTACCCACCACGAGGTTCGTGGGAGCTCCCGTGACCACCACCGTGCCGTAGACCGAATCATTGGCCATCGGGGCGAAGGTCACATCGGTCACGCCATTGTCCACATTCAAGGTGTAGGCAGAGGTCGCGGTATCGAAGACCGGTGAGAGCGTCCCGGCGCTGGCGCCAATCCGCTTGAGCCACGCATTCTTGCTGGGCGCGGCACGATAGACCTTGACCACATAGGTCTGCTTCACCGAAGTGTCCTGCGCCGTCACCACGATGGAAACCACATTGGTATCGGCGATCTTGGTCAGCAATATTTTGCCCGATGCCGTAGCGGAGGCGACATCAGTGCCGTTCACCGTGATGGACTTGATGACGGCCACTGACTTGGTGGGTGTCACCGTCACCGCAGTGTCAGCAAAAGCGACCGAAGTAACATAAACCGTATCAGCGGTTTTGAAGGCGCTATCCAGCGCCAAGGTCGTCGCCCCCTTTGTCACCACAAGACCTGACAGTCCGGCGACCTTGCTGGCCGCAGCGCGGAACACCTTGACCACATAGGTCTGCTTCACCGTGGTATCTTGTGCCGTCACGACGATGGAAACCGAGTTGGTGTCCCCGATCTTCGTGAGCAAGACCTTGCCCGAAGCTGTGCCAGAAGTCACTTCCACGCCATTCACGGCTATGGACTTGAAGGCGCTGATCGGGCCGGTCGGGGTCACCACCACAGCGGTATCCACAAAGGCGGCCGAAGTGACATAAACCGTATCAGCGGTCTTGAAGGCGGTGTCCAGCGCAAGGTTGGATGCGCCATTTGACACCACAAGGCCAGAAAGTCCGGCCACCTTGCTGGCCGCGGCGCGGAACACCTTCACCAAGTAGGTCTGCTTCACCGTGGTATCCTGTGCCGTCACGACGATGGAGACCAAGTTGGTGTCCCCGATCTTGGTGAGCAAGACCTTGCCCGAAGCCGTGCCGGAGGTCACTTCCACGCCATTCACGGCGATGGACTTGAAGGCGCTGATCGGGCCGGTCGGGGTCACCACCACAGCGGTATCCGTGAAGGGTGCGTTCACCACATACACGCTGTCTGCCGCCTTGAAGGCGGTATCCAAGCCCAGTGCCGAGGTGCCGTTGGTCAAGGAAAGGGCGGACAAGTTCGCCACCTTCAGGCCCGCGGTACGGAAGACCTTGAGGTAATAGTTCTTCTTGACCGCAGTGTCCTGCGCCGTCACCACCAGCTTGAAGGTGTTGGTATCGCCGGCAACAAGCGGGAAATACCCGGTCTTCACTCCGGAAGTGATCGCAACGCCGTTGAGCGTCATGGTGGCAAGGCTTCCTTGGCGCGTCGCCGTGAAGGCAAAGCCCGTGTCCTTGAAGGCGCCTGTGACCTTGAGCACGCTGTCCGTTGCAAGCGTCCAACTGGACATGCCTGCCGCCGTACTCAAGGCGTAATTCAAGCCACTCAAGACTGCAACCTGCTCCGCAGTACGGGTACGGGCCGCGATCGAATAGGTCTTGGTCGTCAAGGAATCCGCAGCAAGGATCGTGATCGAAGCCTTGGCGGTATCACCGAAAGCCTTGAGCGGGATCTTCAGCGTATTGCCCTCCAGCACACCACCGGAAACCGATACCGATTTCACCAGGGTGGACTTGGTGGTGAAGGCAAGGCGCGCGGTGTCGGCACCGAAAGTCGTCGAAAGCCGGTAGGCAAGACTGTCGGAATGGAACGCAGGCGACAGGGTATCCGTCTTGACCGTATCGGTCAAGGTTGCCAATCGCGCCTCGGACGAGCGATTGCGGGTGATGAAGAGCGAGAAATTGCGCACGAAGTTCGTGTCATCGGCAATCACCTTCATCTTCACCTCGGTCACACCAAGACCAAGAGGGATTTTCGTCGAATTCACACCGGTAAGCTCGGTTTCATTCACAATGACCTTTTGGCTGGTCACGGCACGAGTCCACTGCAACGTCAAGACGGAATCACTGAACCCGACCGAGGTCGTGTATGTGCGTCCCGTGTCATTGGTGGCAAAGGGCATTGTTGCAGGACTGCTCGGGACCACATAGCCCAAATCCTTGACCATGTCCACCTTGCTCTTGACCTTGTAGGGCACCAATCGATACTTGATCGTGTAAGACTGCCCATTGGCCGTGACATACATGGTTTTGGCTGTATCATCAGAATAGAGCCAGATGGACTTTTGTGGCGACACTGTAGCAGTCGCAAGATGAGGGACACCTCTGATCGCAACGGAAAGCGTTCCGGTCACGAAGGGAACAGTGAAGGTTCCACCCATGGTGGAGAAGCCCGCAAGAGGAACTCCGTCCACCAGCAAGGAATCAAGCAGGTAGTTCGGATCGATCACGCTGTTGATCCCGATGCGAAGAATGCGCCGCACCTTGCCGTTGGCCGAGGTCACCTTGAGTTTCAAGGTATCGTTGAGCCCCGCAAAGTTCCATATGTATGGGGAGGACGACAACACCGTCGCGGCCACCGCTTCCGAGGACACTTCGATCGACTGTCCCGTCTTCTTCGTGAAGGTGAGATTGAGCGACTTCACCGAGGGATCGATGTTCACCGTATAGACGCTGTCCTGCACCGAATAGCTTGGCGTCAAGCTGCGCCCGGCCACAGCCAAGGCGGACAGGTACGGATCGGACTGTGCATCCGGTGGCGTATTGAACGAGAAGGACTCCGAGGATGCCGAATCGCTGCGGCCACGGGCAAAGCCCAGGATACGCCAGTGGATGCGGGTATTGAAGGGGAAGACCACGCGCAACGAAGAGGAATCGACGCGGCGACGGATCATCGCATCGGCCCCGTTGTTGGTGAGAATCTTGTCGGCCGAGGTGTCGGCGATCAAGACAAAGAACGAGTCGTAGTAGCCGGGGGTCCATGCGAAGAGCACGGCCGTGTCGCTTGCCTGCTGTCCCTTGGCTGGGGAGGTCAAGGTCGGCATGCGATCGGAAGCGACCACCTGGATGGTGTCGGTGGCCGAGCGCAGGTGCAGGTTGTCCTCGGCCCAGTAGCGGTAATAGACGGTCCCGGCCTTGGTCAGCGAGTCCTTGAGCCAAGCCATGTTGGCCAAGGAATAGACCGGCGAGGTGTCGCGTATGACATTGATGGTGATCGGGGCGCGCGCCGCCGAATCGATGCGCTCGGTCGCGGCGAACCGGAGCGAGAAGGTGTCCAGGACACCCACGCGCAGGATCTTCCTGGCGGCGGGCACGAGAACCGGTCCACGCGCGGCGATCACAAGGGAGGTGTCTGCACTGCCAGTCAAGGTGTCATTGTCGGTGGCGATGGCGCGCAAGGTCCAGCGCCCCGCCTTGATGGCGGCCACGACCGAACCCGGAATCGTCAAGACACTGTCAAAGGCCTCGGACTTGAAGGCGGTGTCCGTGCCCTGGAAAAGGCGCCATGACATCCTCGCGATGCTCCCCCCGGCATCGGAAGCCTTGGCCTTCACGGTGAAGGGCATGGAAAATTCCGCAGTGTCGGGAACGGAAAGCGACGTCACTTGAGGCGGATGCCCTTGCGAGGCCAAGCGCACCAGCTTCGATGCCGAACGCAGTCCGACATCGTTTTCTGCGACGACCGTCACGGTGCGGATCGAATGGCCCACGGGAAGACGGATCACCGAGTCGGCCGTGGTCGACTCCACTCCGTCGACGGTCCAGTGGTACTTCGCGATGGTGCCTCCGGAATCCTGGCCCCTGGCCACCACCGAGGCGGTGTCCCACAGATCGACCATGGTATCGGCCTTGACCACTTGGAGGGTCGGCAGGATCGTGCGCATGGCAAGACGGAAGGTATCTGCCGTGGTCGAGAACACCCCACGGGAGTTGCGCACCATCACCGCCACCTTGATGACCTTGGGCGTGTTCAGCCCGGTGGTCAGGGTGAAGGTGTCGGTCGCCACCGAATCCCCCGGCTTGAAGCCGACCGAGTCGAACCGATTGAGTTCCAGATTGTGGAAATACGCCATCATGACGGTATCGCCACGGCCTGATCCGCGTCCGATCACATCAAGACTCACCGTGCGATGGGTCGGCGCCTCACGGGTGGGAGTTTGCATCACCAGACTGGGCGGTGAGTAGTTCACGCCCTCTTGGTCCAGAGGATTGTCGAAGACCTTGTTCTGCGAATCGTCGCAAGAGAGCAGGAGTGGCAGAGCAAGCAGGGAAAACAGGGATTTGCGCAAGCGTGTCATGCCAGCCTCAGAAGACGAAGGTGAGAGTGAGTGCACTGAGCGCGGCCGCAGCCAAGCCGATTCCGACATTGCGATAGGTCAGGTTGTTGTCGCGTTGGGACTCCACATTGCGGATGTCCTTGCGCATGGCGTTCATCGCCGTCTGATCCTTCGACTGCCGATAGAGTTCGTACTTGTCGTCGATGCTGCTTTGCTTGGTCTCGGCAACGCTGTGGAAGTAGTAGGATGCCGCGGTCAGGGCACCGGTCGCGAGGCCAATGGTGACCCGCCATCCATTGAGTCGCGCCTTGCGCTGAGCCTCGATGGCCTTGAGCGAATCCTGCTTGCGCTTCTCCGCCGCCATGCGCAGGGCTTCCTGCTTGGCTTTTTCCGCATCCAGCCACTCGCGGGAACGGGACAGCGGGAAGTTCAGCTCGAACATCTTGCCCTGGACGATGTCGACCCAGCGGACCTCCTCCTTCCAATCCTTCATGGAGATCCGGACCAAGTGTCTCCCCGGATCCATCAGGCTGTCGACCAACGGGGTGGCTCCCGCCTTGGCGCTGTCCACGAAGACCTCGGCGCCGACAGGAGTCGAGGTGATCTTGAGGACTCCGGAGCGGTCGCGGCGGAAGATCGTGGCGATCCGCTTGGCGATCACCGGAGCGGTGACTTGCAGGACATCCTCGATGGCGCCTTCGTACGTCTCGGTCACCGACTGGAGCACCTCTCCGGTGGAGATGTCCACGATCTTGGCATTGATCATGTAAATGCGCCCGATGTGCCCGATGGAGCCCACCACCAAGCGGTTCACGCCCAGCAAACGCCCGACCTGAACTTGGCAGTCGGAGGCGTCACACGCCCCGCTTTGCTGGAAGCCTTGCTCCTTGAGGATCTGGTCCATCATGGAACGCTCCATCACGGAGATCTTCTTGTTGCGCATCAACTGCGAGCGCACTTCCTCGGTGATGAGATCCGCCTCGGACTGGGTCACGCCCTTGCCGACGAAGTCGTTGATGGCCACGACGTCCCGATCCTGCTTCCTTGGCTCGGCCACCGGAGCGGGAGCCTCACCCGTCACAGCGGGGGCCACTACGGCTGGGGTCACCATCGCAGGAGTTGCGGGTGGCATCGGGGCAGGAGACGATGTGGGATTGACTGGCAGCGGGACACCCGGGACGGGAGTGGAGACTGCTGGCACAGGGGCCACTGGAGAGGGGGCCACTACGGCAGGAACCACCGGAGCAGGTGCCGCTGGCACCGGGGCAACCCCAGGCGCAGGGGCCACTGGAGAGGGGGCCACAACCGCAGGAGATGCAGGGGCGGCCGGGGCCGGGGCAACCTTGGCCGGAGCGGGAGCCGGGGCAACAGGAGCAGGCGCCAAAGGCGATGGAGCCACTGACGTTTGGGCGTGAAGAAGGGAAGCCAAGGCCAAGCCCAAGCCGGCGAGTCTTTTGGTCATGTGGCGCGTTGGAATCACGATGCGTCTCCAGGATGTACTTGGCCGTTCCGAATTCCCCGAATCCCGTCAACGCATTGCAGAATCGTCAACCAACAGGAACTCAGGGTATCCGATTCATTTTAACATTTGTCGCGAGGATCGCCACTTTTTTATTGCAACACTCGAGAAATTCTGACGCCTATTGCCCTAAAGAACCTGGCAGCCCCCGACACCCACGGCGCGCACTTCGGGCTCTTGCTCCACCAAATAATCCTCAAGCTCCTTGTCGGGGACATCGGCCGTATCGGCGGCCAGCCAGTCGGCCAAACGGCCTTCCATCAGGCGCCCGGCCTCCAACCCCAAGGCCCGCGCCCCGCCTTCCGTCGCCCAGGAGAGGATAATCCCTGAATCCAAGGAAGGATGCAGCGCCTTCAAGAAGGCCATTTCCCGCCAGAGCGACAGGGCATGCCCCGAGGCCAAGCTGTCGGTCCCCAAGGCCACTCGCAATTTGCGGCGGGCGATCTCCTCAAAGGCCGGCGTTGGATTCGCGAAGAATTCCCGGCTTTGCGGGCACAGGACCAAGGTCGCCCCCACATCGGCGAGCAATTGAATCTCGCGGGGCAGCAATGTATACCCGTGAACCACCAACATTCCCGCATGGGGTGGATAAAAGGTGGATAACCGTCCCCACATCCCTTCCAAGGGGTTGATATCGTGGTCGGGAAAGATGGAATCCACGAAGGTGCGCAAAGCCCCCATGCCTTGGTCCAGGAGATCGCGCTCCTCCTGCGATTCGGCAAGGTGGATGGAAGGGATGCCGTGATGGAAACGCTTGCCCGACAGTTCCGACAAAAGCCAAGCCGAGCAGGAATACAGGGCATGCGGCACGGCGAGGCGCCGGAGCATGGTCGTCTGAGGGCCACTGAGATAGTTCGCGGCCCGTTCCAGGACCGCAGGCCCCTTGGCCGGATCGAGGCTCAAGCATTCCAAGGCGCAATAGGCGCGCAGCGGAAGCGACGACAGGATCTCGGCGGGGATTCCACCGTTGGACACGTCGTACACCGCCGTGGTGCCGTGGGAAAGCAGCTCGCCCGCCCCCAACTGGATCGCCTGGCGAATCCGCTTGTCGTGCCGCTCCGGCCCGTCGCTTTGCAAAAGGGCCTGGTCTTCCTGGCGCAAGCGCCGGACCCATGCGGAAAACCCGCCCGTGGAAGGAACCCGCTCCCGCAGATGGCCAAGCTCCAAGTGGCAATGGGCATTCACAAGGCCTGGCATCAGGCAGCTCTGGCCGTAGTCGAGGACCTCCTCGCCCGGTGCCCGCCCCTCGCGCAGTTGCCGCATCGGACCGACCGCGACAAAACGGTCGCCCTCGACGCGGGCTCCCCAGCCGCGGCGAATCTTGTCGGGTCCGAGCCACATCCGCTCGGCGGTGATCAGCACGCCCAGCGCACCTTGCCCGAGCCCACACCCAAAGCGGCGGCGTGGCGGGCATAAAGCTCCATGCCGGCATGGAAGCGATCGTCAAGAAGGAACCGGAGATTGCGGAGATAGGCCAAGGCGCGGTCGGGCGCCACGACCGCCTGCTCGCAGGCCAAGTGCTCCAGCGAACTGCGCTTGGCGGCGGCAAGAAAGCAGTTGTTGGTGGCGGTCCAATCCTGCGACGGCACATGGGGGCCCAAGATCCAGGCGGCAAAGACGAATGGCAGGCCCGTCCAGTCCTTCCAGGCTTGCCCGAGGTCGGTGCCGCGCCAACTTTCCAACGCCAAGGCAGGATCACCGATCAATACCCGCCCTTGGGCTGGACTCTCTGACGGCTCCACCGTCCAACGCCCCGAACCGACATTCTCCACCAGGATCCGGGCCAGCAAGTTGGAGGAAACGGAGGCGGGATCGGGGTGCACGGTGCGCACCTCATGGAAGGGACCTTCGTGCAGCAGGAAGACCGATTGCACCGGACCATCGCACGCCACACCACACGCAGGAAGCACCCGCAAGTCGTGAACCAAGGCGGCCCCCACCGGCAGGACGGCCACATCGACCTCACCCGCAAGCAAAGCCTGTGTGAGGCGGGAGGGCTCGACGCGCAGGGAAATGTCCAGGCCATCCAGCAATGGCTCGGCGTTCAAGTAAGGGACCGAGCCAATGCGTAGGCCGGGGGTCACCGAAACGGCTCCCAGCGGGCGATCTCCCGGAAGGAGGGCTGATCCAGCGGATGCGGCCAGGTGTCGGGAAGGTCGGGAAGCTCTTCATAGTCTTCCGGACCGTCGTCTTCACCCCACGCCAGGAGCCCGGCCTCCGCCAGCACCGAAAGGGCATCGCCCAGGAATCCGGGCGAAGGGATGCCCCAGTCATCGAGGACCTCACGGGTCAGCGGACCGAAGCGATCGCGACAGGACGCGAAGAAACTGTCGCTGACCTGCATGGCCTCCAGATGGACACCAACGCCCCCGATCCCGTGTTGGAGGGAAAGACGGCGAATGAGGGCAAGGACGGTGTCCAGCGCCTCGGCACGGATGCCGGATTCTTCCTGCAATCGCAGGAGCAACGAGCCCAAGTCCTCCATCAGTCCTCCGATCGAGGAATGCGGAATTCAAGCGTGGGCATGTCCTCATCGAGCGCCTGAGGGGGCGGAAAGAACGTCGCAGGGGCTGGGGGGTTTGCCGGGTCGGGCAAAACGCTTTCCTCAAGCCTTGGTGAGCCGTGAATGATCTCAAGACTCGGAGAGGCCGGCTTCTCGGAGGGCGCAGGCGCAACGACCGGAGTTGGAGGAGCGACGGGTTTCTCGTCCCAGCTGAAAGCGCTGGGGAAGGCGCTGCCCGTCGAGGCCGGACCTTGGGACACGGGATCGCTTCCCACGGATTCCTCCGGCGGATCCAGCGGCACGACCGAATCCTTGCGACCGGCCGGGCGGCGATCGATGATGTCCTTGCGCGATCCGGAACGCCGCCGGGTATTGCGGGCCCGCGGACCTTCAGGAACGGGGGCCGGCGTCTTGACGGCAAGGGAATAGCCCGTCGAACTGTTGGGATCGCGGACCCGGTCCCGCGAGAGCATGGTCGACTGGCGCAGGAGCTCCATCGACTCGGCCGAAAGTTCAGCTTCGGACTTGTAGATGCGGAAAAGACTGTCCAGCCCGGAGCGCATCAAGATCTCATGGACCTTGGGCTGAGGGGCCAAGAGGCACATCCGGCCAGCCTGCTCAAGAATGCGACGGTTGATCGACACCAGGACATTGATGGCATCGCTGTACAAGTAATCGACTCCGGAGAGATCGATCACCAGTTGCCGTACCTTGCGTTCGAGGAGGCCATTCACAGCCTGCCTGAAGCGGTCGGCATCGAACACTTCACGAGATTCCTGCCGAGGGGCCAAGATCTCGAACACACCGAGGCTTCTTGCTTCGAACTTCATAGATCTCCAGCTCGATGCGCTCGGCGGGGGTCGAACCCACAACCTTCGCCTTCGGAGGGCGACGCGCTATCCAATTGCGCCACGAGCGCTGGAGATTCAAAGGTACACGGGAAGGCGCGCACCGTCAAACGACCTTTTGGGAAGTTCGCTCTCCTGCCCCAGCGACCGTCGCGCGGCAGCGGCGGGACCCCGCAAGCGAAGCGAGGAGGCCCGATGAGGCGGCACGCCGAGCAGGGCGCGCAAAGGGGCCATCCATCATTTGCCACGCAGGATGCGCAGCCATGGAGCCTCCACGAACCGGAAGAAGGCCAAGGCGAAGATCCACGGAAGCACGATGCACAAGGCAAGTGCCAACGGCATGCCAAGCACCCCGCCTTTGAAGAGAAAGGCAAGGGGTCCTCCGATCCAGAGCGGATGCCAGAGATAGAGCGCATAGGAGGCGTCCCCCATCGCAAGCCCAAGCCTTGGCAAGCGGACATCTTGGACACGGGACTCCAGGCCGCAGACACCCGCAAGGAAGAGCGCCGCCGGAAATCCGCGCGTCCAGAGATCGGGAAGGCCGGCGCACTGCGGAAACAGGCTGGAAAGTCCGGCCCCTGCACCAAGGATCAAAAGCCCGATGGAAAGCGCACGGACCGGACGCCACCCTTTGGCAAAACCAAGGCCCAAAAGGACGCCAAGCCAGAACTCCCACCACAGCAAACTGCCGAAAAACCAGCGCAAGGGGGCCGTGGCCGCGTATGGCCCGACCCAGTGAAACAACCCGAAGGCCAAGGCAAGGAGCACGGGCAGGACCCTGCGCGGCAAGGCAAGGGAGGCGGCGAACAGGCCATAGAAGACGAACTCGAACGAGAGCGTCCACCCGACCGGGAGAATGGGGAAAGGTCCGGCCGCCCCGGTTTGCAAAGGCAA
>JBDKGV010000109.1:0-11468 GCA_039798005.1 Fibrobacterota bacterium
TTGGACCCGATGGGTGGCCCTTGGGGCGATCAGCGCGCCTTCCGCGGAGGAAGCTGGAGCAGCGGCACCAAGTGGATGCACTGCGCTCTTCGCGATGGCGCTGGGCCAAGCTACCGATCCAACACCTTGGGCTTTCGCTGCGTGCGTCCTGCCCGTCGGTGATTGGAACGCGAATCCCGAACAATATTGCTACCATTTTCGCCAGTCTTCCCGTTTGACCGTTTTCCACGGCCAAAGCGGAAAACCACACCCAACATTGCATATCGGAGCTCCCATGAAGAAGATCTTTGCCGCCTTGGCCCTCACTGCGTCCTGCGTTGCCCTGACTGCATGCAACAAGATGGAAGAGAAGCCCGCCGTGGTGATCGACAGCGCCAAGCCCAAGAAGGACACCGTTGTCGTCGTCAAGAAGGATACCGTTCTGGTTCCCAAGGTCGACAGCGCCGCTGCCGCCGCCGCCAAGAAGGATTCCAGCATCAAGGCCGCCAAGGCAATCCTTGAGAACGAGAAGAAGGATGCAGCCATCGCTGCCGCCAAGAAGGACTCCACCCTCAAGGCCGCCAAGGCGATGGTTGATTCCGCCGCCAAGAAGGGTGATGGCAAGACCGCTGCACCCAAGCGCGCGACCCGCAACTCCGGCCACCAATAACGGAACTTGACCCATGAAGCGGAACAAATCGTTTCGCTTTTTTGGCAATTCCTCGCGCTGCAATCATGAACAAGCCGTACATCTACTCATGGCACATGATTCGCTAAATCTCTGGGCATAGCAAGTTGGAAGGCAACTTCCCAATAAGCTTCAAACCACAAAAAGAAAGACCTCCCATGAAGAAGATCATCGCCGCTTTGGCTCTCGCCGCTTTCTCCATGTCCTTCGCTGCCACGGACTCCACCGCTGCCAAGCCCGCCAAGACTGCCAAGAAGGCCAAGAAGGTCAAGAAGGCAGCCAAGGCTGACGCCGCTGTCGACACCGCCAAGAAGGCCGAAGCTCCCGCCAAGCCCGCCAAGAAGGCCAAGCGCTCCTCTGGCAAGGTTGACTCCGCAGCTCCGGCCGCCAAGTAATTCTTGACGTCTTCTTCGGAAGACGACAAGACCCCATCGATCTCCGGATCGATGGGGTTTTTTATTATCTATTTCACAGGTGACTCCCGCCTTGCTCCTCCTATTCGCTTCAGGAAACCCATGATGAAATACTCCGCCGCACTTCTCGCCTGCCTCCCTTTCCTCCTTGGGCTTGGTGCCTGTGACAAGGCCGTCGATCCCGCTCCCAAGACGGACACGACCGCCACACCGACGGCCACCGCATGGACGGCCACCGTTTCACTCAATTCCCTGCAGCTCACGACGGCCCAATTGAATGCGACCTCCAGCATCCAAGCCACGGCCACCCAAGGCAGCAGCGCGGTTTCCACGAAATCGTTGGCTTCCGTGTCGGATATCACCACCTTGAGCATTCCGTCCGGGGAAGCCTGCATCGTGACCGTCAATGGCTACGATGCCAGCAAGACCGTGATCTGGACCGGATCGGTCGCCATCGCCAAGTCGCTTCCCGCCGCCGTGATCACCCTGAATTCCGTTGGCGGCACCATCGTCACCCCTGGCGGAGACGAAACGCCCATCTCCTACCGCAGCGTCCAACAGGCCGGCGCACAGTCCGCCAGCCCCGGCAGCTACATCTCCGTGCGTGGAGATGAGATCGACCCGAATGGCTTCATCCTCACGGCTGGCGACAAGACCCCCGCCGAAGAGGCCGTCCTTGACCTCGTGTTCTTCGCAATGACCAATGGAGTCAAGGACGCCGCCAACGGCACCCCGACCTTCATGTCCCCGAACAGCATCAAGAGCATGCTCAGCTGGAGCACCACCAACAAGACCATCATCGTAAAGGCCACCGGAACAGAGGCGTCGTACGCCACCGTCCAGTCGGTCAAGGATGCCATCGGCTCCTCCACCTCGGAATCCGCCCCGGTCGTGAGCGGTGGCGTGTATGCGCTTCAATTGAGCAACGGCAAGTATGGCGTCCTGAGCGTGACAAGCCTTGCAGGCAAGAACGGCGCCGCCGTGGTCACCTTCCGCATCCTCAACTCGGGTGCAGCGAGCACTTCCGGCGGCAGCACTGGCGGCGGCAATGGAGGCGGCATCACCGATCCCACCGGCGACCAGACAACGATCAGCTACCAATCGACGCAGCAGGCAGGAGCCCAGCAGGCCACCGCAGGCAGCAACATCTCGGTGCGCGGTGACATCCTGGACCCCGGCGGCTTCGTGCTGACGTCCGGCGAAAAGACCGCGTCCGAGGAAGCCGCCATGGATCTCCTCTTCACGGCCATGAGCGGGAACGTCCAGAGCGCTTCGGGCACACCCAGCTTCGTGTCCCCGAGCCTGCTCAAGTCCTCGCTGGGATGGGCCACGACGAACCAGACCCTCATCGTTTCCCTGCCTTTGGCAAGCATCTCGGACTTCTCCACCGTTCAGGACATCAAGGACGCCTTTGTCGCCAACCAGTCATCGGTCAGCTATTCCGCCGCGGTCGTCCAGGGCGGCATCTACGCCCTGTGGCTTTCCAACGACGACTATGCGGTGCTGCACGTGACGAGCCTCACCGGAGCCAACGGCAAGGCATCCGTTTCGTTCAAGATCTACAAGTAAGCGCATCCAGTTCGCTGGCACCCGCCCTCCCGCACACCCTGCGGGAGGGTTTTCTTTTACCGGAATTTGACAAAATCAGCCATGTGCCCCTTTCCAACCGCATCCATGCGCAGATCGCCGATGTGAACGGGACCGGTGCGGCGGGAGCGATTGTCTATGTTGAGGAAGGAGATCGTCTCGCATCTCCCTCCGCTGAACCGCCATGAAGACACACCAAGAAGGCCCTCCCTTGGCTCGGACCAATTCCCTCAAACACGCCCGAACCGTCCTCATGACGCTCCTGTGCCTTGCCGTGCATGGCGCCGCCGAATCCAAGAGGCTTCCCCGGATCGCAGTCCTGCCGATCACCGGAGAAGGCGTGGATTCGACCACCTTGCACCTGACCACGGATGCCCTGTCGGATGAACTGGCAAGAACGGCGAGACTCCAGGTCATGGACCGGTTTCAGATGGAGTCGATCCTGGAAAGATGCGACTGCCAGCGGCTCAGCACCTGTGCCAAAAACCGAAGTGCCGTCCAGATCGGACAACTCCTGTCCATCGACCATGTCGTGGTGGGCAGCATGACCAGGATGCGTGGATCCTGGTTCCTCTCGATGCGCGCCGTCGATGTCGGAACCGGGGAGATCCTCGGCTCCTCAAGCAAGATTCAACGCGGCGGCATTGACGATGTGGTTGACAGCCTTTTCCCGATCGTCGCCAAGGAACTCGCGTTCTCCCTGGACGACCCGGGACGTGATGCCATCGAGCTGATCGCTCCCGAAACCCACCGGGGTCCATCGCCCCTTGTGCCGCCCGCCCATGATGTTCCGATGAACAGGCATCCGAAATTGCGCTGGGCAGGACGCGCAGCCCTCATTGCGGGAATGGTCGCAGGCATCTTCGAACATCTCGCGTTCCACACGGCAAGCCGGGACGCCGATGCGGCCTACGATCGATTCAGATCCGGCGCCGACGCCTCCCAAGACGGCTTGGAGAACACGGCGACCTACCGCGAATACAAGCGCAAAGGGGAAAAGGCCCGACAAGCCGGTTTCAATGCCAAGATCGGCTATGGTATCGCGGCCTTGGGATTGGCATCCTTCTGCCTTTCCTATGCGTTCTGAAAGGAATCCGAAATGCGACATCTCACAATGGCGGCGGTCTGGTTTGGAATCCTCATGGGGGGATGCCTGGAGTATCGAATCAAACCCGCCACCATCACAAACGAACCCGAGGACACCAGCGCACATCCAGCAAAAGGTCCGGTTCATGACCCGACTCCGATCGCCTACATGAGCACCCAGATCGCGGGTGCCCAACTCACCTCTCACGGCAGTTTCATCTCGGTCCGAGGCGATGCGATCGATCCTCCCGGCTTCGTGACGGACTCCGGCAACATGTCCAGCGCCGAGACGCCCGTCATGGACCTTTGTTTCCTGGCGATGACCGACGGCGTGAAGGATCCGACCGGCGGCACTCCCACCTTCGTTTCCCCCGACCTGATCAGAACCGACTTGAACTGGTCGACGGTCAACAAGACCGTCATCGTCAAGACCGCAAGGCCAGTCACCGGGTTCAGGACCGTCCAGGACATCAAGGACGCCATCGACCGCTCGACCTCCGGATCCGCCGTGGTCATGCAAGGCGGCGTGTACGCCCTTCGGATGAGCAACGGCAAGCACGCGATCCTGAACGTCACCAGCTTGGCCGGCTCCAACGGCAACGCCGTCGTGAACTTCCGCATCATGCGCTGATCGTCCGCGTCCAAACGCGACGCTTCGCCATCTCACAATCACACTGCGGGAGGGTTTTCTTTTGCCTTGAACTCCCGTTACCTACATTATTCCTCAATGACCAAGCGTGCGCCCAAGAAGCTGCCTTATGCCGTCGCCAACTTTGAGAAGGTGATCGAAGAGGGCTATCGCTTCGTGGACAAGACGGAATACATCCGTTCTTTGGAGGAGTTCGAGGTTCCAGTCTTCCTGCGGCCGCGGCGCTTTGGCAAGACTCTTTGGTGTTCCACACTCGAGTGCTACTACGACATCCTTCGCAAGGAGAAGTTCGAGGCCTTGTTCGGTGAACTTGCGATCGGCAAGAACCCCACCGGCCTGCAAAATTCCTTCATGGTCTTGCGGCTGAACTTTTCGCTGGTGCAGGTCAGTGCTGACATGTCCGTGTTGGAGCGCAACTTCACCAACCTGTGCAACCGGGCACTGGAAGCCTTCGCGGTCCACTATGCCGCATTTCTGGGAGCGGTGAGCATCGAAGAGCATCTGCCCGTCTCAGAAAATCTCGATCGACTGCTGCTCGCGCAGAAGTCCCGCAAGGATTGTCCTGCGCTTTACCTCATCATCGACGAGTACGACAACTTCTCAAACCAGTACGTGACCACGGGCCAAGATGCCCTGTACCAAGATCTCACCACTGGCGACAGCTTCTTTCGCACCTTCTTCAAGGTGGTGAAAGCCGGTTGCGAGAGCCGGGCCATCGGGAAGGTGTTCATCACCGGCGTCCTGCCCATCACCATGGACGACCTGACCTCAGGCTTCAACATCGCCGAGATCGTGACTCTCAAGCCCAGTTTGCATGGGATGCTTGGCTTTACGCAAGACGAGGTCGATGCCTACCTCACCGCCGTAGCCTGTGACTACGACTTGCCGACCGAGGACTTGGAGCAGACCCGGCAGTTGGTCAAGAATTGGTACAACGGCTACCGATTCCTGCCCAACGCCAAGGAGACGCTCTACAATGCCACCATCCTGACCTACTTCCTGAAGAACTGGGCACTGGATCGCGAGTATCCGCAGGACATGATCGACCCCAATGTGAAGACCGATGTGAGGTGGATCGAACGCTTGGGCTTTGGCGAAGGCACCTCGCTTGCGCTGATCCAAGACCTGTTGCGGGGCGAAGGCATGCCCTTTGACGCCAACAGCCTTTCCGACAAGTTCAACGCCACGCGCTTCTTCGAGACGGATCACTACGCGGCCAGCCTGTTCTTCCTGGGAATGCTCACGGTCAAGGATGAGGATCGACTGGACTTTCCGAACCAGACACTTGCGACGATCTTTGCCCAGTACCACAATCAGTTGGCCCGGGTCGAAGTCTCCAAGGGATATACGGAATGGTTCAAGGCCTTCCGATCCGACCTCGACCTGGGCAAGCTCTTCGACGGATACTGGAAGACCTACATGGGTCAGATCCCGGCACAGGCCTTCGACAAGGTCAATGAGAACTTCATCCGCACCACATTCTTCGAAGTCTGCACCCGCTATCTGTCCCGTCATTTCTCCTTCGGGATCGAGGTGAACTATCCCAGCGGTCGTTGCGACTTCGAGATGACTGGACGCCCCGAAGGAGCCTATCGCAACCGGAAATGGATCGTGGAATTCAAGTACCACACGAAATCAAGCGGTGTGGATTTGGAAAAGATCGTTGCCCCTGACCCGGTTGATGTGGCGCAAGTCGAAGGCTACAAGCGCGATGCCCTTGCCCAGTTCCCGGAGCTTTCGATTCGCACCGCCGTGTGCGTGGTCGTGGGCAATGTCGGGTTCCGGTGGTTCGATCTGGGCACAAGAGGCCGATAAAGTCCCGTCGCATCAATGCCACGAGACGTTTCACGCTGTGGTGACGGATTTTCTCTTGCCTTAAATTTGACAAAATCCGTCTTGATTCACATTGCCCGAACATATCCGGAGCACCGCCTGCGTCGAGAGAAGCGCGTGGTGCAACCCATCTTGGCAGGAGACTCCACGATCATCTTGGGGGAAAGCGACCCCGATGTCCAGCTCCAGCGCGTTCTGAACGGCGGAGCCAAGCTCACGCGAGAAGCCGCCGTGGGTCGCGATCGCATTGACATGCGGATCGAATGGAAGGGCTTCAAGCACATCCTCGAGATCAAGGTGGTGCATCCTCGCAAGAGTCGCGAAACCACGCTTCAAGCCGGACTCAAGCAGATTGCGCGCTACGCCGAAAAGGTGGGCCGGGATGCCACGCAGACATTGGCGATTTTCGACCACACCCCGACCGGCCACTGCATGCCTTGGGAAGAGCGATTGCAGCGCGAAGAGCACAAAGACGTGACGGTGCACTGGCTGTAATCGCACCGGCTCAAAGCTCTCCTTCCGCAACCGTCCGTTCAGCACTTACATTCCCCTCCCTATGCAGCTTCGTATTACCGGTCCGCAGAGAGTTGAAGGGGAAGTCGTCATTTCCGGAGCCAAGAACGCCGCGTCCAAGATGATGGTCGCCTCGCTCCTGACCGACGAACCCGTGACCTTGAAGAACTTCCCCCGCATCGAGGAGATCGACATCGTCCGCGAGCTGTGCGAACGGCTGGGCAGCACCGTCACCATGGACGGCCACGAACTGCACCTGCACACGCCCACGCTGCTTCGCGATGACGCCTTGGGCCTTTCCCGCGCCAACCGCATCTCGGTGCTGGCGCTTCCGCCGCTCCTGCACCGCGTCGGCCGCGCCGTGCTCCCCATCGTGGGCGGCGACCGGATCGGACCGCGCCCCGTGAACTACCACCTCGATGCCCTGCGCACCATGGGCGCCGTCATCGAGGAGGGCGACAAGGCCTTCGTGGCCTCGGCCCCGAACGGCCTGCGCGGTGCCCATATCCATCTGCCCTACCCCAGCGTGGGCGCCACCGAGAACATCTTGCTTGCCGGTGTGCTGGCCAAGGGCCGCACCGTCATCGAGAACGCCGCCACCGAGCCCGAGATCCTGGACATCATCATGATGCTCCAGAACATGGGCGCGATCATCGAGCTGGGCACCAACCGCACCATCGCGATCGAAGGCGTGGAGCGGCTCAAGGGCGGATCGCACGAGATCCTCCCCGACCGCATGGAAGCCGCCAGCTACGCCAGCATGGCCCTTGCCACCGGCGGGCGCATCTTCTGCCGCAAGGCCAAGCAAGAGCACATGATCACCTTCCTGAACGCCGTGCGCCGTTTGGGTGCCGACTACGAGGTGCTGGAAGACGGCATCGTCTTCTTCGCGCCGGGCGGGCCCGGAAGCTTGCGGGGCATCGACCTCGAGACCGACACCCACCCCGGCTTCATGACCGACTGGCAGCAGCCCTTCACGCTACTGCTCACCCAGTGCGAAGGCACCTCGGTGGTCCATGAGACCGTCTATGAAGATCGCTTCGGCTACACCAAGGAACTGGTGAAACTGGGCGCGAACATCACCATCTTCGACAAGTGCCTGGGCGAGCTGCCGTGCCGTTTCCGCGGCAAGCGACATCCCCACAGCGCGATCGTCCAAGGGCCGACCAAGCTCACCGCCATCCCCGAGATCCTGGACATCTTCGACATCCGCGCCGGCATCACCCTTGTGATCGCCGCCCTGTGCGCCGAGGGCACCACCACGCTCAAAGGCCTTGAGCACTTGGATCGCGGCTACGAGAACCTCCTGGGCAAGCTCGAGGGACTGGGCATCAAGGCCGAACGGGTCGAATAGCCCAAAGGACGGAATCCGTCAGAACACGACAGATTCCGTCAAATCACGCCGTTGCCGCCTCGGGCCCCAAAGGGAAGTCCACCTTGGCCACCGTGGTCTCGCCCGCCAAGGAGAGTTCCCGGATGCGCGCCGCGGCCTTTACGTGCTCCTCGCGGGTGAACTCGAAGGCAAGCAGGTGCTGGACCTCCTCGAAGCGCCCGAGCTGGCGTGACAGTTCGGCCTTCATCAACCGGTCGTCGGGCATTTCCTCGTCGGCAAGCAGGTGCAGGCGCCGCATGTTCGCCCGCATCTCCTCGCCCGGAGCCGTGAGGTCGAGCTCCTTGGCCACGCCTTCGCGGCGCCGGTCCCCGTCGCGCCACCACGCATGCAGCCGCAGGTATTTTTCCTTGCGAGGGGTGTCGGCGCGGCCCACCACCACGGCTTGCAGGATGGCCGCAGCATCAAGCTCCGTCACGAAGCGCGCCTCGGGCCAACGCGTGTCGGAGTACGATTCGTTTGCCGTGCCCAAGGCCAGGCTCTCGCGGGTCCAGAAGGTCTCGGCGCAGAACGGGCACCCGACCAAGGCAAGCTCCTCCGGGATCCAAGGGCCGACCATGCGCCCGTCGGTCCATACCGTGGCCTCGCGCAGGCTTCCCTGATTGAACTGGGGAAAGAGCAGGGCCATCTGGCAGTGAGGGCATTCGCGAATGACTGGAGGTGCTGGCAGCATAGGTGCCCCAAGTTAGGAATCCCAGCAAAGTCCGCCGCAAGCCCACTGCGGATTCCTACATGGATCACCCATATGTCCAATCCACTGGCAGAACTCCTGAACACATACGGCTATTCCAATCATGATGTCGTCGAGGCGGCCGCAGGTCAGCTCTCGCACAAGAACGTCCAGAAGGCCCGCACGGGCTCCCGCCCCGTCACCGACGGCGTGGCGCGCAACATCACCGTGGCCGTGCAGAACCTGCTGGCCCAAGGCGTCCCCTCACCCGATGGCGACGGCTCCCTTGTGGTGCCGGCCAAGTTCCCGACCGTGCGCGAACTGTTCCTGAACTACCCGCGTGGCCGCGCGCGCGGATCGGCGAACACCGAGGCCGCCGCCGAAGGCACCGAAGCCGATGAGGCCGACGAGGACTGAGTCCGCGCCACCCGCTTGAGGATCCTGCGGAAGGCCGGGGCAGCCCGCCCTTCCAGGTCCTGAGGGTGAAGCACCAGACGCCAGGGGATCTCAAGTCTCTGGAGCAGCCATGCTTGGGCTTCCAGCGTGGTATCCCACAAAAGGCCCAGCCAACCGGGCCCCCAACTGGACACGGCCACGCACAGGTGGAACCCCTTCACGTCGCGCAGACCCCAGCGACTGGCGGTGTGGTAGATGCCTTCCAGCGCCGCCATGCGCGGCAGCACGCAGGAGGACTTCCAGCAGGGCGCACAGAAGCCCTCAAAGCCAGGAAGTCCCGCACTGTTCCAATCGCGACGCCCCAGGTCAAGGCGACGGCGCATGGCATCGCCCTCCAGCGTCCTGAATTCGGCGTCCCCGCCCTTGGCATCCACATGAGTCAGTCCGTGCAGCCACAGAGGAAGTCCTGCCACGGAATGCCCGGACAGCCACTTGCAAAAATCCTCCGGCAGACCTTCGCCGCTGGACACCAGGCTCCCGCCCCGACGCGGAACCACCAGGAGAACGGGCTTCCAGCCGGACTCCAAGCAAGCCGCGATCCACGCTTGGGACGCTGCTTGGTGGGAAGGCCACACGTCGTGGATTTCCACATGGCACAGGGACTGGTACCTTTGGGGCATATGCAACCGATAAAACTACTCGTTTTTGATCTGGATGGAACCCTTGTCGACAGTCTTCCCGACCTTCATGGCGCCCTGAACCGCACCTTCCGCGCCCTGTCCCTCCCCGAGGTCACTCCCCGCCAGGTGCAGATCGCCATCGGCGACGGCGCCACCATCCTGGTGCAGCGATTGATTCCACCCGAAAGTTCGCCCGAACTTCTGGCCCAGGCCCTGGAGCTCTTTCGCCAGGAATACGACGCCCACGCCTGCGAAGAGACCTTCCTCTACCCCGGCGTGCTGGAATTCCTCGACGCATTGAAGACCCGCCCGAATGCTCCGCGCCTTGCCATCCTGACCAACAAGCCCGAAGCCCCGTCCCACCTCATCGCCGAGCATTATGGCCTGAAGGAACGCGGCATCGAATGGGTGATCGGCGGAGACACCCTGCCCACCCGCAAGCCCGACCCCATGGGCCTGCGCTGGATCATGGAACAGGCCGGTGTCACCCCCGAAGAGACGCTCATGATCGGCGACGGCCCTGCCGATGCCGGGGCAGCCCAGAACGCAGGCGTACCCTTCGCGGCGCTGGAATGCGGCTACGGCGACAGCCTGTCGGTGCGCGCCTACCCCCACGTGACCTTGCACACGAGCTTTGCGGAATTCGCCAAGGCCTGGCTTTCGAGCTGAACCCTTTGAGCTTCAAGCCATAGGGCGCCCCCCACGAGCCTCCTGAACCCAGGCTTCGTGGGGCCGGGTGCTGCTCGGCCTGCGGCCTCGTCGGGCCTCCTCGCCGCCACCATGTCCTGAACGCAGCTCCGTGGCGGCTGCGGGGTCCCGCCCCATCCGGGCGACGCCCCACTGGCGCGTTTTCACTTCGCGCTTGCTTTGTGAACATTTGAGCATATATTCAAAGCATGCCGTTTGTCCATCTGCATGTGCACAGCCACCACTCCCTGCTCTCGGGCGCATCCTCCCCTGAAGAGCTCGTGCAGGCCGCCAAGCGACTGGGCATGACCTCGCTTGCCCTGACCGACACGAACACCACCGGTGGGCTCGTCCTTTTCCTCAAGGCCTGCCGCAGCGAAGGCATCAAGCCCATCTTGGGCGCGGAGCTTGCCGACCACCGCGACCCCAGCCAAAGGATCGTCGTCCTTTCCCGAGGGCAAAAGGGCTGGGGCGACCTCTGCGAACTCGTGACCATGCACACCCTTCGGCGTCGCGGACCGGACCTTGAAGACCTCTTCTACCGCCCTTGGCCCGAACTTGTCTTTTTGTGCCCGCACCCGGAGACCTTGCAACGCCTGGCCCATACGCCCATTCGCCCCCAATTGTGGGGCGAACTCGTTTGCCACGATCCCTTCTCGCGCCACTGCGCCCAGGCGGTGGCCGGCATCGCCAAGGACGAAGGACTCCCCTTGGTCGTGGGCGGCGATGTGCATTTCGCCCAAAGCCTGGACTTCACCCGTCATCTGGCCCTGTGCGCCATCGCCAAAGGCTGTTCCATCGACAAGCTCCCGCTGCACCACCACCAGCCGCCGGGGGCATGGCTCAAGCCCGAGTCGCGGTTGCGCGAGACCTTCGCGCGCGCCCCCGAAGCGATGG
>JBDKGV010000110.1:0-11370 GCA_039798005.1 Fibrobacterota bacterium
GGAGCGAGTAGTTCGATGCATCTGCACCGGACAACGTCCAGCCCGTCACCGTCACAGGCTTTGCCGTGCCCACATTCTTCGTGTCGAACGCTGCAGATGTGAAGGTCAAGGAGACCGCATCACCACTGGTCTTGCCACCAAGTGTGCCTGCATTCACCGTCGCCACCGTCGTACCGTCGTAAGCCTTGTTCGAGGCCGATACACCGCTCACGGTCAGGGCCTTCGCCGTGATGGCAGCGGTCAGAGCAGGAATCGTCGGGAGCGAATAGTTCGATGCATCTGCACCGGACAAGCTCCAGCCCGTCACCGTCACAGGCTTTGCCGTGCCCACATTCTTCGTATCGAACGCGGCAGACGTGTAGATCAGCGAAACAGCATCGCCAGCGGACTTTCCACCAAGCGTACCCACATTCACCATCGCCACCGGCGTGCCGTCATACGGCTTGTCCAAGGCAGACACCCCGCTCACCGTCAGCAACTTCACCGTGATATTGGCCGCCAACACCGGAATCGTCACCAGTTCATACTTGGCGGCATCCGCCCCGCCCAACACCCAAGGAGTCGCCACGCTCACGGCGATGCCCGTGCCGACATTCTTCGTAGCGAAGGTCGCAGCGCCAGCAGAGACCGTCACGGCATCGCCGGAACGGACACCGGTAAGAACCGGCGTGGAAATGGTCGCATTCGGGGAGCCGTCATAGACCTTGTTGGAAGCCGTGGCGGTCACGCTCAGGTCGTTGTTCACGATGGTATTGATGTGCGTGGCGATCCCACCGAGATTCGCGTTCGTCGGTCCCGAAAGCTTGATCGCGAAGGTTTCGTTAGGCTCCACCACATTGTCGTTCTTCGTGGTCACCGTGATGATCTTGCTCGTCTCCCCCTGGGCAAAGTCGAGCGTCCCGAAAGTCACATCGTAATCCGTGACCACAACCGCCTTGTTGGCGCCGACCGTCACATCATCCCCGGTTGCCCAGTCCACGGACACCGGCAGGCCGGACGCAGCGGACAAGGTCACGGTGAAGGTGCGGGAAGTCTTCGATTCGAGGTCGGCGCTGGTGGCCGAAACAAAGCTGACGGTGGGTGGCGCATCATCATTGGTGATGGTGCCGACAGCGGACAACTTCTTGTGGGCGGACGCCCCAAGAACGATGGGACTCCCGCCTGTGGAGACCTGATCGATCACGACCTTGAACGATTCATTCGCTTCGTTGAGGAGATCGCCGAAAATCGAAACAGGCAGATTGGCGCTGGACGATCCGACCGGGATGGTGGCGGTTCCACTGATGACTTCCGTGTAATCGGTGCCTGCGGTGGCAATGACACCGGAAGTCACCGGCTCCGTGTGCCAAGCAATCGCGACGGGGCCAGCGGCATTCACTGAAGCCCCCGTGGCTGGATCGACCAAACGGACTGTGAAGCCCATCGTCGTGGTGCCCGTATTGCCTTCGAAAAGGGCGGCATCGGCGACGGAGGCCGTGAAGGCAGGATCCTTTTCAAGGATGGTGACCTTGGCGATGGCATGCACGGAATCGCCAACGACACCGCTTCCCAAGGCGAAGACGGCGGCCGTCGGGACGGCAAAGTTCAGGTAAAAATCACGATTTCCCGTATAGACATGATCCCACTTTATGCGGAAGGGAATGTCCACGCTTGTCTGGCCCGCAACGATGGTCACCACCGAGTCAAGGCGTTTGACATAATTCACATCCGCCACCGCCGTCGAACCCAAGGTGTCCAATGTCCTGTACTTGAAAGAGACGTTGTAAGCGTTGGCCTGCGACAGGGTGATCTTGGCGAAATAGAGAACATCGTCTTCATTGACCGTCGCTCCGGAAGGCGCGATGGAAATGGTGATCTTGGGAACCTTGGGATTGAAGGGGACGTACATCCCCGATCCCCCATTGAAATTGTTGCCGCTCTTGAAGTGGCGCGCAAACATCTGGCCATAGAGGGTGAACTGTTGCTTGATGTCGATCGTCCCTGTCGGCGCACTCAAGGTGGCCCAGACCTTGCAATCGTTGCCAAAGGTGAGATTCGCGTTCCTTCCTGCCACCAGCATCATGGTGCCACCCGCAAATTGCCCTGGACCGAAACCATAACCGGAAGCACCGTAGGCCGCCTCCGGCCCCACGAACGGACTGCTGACATTTGCCGTGGTCAGTCCGTTCTTCGCATAGACGATGGTCCGGCCACCATTGGTCTGGATCGCGATCAGTTTTGCACTGCCCTGATTGATGTTGATCTTGTCGAAGACATAGACGCCTTCCCCGAGAAAAACCGTGCCATTGTCAATCGTCAAGGTGCCGTAATAGCCGGGAGGCAAGATCTTGTGGGTTCCAAGCGCCGGGACCGACGAGGTGTGGCTGGTGCAACCTGTTGCGCAGACACCAGTTCCCCCTGAAGCTGCGTCCTTTTCATAACTCACATCCGCCACAGGTTCTGGAGTCGTTGCGGCTGGAATCGACCAATCGGTCGCAAAACCCGGCATCCCCGCAGAATCGATGCGAAGCGGCGTTCCGTACGGAGGAGCAAAGGCTGATCCAGCCGGGTTGACTTGTCTCGCCACAGGCACATCCGAAAGCCCCGCTCCAGGTGCGCCCCCATGGAAATAGACGTTGGCGTTGTAATTCACGCCCCCTCCGCTGGCATTCAACTGTCCCTGAAGATGCAGTTCCTTGTTGAAATTCGTTCCACCTCCGGTTCCGGATGGAGTCAGATTTCCACCGACCCATGTCGGTGCCTCGTCCCTGAATCCGTTGCCGCCAAACGACAGATTTCTGCCGACTTGGAACACGCTGTTGGCCTTGGACCCAACCACAGGATTGTTGCCACTGGTCAGGACGGCATCACGACCCACCTGAAGGGAGGAATCGAAGAGGAAGTCGGCACTGGCCAGATCCAGATCACGCCCGACGAAGGTCGACGAATAGAAGATGCCCTTGCCGGAACTGACTTTGAAATCGGTTCCAACCGCGATCTTGCCCATGGTCGCCGAGGCCCAATTGATATCCGCCTTGGCCGTCGAATCCATGTAGAACCAATACTGGTTCAAGGAGTCGCTGGGAGTGAATTGATCCAGCCCTATGGCCGCCGTCGAACCGGCCGCCTGAGCATTCCCGCCAAGCGACAACAGCCCTGCGACGCACAGCGCAAAGACCTGCCCCAAACGGGCGCGCGACAACACAGTGATTCCGCCAGCCTGACGGGGCTGGACGAGGGATCGGTACGACATGGTTCTTCCTCTCTTCAATGCACAAGGCATCCCGAAAGCCGCCTCCCACCAAGCATTTCCGCTTGACGAGAAATCACACTCCATGACGGTGGAGCGCGACGATTACGGATTTTGAAACGCTGTGCGTCTGCCTCCCAGCAGACCAACGTGTAGAAACTACTGCAATTCGGGCATTTTGCCCCGTTCTTTTCTCCAAATGCATCGATTTTGCGACAATTTCCTATCCTCACCGGGGTTGTAGCTGCCTTTTTCGCCCTATTCCCGGAATAGTTCCTCCTGTACTCATGGCACTTGACATCGCATCGGTCCAAGCGGTACCATGGCCGCAATGCCTGACACCATGCCCAACGAACCGAGTTCCGGATCTTCAACCATCCGGGAGCATGTTCACGAGATCCACAATGCCAACAACTTGGCCATGCTCAACAATTCGCTCCTTGGGCGGATCTGGAACGACATCGTCCCGCTGCTGGAATCGTTGGGCAAGACTTCTCCTGACCTGAAGCTTGGCAATCTGCCGCTTGCCATGGTGCTGGAGGAGATCCCGCTGATCCAGAAGGGACTGGAGGACGCTGCGGACCGGATTCGGCTTGCAGCACAGGAAGTCCGCCGGATCGATTTGCTGGACAATCCCGAGGTGAACAAGTCCGCCCCCCCTTCAAAGCCCGCCGGCATCGCCTTCGGGCCGATCCTGCCCACCATGCGCGAAGCCAACTGGCATCTGATGCAGGAGGCGTTGGTTCGCACCGGACAGAATCGCAGCACGGCGGCAAGCATGCTCGACATCTCGCGCCAGACCCTGCTCAACCACATCAAGGCCCGCAAAAGCGCCGGAGACCCGTGAGTGAGTTCGCGCATCCTTCTTGTCGATGACGACAGCGGCATCCTGCGTGCAATGAGCATCCTCCTGCAGTGCGAAGGCTACTCGGTGGCGGCCTGCGACAATGGATTGCTCGCCATGGAAACCTTGGATGAAGCCCATCGCAACGGAACGCCGTTCGACCTCCTGGTCACCGACGTGCACATGCCGGCGATGGATGGCATCGCCCTGCTGGAGCACCTGCGCCAACTCGAGATGCCCACGCGCACCCTGGGGATCAGCGGCCAAGGCGACAAGGACACCGTCCTTGGATTGATGCGCCAAGGTTGCCAGGACTTCCTGGACAAGCCGTTCAACGACATCCGCTTCCTGGAAACCGTCCGCGCCATGCTCGAACGCCCGACGCCGGGAGGAGGCACGACGGCCGAATCCCAATTGCGCGCCGAGATCGGACGCTACCGCCGCGACATGGTGAACATGCAGGAACGGATCCACGCGGCCCAGGGCGAGTTCCAGAACCTGATGACCCCGGAGCACAACTTCCCGATCCCGCTCAAGTTGAACATGCGCCCCTTGCAGGAGATGGGAGGGGACCTCTTTCTCACGCACGTCCAGGACAACGTCTGCGACATCCTTGTCGGCGACGTGGCCGGGCACGACCAAGGGGCGTCGTACATGGCGCTTCTGGTCAAGACCTTCTTCGAGGAAGCCTGCCGCAATTGCAAGCAAGGTGTTGATGTCCTGCAATTCCTCAACCAAAGCCTGGTGCGTCAGAAGAGCCAGCGCATGGTCACGGCCATGCACATCCGGCTGGATCTCCTCAGTCGTCGGGTGGAGCTGCACAACGCCGGCCACGTACCGATGATCCGCGTCCCCGGAGACATCCGCAAAGCCCCCGATGCGTTGCATTGCCCGTCGGTGGTGTTGGGGATCTTCGACGATCCCGACTTGGCCCACGACCAGTTCACGGCCGAATCCGGGGATCGCTTCGTCGTGTGTTCCGACGGATTCTACGGACTCAGCCGCATCCACGGAGCCACGGGAGAAGCCAAGGAGTACGGCTTGATGGGAATGCTCAGCACCGTCATCCGCCATCGCGACCTTCCCATGGACCAGCTGGCCGACTCCATCTGGCGGGATGCCCTTGTCTTTTCGCGCCACAAAGCCCAGGACGACCTGCTGCTTGGCCTGTTCGAAATGCCGTAAAGGAGAAATGACCCATGTTCCGTTGGGATGAAACCCCCGATCGCATCGAATGCCGCATGTCCTCGTCCCTCCATCTCATCGAAAGGGCGGTCGAGCAGTGCCGTCAGCATCTCGATCCGGCCGAAGGGGACATCGACGTCCTGGTCCAGATCCTGCGGGAGATCCTGCTCAACGCGGTGGAGCACGGCAACCGCTCCGATCCCGATTGCGAAGTGAGCCTGGTGCTGGAGCGCATGGAAAAGGGACGGTTCCATGCCATCGTACGCGACCAGGGAGAAGGCTTCTGCCTGACCGAGGAGACCGACCCTCGCATGCCCGGCAGCCAGTCGAACCGGCGGCGGGGCCTGGCCATCGCCCACGCCCTGTGCGACGAACTGGTCTCGGCACCCGAGGAAGGGTGCGTGAACGCCTGGATCACGCTTCCCCAGCGCGTCCTGGTCACGGGCGTCCAGGATGGGGAGCATTGGGTCGTGACCCCGGGCGGCGACCTCTCGGCAAGCGTGGCAGGCGAGTTCCGCAAGGCGTTGCAGCAATGGCTGGAGCAAAGCACGATCGATGCGGTTCTTGATCTCTCCAAGGTCCGCACCATGGATTCGATCTGCCTGTCGGTTCTCCTGGCGTTCCACCGGGACCTGGAGCAGCATCGCGGCACCCGCGTCTTCCGTCTGGTGCGCGTCCAACCACGGATGATGGGCCTGTTCCGCATGACCCGCATCGACCGGCTCTTCTCGATCCTCGAGGACGAAACCACCAAGTCCTGATGGGCATGTCGAGTACCTTGTGGGGCTTGCACCTTCCCAGTCCGGAGCCGCATCGTGATCTTGGCCATCTCTCCTTGCCCGAACGACACCTTCCTCTTCGAGGGATTCCACGGTTCCTTGGACGGATTCTGTCCGGAGGAAGGGAACGCCGTCCGGTTCCTGGACATCGCCGAACTCAACACCCTGGCAAGCGAGCCTGACGGCCCCGACCTGATCAAGGTCTCCTGCGCCAGCGTCCCGCGGTTCCTCGAGCACTACCGCTTGCTTCCCTGCGGCGGTGCGATGGGAGAAGGCTGCGGCCCGCTCCTGCTCAAGCGCCCCGGCACGACCGCGCTTGCCAAGGTCGCCCTGCCCGGACGGATGACCACGGCCCATGTGCTGTTCCGCCATTGGCTGGAAGGTCGCATCGCCCCTGCCCCTGCGGAAGATTTCCTGCGCTTCGACGAGATCCCCCGCAGTCTCCTTTCGGGGGGTCACGACCACGGCGTGGTGATCCACGAGACCCGTTTCACCTTCCGCCAGATGGGCCTTGAACAAGCCGTCGACCTCGGCGAGCATTGGGAGCGCACCACCGGATCCCCCATCCCGCTGGGCGCCTTGCTTGCCAAGCGATCCCGTGGCCATGATTTCGCACTCAGGGCGACCCGAGCCGTCCAGGCAAGCCTTGATTTGGCGTGGAGCCGGACGGAACCCATCACCCCTTGGATCGCCGCCCACGCCCAAGAAATCGAGCCTCAGGTGCAACGCGACCACATCCGCACGTACGTGACCGCCTACAGCCGCGACATCGGCGAGCGTGGCCTCCAGGCGCTTCGCACGCTGTGGACCTGTGCCGGACGCATCAGCCCGGACGGATGGCCGCACCCCGAGGCTCTCGAAACCGCCTTGGAAGAGGCCGCGTCCCTGCGCTGATGGCCTTCAGTGCGGAGTCGAGATCTCCGCGAGCAGGTTGCGACAGCCTTCCTCCAGCAGGTCCAGCACGTTCTCGAAGCCGTGTTCACCACCGTAATACGGATCGGGAACATCGCGTACGCCGCGCTCGGGGGCATACTCGGGAAGGAACAGCTTGATCTTGGCCTTCTGCTCGGGAAGAGCCTCCTCCAGCATGAACTCGTAGTGACTGCGATCCATGGCAAGCAGCAGGTCGTATTCAGAAAAGTCGCCCGGTCGCAAGGCACGGGAGCGATGCACGGAAAGGTCGTAGCCCCGATTGCGGGCGGCAAGGCTCGAACGCATGTCGGCGCCCTCCCCTTCGTGGTACGCGGAAGTCCCTGCCGAATCGACTTCGAGAGGGACGCCAGCCGCCTTGGCCATCTGGCGAAGGACCGCTTCCCCGGACGGGGAACGGCAGATGTTTCCAGTGCAGACGAACAGAACTTTCACGATCTTCTCCCATCGATCCCGGACCATCGCCCAAGAAAATGCCTCCTTTGGACAAAGGATGCATCCGGTGTTCATTTCTTCTTTTTCTTCTTGCTCTTGGCTTTGGCCTTGGTGGCCTTCTCGGTCTTGGCGCCCTTGGCCTTGCCCTTCACCTTGCGCTTCTTGGCCCCGCGCACCTTCACCGGACGGAAGGTGGGCCGCGCCTTGAGCGCATCCTGATCATCCTCCGTGAAGAGGCTCGGGCCGGTGACCAAGGCTTGGGATGTGGTTGCAAAGCCCCGCTTCTCGCCAAAATGCCGACGCCATGCCCCGAGCACCTGCACGGCGAACCAGTTGCCCGGCAGCAGTTGACGCCCTTCGTTGACGGCCAAGGCCGCCACGGCGATTCCCGAATCGGGCCGTCCCTTGCGGCGGGCAAACCCGGCGAACCACTCGTAATGGCCTTTCGGGTTGTCTCCATCGAGACTGCCCGTCTTGCCGCCGAACTCGAAGCCTTCGCGCATCTCGTCCGACCAGACCTGGTCGAAAGCCCGCCGTGCCGTGCCGCTGTCGGCCGTCAGCCGCATGATGTCCAGCATCGCGGCGGTCGCCTTGCCTTCAGAGCTCGACGCTCCGCGGTTTCCCCCCACCGTATCCCAGCAAGGAGGCAAAAGCTCTCCACCACCAGCATACTTGCGGGCCAACATCGCCGCATGGATCGGGCTGATGAAGGTGGTGCGCACGAAGCCCGAGGAAAGTTCCGCCAGATTGTAAGTGTCGCGCGGGGCTTGAGCCCGACCAGCCGGAATGCCCTCGCCCAGCCCCTTCGGGCGGTTGAAGCCCATCGTGTCCAACCACTGCATGTAACGGCTGGAACCGATGTAATGCACACCCATCTGACCGAAGACCGGATTGCACGAGATCGCAAACGCCCGCGCCAAGGACAGGGTATCGCCGCGCCCCGTGTCCAGCTGGCCTTTGTACAGGGTGTGGGCCTTGCCGCGCAGATGGAAGCGGCGGTCGGGATCGAACCCCTTGTCATTGATGACGGCCCATGCGGTGGTCATCTTGGCAAGGGAGGCCATCGGGTATTGTGGGGAGGCCAGACCCGGAAGATCCACCCGCCCGACACCGTTCTCGCCCACCAGCGCGACCAGCGGGCGCCGGGTGGCCAGGTCCATCACGAAGATGGCGGCAAGGCGTGTCGGGTGACGGCGAACGATGTCCGCGGCGAAGGCCTGCAGGAAGGGATCGACCCGGACATCGCTTGGCAACTTGCCGGGGTAGCGGATCTCGCCAGCCGGAGCCGACGGGCCCGCAGGATCCATCTTGGCCGTCGAATCGTGACGCGGTGCGGCCTTCCAAAGTCCGGCGATGCCTACGGCGGCCGCCAATGCAGCGAATATCAGGAGGGTCTTCCTTTTCTTTGGGGTGACGGTCCCCCAGGTCCTTGGAGCCTGGCGGAACGACCCGGTTCCATCGGACTTCAATGCGAAGCCAGTCGCCCCAGCGCCGCGAAGTAGTCAGGGAAGGTCTTGGCCGTGCAAGCCGGATCCTCGATCTCAAGCGAGGTTCCCAAGGCCGCAAGCGAGAAGGCCATGGCCATGCGATGGTCGCGATAGGTCGCGATGCGGGCCGGCACGAGCGTCTCGGGCGGCGTCACAGCGATCCAATCCGGACCTTCCTCGACCACGGCGCCCAGCTTGACAAGCTCCGTACGCACAGCCACCACACGCTCGGTTTCCTTCACGCGCCAGGAGGCGATGTTGCGGATGATGGTCTTGCCCTGGGCAAAGAGCCCAAGGGTCGCAAGCGTCATGGCCGCATCGGGCATGTCGTTCATGTCGATGTCCAAGGCCTTGAGCACTCCGCTTGCCGGAGCTTGGGTCTCGATCCAATCAGGCCCCCAAGTCACCTGGGCCCCCATCTTCTCAAGCACCGTGGCGAACTTCGAGTCGCCCTGGATGCTGTCGGTTCCGCAGCCCAGCACGCGCACCGGTCCACCCATGGCGCCAAAGGCAAGGAAATACGAGGCGGACGAGGCGTCGCCTTCCACGGCGACGCTGCCGGGAGACACGTACCCCTGCGGCGCGATGCGGAACACCGAGTACCCGTCGCGCTCGACGCGCACTCCAAAGCGGGCCATCAAGGCAAGGGTGATGTCCACGTAGGGCTTGCTGATGAGATCGCCCTTCACGACGATCTCGATCCCCTCCTGCGAGAGAGGGGCGGCCATCAGAAGGGCCGAAAGGAACTGGCTGGAGGTGTTGCCGGCCACTTCGGTGCGTCCGCCCCGCAGCCCACGGGATGCGATCTTGAGCGGAGGAAAGCCGGGATTGCCCAAGCTTTCGATGCTGCCGCCTTCGGCAAGCAAGGGTACCAAGCCGTCGACAAGGTCGCCGATCGGACGCTCGCGCATGCGTTCCACGCCATCCAGCACCCATTGGCCATGGGCGGCACACAGGGCGGCGCACAGGGGGCGCATGGCCGTCCCCGCATTGCCAAGGTTCAGCGCAGCCGTAACGGAGGCGAAGTTCGCCCCGCCCATGCCGGTGACCACATATTCCTCCCCTTCGCGCACCACCCGAACGCCCGTGGCGGCCAGAGCCCCCAGCATGGCCTCGGTGTCCTCACTCTCCAGGAGACCGGACAGGCGGGTCGTGCCTTGGGCGAGCGCGGCCAAGAGGAGGTAACGGTTGGAAAGGCTCTTCGAGCCTGGCAGGCGAATCTCGCCGCGTAGCGGGGGCAAAGGCCCAAGGTTCAGGACGTCCACAGTGAATGGAATTGTAACCCCGCCGACGGCATCCTCAAACCCTTGATCTCTTGGCCCGATTCCCGCCCTATGCGCCGAAGGGCGCACCAAGCCTCCTCGCCTTCGACAGATTCCGTTCGTCCTGAGGCTCTCGAAGGATGGCGGAATCTGCCTGCGGCTGCGGGGTCTTGGCCCTTTCGGGTGACGGTCGGGGGGAGTCCATGCCTGGAAAACCACCGCGAAGTCACGACTCCGCCCTGGTTCTTTTGTCCACAACTTGAGTACAACGGCCTTTTCCGCATTTTCTGGCAAAGGGCGGTGCAAATGTCCAAGGCTTCGGGTGTTTCATCGGGACAAGGAATCAGGGTGCCGGTCCGTGGGGAATTACCTTGGGCGGCCAGCACCCTTCAGGCTCCGGAAGGATCCAGTGGCAATCGATGTCGAAGAGCTCTATCGCAGGTACGCACCCATGGTTCGCCGTCGGTGTCTGCAGCTTGTGCGCGACACTGCCCTGGCCGACGATCTGACCCAAGGAGTGTTCGTGAGTTGTCTTCGCTTTCAGGAACGTCTTTCGGGCGACTATCCGTCCAGCCTGCTCTTTCGGATGGCCACCAACGCAAGCCTCAATGCGCTGCGGTCGATCAAGCGGCATCCGGCCGACCGCGACGAGGAGGTGCTCCTGTCCATCGCAAGCCAGGACGAAGGCCACAACGCCTACGTCGCGCGCACGGTGCTGGACCGGATCTTCAGCCGCGAGCAGGAATCCACCCGGGTCATCGCCGTGCTCTATCATTTGGACGGAATGACCTTGGAGGAAGTCGCCAAGGAGACCGGCCTTTCCATCTCCGGGGTGCGCAAGCGCCTGATGAAGCTGCGCGAACGGGTCCAGGCCCTCAAGGAGGTCGTATGAGCTCCACACCCGATTGGCTGCTGGAAAAGATCCTCCTTGGCGAGGTGCCGCCGCACCTGAGCCAGCGCGCCGAAGCCGCCCGACGCGACCCGCTGTGCCAGGCCCGCATGCAGGAGCTGGAAGCGGCCAATGCCACCGAGGCCCTTCGGCACCCGGCCCCGGTGGAAGCCGCCGAGATCCTGCGGATCGCCAAGGCCCAGGAGCGGACCGAAGCCGCTCACAAGCGGATGGCCCGCAAGCGCGTCTGGGGTATCGGCATTCCCTTGGCCACCTTGGGGCTGTGCCTTGCCGTCCTGCCAGGGCGCTTGGACACCACGCCCCGGTCCA
>JBDKGV010000111.1:0-11341 GCA_039798005.1 Fibrobacterota bacterium
TGGCGTTGCCGGTGGCCCATGCCGAACCGCTGGTGCGTTCGTACCGCCCGTCTGTGGAACGGATGGTTCCCGAAGGGTGATCGACCTGGAACCCGCCGGTGAAGTTCACGACATCCGCAGTGCGGTCCCAAAGGGCCTTGTCGGAGCGCAACTTCACATCGCCTCGATGGAAGCGCACATTGCCCACGAGTTCCACCTGGCGCCCTTGGTTCGCGACGGAAAACCGGTCGGCGCCGTCCAGGATCAGCGGTTCGCCCTTGTCCTGCGAGGGCCTGGCGGCGGCAAGGAGTCCAAGCAGAAGCGCCAAGATCACTGCATCAGTCCTTGCAAGGGCGAGAGGTTGCGCAGACTGCCCGAGACTCCCGAGACGATCTCCCAGCGATGCAGATGGGCGTCGGAACGGAAGCCGCGACCTGTGAGCACGTCGCCCACCTCGGTGCGCACGGTCACTCGCGATTCCGTCGAGATGCGATCGGCGTCCTTGTCGAACAAGAGACTGTCGGCCTGCAGGCGCATCCCCTTGGCGTTGCTGCCCACCACATGGCCGCGAGCCCGGAAGTAGCGCAGGTTCTTGTCCATGTTGCCGGAATCCGAGACGATATGCGCAGAGATCTTGCCCTTCTCGTCGTAGGCCGTGAGGTCGATGGGCTTGGCGTGCACGCGCTGGCTGCGCAATTCCTGGGTCAGGTGCTTGGTCTTGAGCTTCCAGGCAAGCCGTCCTTCCACCCAGAAGTCGACCTCGGTGGAGTCCCGGAACTCGGCTTCCACTTGGCGTGGTGCCGCGCCCTTGTCGACTTCCTTGGCGCGGATGGTCACCGGCGCCGGGTCGGAGCAGGCAAGGATGCATAGGACGGGAAGCGCGAGCCCAAGGCGATGGAGGGTAGAAGAAAGCACGCTGGAAAGGTAATTGTCCGATTTCAGATGTTTTTCGATTTCCGCACGGCTGTCGGGTAATTATCTTTCGCGACCTCTATCCACCCAAAATCCAACCAGCACCAGATGGCATGTGCCGTCTGAACAACCTCGGACCCTTTCACTTTCGGTCCGGGGAGTGCGCAACCAGAAAGAAACGCATGTCCGAATTCAAGCTCATCTACGGCACGGAAGCCGATCTCGCCGAGATCGAAGGCCGCGTCGTCACCCGCAGCCCCGAAGAGCAGGAGGCCATCACCAGCGCCTACGCTGCGACTCTCGAGGGCGTGGAAGAAGGCAAGATCGTTGCCGGCACCATCCTGGGCCACACCGAGTCCCACATCATCGTCGATATCTCCTTCAAGTCTGAAGGCCTGATCCCGATGTCCGAGTTCAAGTCCGAGGACGAAATGGTCCTGGGCGCTCACGTGGACGTCTACATCGAGCAGATCGAAGGCGAAGACGGACAGATCGTCCTCTCCAAGCAGCGCGCCGACTTCATGAAGGTCTGGGAGCGCATCCGCGACGCTTACGAGACTGGCGAAGTGGTCGAGGGTACCCTCGTGCGCCGCATCAAGGGTGGCATCGTCGTCGACCTGTTCGGCATCGAAGCCTTCCTGCCCGGTTCGCAGATCGACCTGCGTCAGATCCCCGACATGGACAGCCTCATCGGTCAGTCGATGGCTTTCCGCGTCATCAAGGTTCACAAGAGCCGCCGCAACATCGTGGTCTCCCGTCGCATCGTGCTCGAGGAGCAGCGCTCCCGCATGCGCGACCAGATCATCGAGACCCTGGAGCGTGGACAGGTTCGCGAAGGCACCGTCAAGAACATCACCGACTTCGGTGCGTTCATCGACTTGGGCGGCGTCGACGGCCTGCTGCACATCACCGACATGACCTGGGGCCGCATCCAGCACCCCTCCGAGCTCGTCTCCATCGGCGCCAAGCTCACCGTCAAGGTCCTTGATTTCAACGAGCGCAAGGAGCGTATCTCGCTCGGCCTCAAGCAGCTCCAGGAACACCCCTGGAAGACCGTCGCGACCAAGTACCCCGAGGGCGTTCGCGTCCGCGGCAAGATCGTCTCGATCACCGACTACGGCGCCTTCATGGAGCTGGAGCAGGGTGTCGAAGGTCTCATCCACATCTCCGAGATGTCCTGGACCCAGCACGTCAAGCATCCTTCCCAGGTCGTCAAGGCCGGTGACACCGTGGAAGCGGTCGTCCTGCGCATCGACACCGAGAACGAGAAGATCTCGCTTGGCCTCAAGCAGATCGAGCCGGACCCCTGGACCACCATCGACTCCGAGCTGCCCATCAATGCCGTGGTTTCGGGCGTCGTCCGCAACTTGGCTCCGTTTGGCGCGTTCGTCGAGATCAAGGAAGGCATCGACGGTCTGATTCATGTTTCCGACATGAGCTGGACCAAGAAGGTCAACCATCCCTCCGAGGTTCTCCAAAAGGGTGACGCCGTCACCTGCATGGTCCTGTCGGTGGACAAGGAGAAGCGTCGCATCTCCCTGTCGCTCAAGGCCATGGGCGAAGACCCCTGGAAGAAGGTCCCGGACGCATTCCCGCTGGGCAAGGAAGTCGAAGCTCCGATCGTGCGTCTGCTCGATCGCGGCGTGGTCGTGGAGCTGGAGGAAGGCGTCGAGGGATTCATCCCCCTTTCGAAGCTGACCGAAGACAACCTGCGCGTGCCTGCCGACTCCTACCGCGTTGGACAGATCTTGAAGGGCACCATCGTCGAGCACGACGTCGAGTCCCGCAAGATCACCGTGTCCTGCATCGGTGGAACCGACGACTGGCGCAACTACCAGGCCGGCAAGCTCGCCGAAGCCAAGACCACGCTGGGCGACATCTTCAAGCCCCTGTCGTAAGGTCATCCCTGTAGACGGCACCGCAAGGCGCCGTCTCAGTGAGCATCGAAGCCCCATCTGGATTCCAGATGGGGCTTTTTCGTACCCTGTCCCAGCAAGCAAGTTCAGCTAGATTTCCCGGCATTCCTTGGAATGGGGACTCCTTGATTCAGAACGAGACCGCGGTATGGATATGATCAAGCGATATGGTGTGCTGCTTTTTTTGGCGTGTTTGGGTTGTGTCATTTATGATCTCAGAAATCCAAGTGAAGATCAGTTGTTTGGGAAAAACGCAACCCATCGTGCATGGGTTGGATTGATCATATCTGGCGTGGCTCTGATTGTCATTCTTTTCTCCTGAACCCGAAAATTTGGAGCTTTGCCAATCCGATGTCCAAAGGGGAAATCCTAGCGGTGGCATGGCACATCAGGACGGTTGCGAAATTGCCACGGTAGTGGCCATGTGCAGCACCCTGATTGGGGTCCCCGTGTTGCGATCCTGATCGCGCGGGGCAAGCTGACGGTTTTGCAAGCACGAGGTTGCTGATCGCAAGTGGTGGCAGACGCGCGAAGTAGTTGCGAAAATGCAGGGTCCCCAGGGATGCCATCCCTGGGTGGCGGTTCCCAGGGCCGCCAGTGGCCCTGGGCCCTGGTCTGGACCGGGAGGGTCCAGAGCAACAGTTTCAAAAAAGCACTTTTGACAAGTTTCGTACTTCGACGAGCTCAGTACGAACGGATGTAGAATCATCTACTCCCACCCTTCGGGCGTGAGCTCCACATCTTGTGGTATCGGAGGGAGTCGACAGGCTCAGCACGAACGGCTATGCACGCTTACAATGAGGGGAAAGCTGAACTCCCCCCCGAGCAGTGAAACGCCACAGTCCAAGCCGTCCGCACGGACAAAACGACAACCTCCCCCCGACCGTCACCCGAATGGGCCAAGACCCCGCAGGGCCGTCCTTCGAACCATTCCGCTGGCTGAATGGCCGAAGGCTGTATCGAAGAGCCAACGGAAGACGCAGGGAGCGGCCCGAGGAGGCTTGGTGAGCCAATGGACAGATTCTGTCAAAAAGACATTGGCGAACAGGGCGGGAAGAGGGGCCATCCCCCTTTGCTCTCCTGCCTAGGATACAGGGCTGCGTCCCGCCGGGAACAGCTATCGGGTCAGGAATGTCCATGCGGCCGGAACCAAGGCCATCAGGATCTCGAAGGCGATCAACAGGATCACGACCCACTCCAGCCGGGTGGAACGCCGGGCATGGGCGAGGTCCGAGAAGGTGCTGTTGATGTCCTTGAGGACCTCCGACTTGCGGCGCACCGCATCGTTGCGGTCCTTGAGCTCGAACTGCCGGGACAGGGCGCCGTAGAGCTTCTCGGCAGGGGCGTTGTTCCAGGTGAGGTCGGGCTTGTCCAGGATGCCCAGGTACGAGATGGAGTCGTGCTCCAGGCGCAGGATGCGGGCGGCGTCTTGGGCAAGGATCAAGTCGTTGGTGACCAGACGGCCCTTCTCCAGACGTTCCAAGCGTTCCTCGAAGCGGTCCAGGGCCACGTCAAGCGAGGCCTCCACGCGTTCCAAGGCCACCGACTTGGCCAGCACCGTTGCCAGAATCTCGGGCTGCCAGGCCTCGAATTCGGACACCGTCATCTGGTCGGAATCCAGGCCGACCTCCAGATCGCTCACGACCAGGGCGTAGGTGTCGTTGAAGGAGGTGCCTTGGCCGGGGGTCAGGGCGGGCTCGTGCCGTGCGAGGTAGGAGAGGATGTCGTGGATCTCGTGAGGCTGGCAGTTGGTGAAGACCACGGCTCCGAACGAGAAGACCCACGCGCTGCGGCCCTCATGCTCGCGAAGGATGCCGCGCAGCCGGGCGGAATCCAGGCACAGCGGCTCTTCCCAGGTGTAGCGGTGGCGCAGGCCGAAGTGGCCGGACAGGCGATTGAGGTCGACGCTGCGCCCGACGGTGCGCGCCTCGAACGAATACGAGTGCATGAAGGATCCTTTCAGGGATCCATCAACATAGCACGGGCCTCAGGGCGAATCCAGCCGCGCAACGAAGGCGAGCCACGACTGAAACGCGTTCGAATCTTTTCAGGCGCTCAGGCGGCCCAAGGCGTAGAGGCCGGCGGCCACGGCGCGCAGACGGGTGTGGCCCAGCGAGAGCATGCGCGCCGGTTTTGCGCGCGCAAGGTCCAGTTCCTTGGTGGAAAATCCGCCCTCCGGGCCGATGGCGATCCAGCCGGGGATGGCGGGCTGGGGGCCTTCCTCACCGGTGGCGTCGCACATCCACAAGGTCTCGCCGTCGGGGATGTTTGACAGGAATTGTCCGAAATCGACCGGGGCCAGGATCTCGCAGACCCAAGCCTGCTTGGACTGGCAGATGGCCGAAGACGCCTTGCGGCGCAGGCGGTCGAGCTGGCCTTCCATGTCGCTGCCCTTGGGGAGCTGGCAGTGCTCGCTCCAAAGGGGCTGGAAGGCGCGCAGAGGGGTCTGGGCGCACAGCTCAAAGACATCCTCGATGCCGCGCACCTTGAGCAGGGCCTGAGCCATGGAGAGGCGCGGGCGGTCTTGGGTTGCGATCCTCTCCAGCACCTCGACCTGGCAGGCGCGCGGGTCTGAGTGCGAAAGGACGGCGTCGAACACGCTGCCCGTACCGTCGGTGACGGTGAGTTTCACGCCGGTGGAAAGCCGCAACACCCGGTGCAGGTGCTGGGACTCCGAGGAGCCCATGGTCACGGTCGTTCCAACGGCGGCATCGGGGTGATGGACCCACGCCTCGTCGTAGCGCTCCAGACGGCTCATGTCAGTTGCTGTTCTGGGTGGAGCCTGCAAACAGGCCCAGGACGCCTTGGAAGGGCTCACCCACGGCAAGGCCACCGGTCTGGATCTTGTACTGGCGAATCGACTTGTCGTGATCGCTGCCGCGCATCTTCAGGACCGAGATGCCACGCTTGATCTCGCTCTGGGATTCGATGTAGCGCAGGGTGATGAAGGCATCGGCCACGAAGGCGATGCGGGTGTCCCCTTTGTCCCAACCGCCCAGCACGTGGGGGTTTTCCTTGAGGAGGATCGAGGTCAGGCCCTCGCGCTTGAGGGCGTTCACGAGCTCGGTCTCGATGCGGCGCAGGAGCGAGGGGTCGTCGGTGAGACGCTCGAAGTGGCTGACACTGTCCACCAGGATGCGCTTGGCGCCCTGTTCGTCCACCAGGCTTGCGATGCGGCCGTCGAGGTCCTCGAGATCGTCGAGGAAGGTCTGCGGGTCGGAGAAGGAGATGTGAAGGAGGTTCTTCTTCTCCCACTCGCGCAAGTCCCAGCCGTGTTCGGCGGCGTGCTCGTACCACTGCTCGGGGAACTCCTCGAACGTGATGGCGATGGCGGGTTCACCCTTCTTCATGCCTTCCAGCAGGAACTGCAGACCCAGGGTGGTCTTGCCGGTGCCGGCCGATCCTTCCAAGACGGCGCAATATCCTTCGACCAGACCTCCGTGGAGCATCTTGTCCAAGCCTTCGCAACCTGTCGATACCTTGCTCATGGGAACTCCTCTTAACGGGCGAGCTGGTAGAACTCGAGATCGAGCTGATGCTCGAAAGGATAACCTCCGCGCTTGTCGGCGGCCTCGATCTGGCACAATTTCAGGAGATCTTTCCGCCAGCGTTCGATGGAACGCCCCTTGGCGGCGGCACCCAGGCCGCGCTTCTCCAGGACCCAGGAATTGATCCCAAGGGAACTTGCGGCTTCGCGCAGGCCAAGGCCGTTGTCGAGCGCCACGCGCAGGCGGTAGGCGGAAAGAAAGTCGGTGAAGCAGGTCTGGGCAAGCAGGAAGGCGGGAAGACCTTCGTGGCGCAGACGATGCCAAGCATCCACCGCCGCGGCAGGGCGGCGGGTGAGCAGGGCGTTTTGCAAATCCTGCAGGCTCACCGGGCGGCGATCGCCGACGAGGTCCTCCACCAGCTTGATGCCGATGGCAACACCGGGATCCAAGCAGCCGTCGAGCTTTTCCAGTTCGCGCTCGAGGTCGCCCAGCGTCTCGCCCACGGCGCGATAGTCCGTGGTGCCGGCGCGTTCCACCAGGAGCTCGGCGGCCATGCGTTCGATGGGGCGGTTGAAGCGATCCTTGCAAATTTTACTGACCCAGCCGGGCAGTTCCTGGACCTTGGGGGCGGCGCAAGGGATTTCCTTGCCCAGCTTCTTGACCATGGCGGCAAAGGCCTTGCCCGCCTTGGTGGTGGCGTTGGGGCCCTTCTCACCGACGATGATCAAAGCGATGTCGCTTTCCAAGGCTCCCGGCCCGGAGGCCAGCAAGACCTCCACGACGGCGACCGGACATTCTTGGGCGCCACGCACGATCACCGCGCTCTTTGAAGCAAAGAGCGACGGGGTCAGTGCGGTGAGGAGGTTGTCGGGGTTGGTCTCCGCGCCTTGGAAGACATGGCGACCCATCGGGTCGTTGGCCTCTCCCAGCCACGCGGCCACCGCCTTGGCTTCTTGAGCCTGGCGCTCGGGAGGGTTGTCTCCCGTGATCAGAAAAAGCGGGGCGGCCACCGGTCCTTAGCGGAAGGACTTGATGATGAGCGTCTTGACGCCACGGGGAGTGGTCACCTCGACGGTGTCGCCCTTGCGCTTGCCGATCAGGGACTTGCCGATGGGGGACTGGATGGAGATGCGGTTCTGCAGGAGATCCACGTCCTCGGGACCCACCAGCGTGTAGACGATCTCCTTCTTGAGGGCCGGGTCTTCCACGGTCACCTGGGCTCCGAAGACCACGGTCTCGGAGTCGGTGGTGTTCGCCGTGATGATCACGGCGCGGGCGATCTTGTCCTCGCACGCGTTGATTCTGGCCTCGATGTGGCCCTGTTTCTCCTTCGCCGCGTCGTACTCGGCGTTTTCCGAAAGGTCGCCTTGGGCGCGCGCTTCCTGGATGGCTAAAATGATGGCGGGGCGCTCAATCTTCTTGTAGCGCTCCAGTTCGGCGACAATGCGGTCATACCCCTCCTGCGTGAAGGGGATTTTGTCCTGGCTCATGGATGCGAATGTAGCTAACTCAAGCCTCGGCGTGAAAGTGAATCTCATCGGGGGATTAGCCGGCAGGCATGAATGGGGACGCGAAAAAACGGTGGCATGAAAAGTCGGAGGTTGGCGTGAACCCATTTCCCGACGGATGCGACTCATGGAAAAGAACGGGGGGAGTGGAGATGGGATTTCCGATGACGATGCTGGTGGGCCTGACGCTTTGGGCCGCGGGGGCCCGGGCGCAGGATGCGGCGGATAGTTTGACAGATTCTGTCGAATTGCCGCGCGTGGCGACGGACCTGGCCAAGGCGCTGCGCGACGGCCAGGCGGCCAGCGACTCGCTGAACGTTCCGCGTTACCGCAACCGCGAGCCCATGCGCGCGGCAGGCACGCCCAAGGAACAGGTTTCAGGCACGGCGGTGCAGATCAGTCCCGACAAGACCACGCGTGGAGGAGGGGACTGGTAGGAACGCGCCAGGGATGCCGGCCGCAAGGCCCAAGACCCCGGCGAAGCCGTGGCTTGGCAGGCAGCCCGGTGACGCGGCCTTGACCGGCATCGGGAAGGAGGCCGCGGCAGGCGCCCGAAGCTCTTGGAAAGATGAAGGACCTGCGAGTCGGGCGCGATTGCGGTGGAAGGGAAGGGCGCAGGGACCTATCTTGTCGCGCGCAATGAACGAGATCGAACGACTCATCGAGGAGCTGGACCGGCGCATCGCCTTCCAGGAGAACAAAGTGCTTGAACTGGGGCGGCGCTACGTGCCGTACGCCACGGCGGAGGACCTCCGGAATTCCGAGGATTTTTCGCAGCTCAAGGACAAGCCCATGTACCACTTCGAGGAAGGCATCCTGACGGGCCTGATCGAGGCGCGCATCCTCCTTGTGAACACCCACCGAAAGCTGGTCGCCGGATGAACGCATCCCTGAGAGACAACGTCGCACGCCTTCTGCCCCAGGTCGAGAACCCGGCCCGCTACATCGGCGGCGAAGGCAACCAGGTGCGCAAGGACCCGGCCACCTGCACCGTCTCGTGGGCCTTGGTGTTCCCCGACACCTACGAGCTGGGCATGAGCAACAACGCGCTCAAGGTGCTGTACCACTTGACCAACCGCGTGCCCCAGTGGCGTGCCGAGCGCGCCTTCGCGCCGTGGCCGGACATGGGAAAGCTCCTCTTGGACAACAAGATCCCGCTCTATTCGCTCGAGAGCTACCAGCCCCTTTGCGAGTTCGATCTCGTGGGCATCACGCTCCAGACCGAGCTCAACTACACCAACATCCCCTACGTCCTGGACCTGGCGCACATCCCGATGTGGGCCGGCGAACGCGGCGAGAACGACCCGATCGTGGTGGGCGGCGGTCCGTGTGTTTCCAACCCCGAGCCGGTGGCTCCCTTCTTTGATCTGTTCGTGATCGGTGATGGTGAGGTGGCCAACGGCCAGCTTTCCGAGCTGTTGGAACGCAAGAAGAAGGAAGGCCAGACCCGCCGTTGGTTCCTGGAAGAGGCGGCCAAGCTGCGCGGCATCTATGTGCCGGAGCTGGTGGAGATGGTGCGCTCGGAGCACAAGGAATGGGTGCCGGCGCACGTGAACGGCAAGGGCAGCTACAAGAGCGCCAAGGGCGTGCAGCGCACTTGGGTGGAAGTCCTGAACACCGCCGACATGCCCGATACCCAAGTGGTTCCCAACTGCGACATCGTGCACGACCGCTTTGCCGTGGAAGTGATGCGCGGTTGCACCCAAGGCTGCCGCTTCTGCCAGGCCGGTTATTGGTACCGCCCCAACCGGGAGCTTGCCCCGGATGCCATCATCGACCTCGCACACAAAGGATTGAAGGCCACCGGCTCGGACGAACTGGGCCTCTTGTCCCTTTCCACCGCCGACTACAGCCAGATCGCCCCGCTCACTGACAAGCTGGTGGACGATCCCTCCTTCCGCAACGTGAACCTCTCGCTCCCCTCGTTGCGCGCCAACAGCTTCGGCCAAGCTCTGGCCCGCAAGATCGCCCGCGCCCGCGGCAACCGCAGTGCGACCTTCGCCCCCGAGACCGGTTCGCAGCGCCTGCGCAAGGTGATCAACAAGACCATCACCGACGAGGACATGATCTCGGCTGCCGAGGGCGTGTTCAAGAACGGCTGGAACTCGATCAAGCTCTACACGATGGTTGGCCTTCCCACCGAGACCATGGAGGACATGGACGCCTTCTGCGGGCTCATCAAGGCCCTGTCCGACATCGGGCGTCGCCACTCGCGCCGCGCCGAAATTCACGCCAGCATCGGCATCATGGTTCCCAAGCCCTTTACGCCGATGCAGTGGGTGCCCTTCGAGAAGCGCGAAGAGATCATGGAGCGCATCCGCTACGTGCGCGAGGCCTTCCGCTACAACAAGAGCGTGCGCATCAGCTGGACCGGCTGGGAGACCGCGTGGCTTGAGGCGGTGCTGGCCCGTGGGGACCGCTCGCTTGCCCCGGTGATCCTGGAGATGTACCGACGCGGCACCACGTTTGACAGCCACGACAAGAACAGCCACGACCTCACCATCTGGCGCGAACTGTTCGAGACGCACGGGATCGATGCCGAAGGCTCGACTTACCGCGAGCGTACCGCCGACGAGGTGTTCCCCTGGGACTTCATCCACGCCGGTGTGACCAAGGGCTACCTGCGCGCGGAACACGACAAGATGTTCGAGGCTGAAAGCCACGACGAGGTGCCCGACTGCAAGTGGGGCGCCTGCCAAAACTGCGGCATTCCCGGATCGTACCAGGACATCAAGCTGGCTCCCGCCGAGGAGGGGCAGGTCACGCTGCCGCCTCCGGGCACCTATGCGGGCAAGACCGCCAAGGCCGGACCGGCCGCCGGCATGTCGCAGGAGGACGAAGGGCGTTCCTCCCTGGATCCGCTGGCCGCCGCGCGAATCCGTCCTCGCGAGCGCAAGCCCAAGCCGGAGGAGGGTGCCGAACCTGAAGTCAATGCCAAGGTCGCCGTCCCGCCGCGCAAGGTCCAAGGTTGGCGCCTGTTGTTCGCCAAGCGGGGCATGGCCCGGTTCCTGGCGCACCACGCCACCATGGAGCTCTTCGAGCGGGCCCTGCGCCGTGAAGGCGTGTCGTTTGCCCTGTCCCAAGGGTTCAATCCGCGCCCGCGCATCAAGAACCTCGGAGCGCTTCCGGTGGGCCTTGCCGTGGAGAACGAGGAGCTGATCGTGGAGCTCGAAACGGCACCACTTGAGATGGACAACTTCGTGACGCGGGTCAATTCGCTCCTGCCCGAAGGCTTGTGCGTGGAAAGCTTCGTGCTCATCCCGGGCGGCGATCTGACGCGCTCGGTGGAGCTTCGCTACACACTGCGCCTGTCCGATCTCACGCAGGACCAGCGGACTGATTTGCGGGCTCGTCTGGCGCTCCTTGAAGCCAAGGAACTCCCGCCGATCGAGGACCATCGGGGACGCATCTTCGACGCGAATGCCGAGATCCAGACGGCCAAGGTCGAAGGAGAGGTTCTTTCGCTGGTGGCGCGCTGCAACGACGCGGGCAACACCGTATCGGCCTTCCTGCTCTTTGCCGGGCTCCTGGGAGTGCC
>JBDKGV010000112.1:0-11231 GCA_039798005.1 Fibrobacterota bacterium
TGCGTTCGGAAATCCTTGGCGCAGATGGTTCACGACCTCGACCATCTTCTTGCCATACCAGCCAAAGCCTGCTGCCGAGGCATCGGTCACATTGGTTCCATATTGCAGGACCACCAGCCGGTATCCACCAAGCAGTCTGTCCGACTGATGCAGGACCGAAGCTGGAATCTTGAGAAGACCCATGCCTGAATTTCCCCGAAAGGAAAAATTGTCGATCAAGACCCCAGTACTCTCGCCTTCCAAGGATATTCCGTGAACGGCAAGGGTATCCTGATTTCGGAACCGGATCTTCGCCCCTTTGGCTCCAGGTGTGCGAAATTCCGCCAACTGGATTCCAGATCCGAGGGACAGGGATCGGCTGGATCCATTGCACTCGACGGTCGCAGCGCTGTCTCGATTTGCCGAATAGAGCACCCTGACTCGATCGAAGGTCGTCGAGCCGGAGCGCGATGCAGCCTTCAAGTCCACCCAACTGCCTTCGGTGCTGTCCATGGCGATCGATGGAAGAAACAGATGTCCGGATATTCCCAAGGCTCCAGGGCTGCGCCGGCTGAGCAAGGAAAAATCTTCCCAGTCCTTGGAGTAGGTGTGATGGACAGACTGCCGAAATTGAGCCGTGACCGATGTCACCGGGACGAATCCGACGCCACGCCCACCAAAGACTCTTTGCAGCATTTCTCTGACATCCTGAACCAGGATATCGCCTTCAATGAAGGAATCACCAAACCAAGCTATACGGGCACCCTTGCCCTCCCTCAGGCTTGCAAACACGCCTTGAAGGACTTGTGTTCCCTCGATCGGAACAATGCCTACCGTGTCCTCAAGGAGCTTCTGGACACGTTCTTCTTGAGCCTTGGCCGTATCCAATCGGGCAAGGATCTCCGTGGTGTCCTGAAGAGCCGCAATGACCTTTGCGGTGTCTTGGTTCACTTTGGTGGGAGTTAACTGGGAAAGCAGATCAACGGGCCTTGTGCTGAAGGCATCGGGCCAGCGGCTTTGAACCGTTCCCAATGCGACCAGAGCAATCAGAGAGACAACAGGAACGAGAAACGGTTCCCAGCGCTTGGCGAATTTCTCCTGTGAGGTATCAGGCATGACAGTGCGGCAAATGTAACTGCCAGGAGTTGTCAAAAATGAGTTCAGAGTGTGTGGACAGTTGCTTTCCTTGCTTTTCCTTTTCCCACCCAGTCCCCGGACTTGTCTTTACTTATCTCTTACTTGTTCTTGTAACTAGGCCTGTGGATTGGCAGGGAAATTCGGTTTCTTGCACGAATGACTTGTTTTTGGTCTCTTCCAGCACCGTTGAAAACCTCCAAAGGTGCGACTTTTCAACAAGACCGTGTTGTGGATAGAGAGCAGAAGTCCAAGGGACCGACTTTTCAACGACTGGTAGAAACAAAAAGCGACCCCTGGTAGGAGGGGTCGCTGTGAACACTTTTGAAAAGTTATTCGCGTTCCTTCACAAGTTATCAACACTCACATCAGCGAAATTGAGCCGGGTGATGGCTCGCTGGAGAGCAATGCGGGCTCGGGTGTAGTCGATATCCTTTGCAGAACCGTTCAATCGAGTGCGAGCGCGTTCCAAAGCCTGTCGGGCACGGTCCACATTGATCTTGTCCTTGGACTCGGTCGAATTGGCAAGGATCGTCACCGCGCCTTTTTCGATGCGAACGCAACCACCACTGAGGAAGAAACTCTCCTTGGAGTCTGCATCCGTCGTGATCTTGAGAACCGAGGGACTCAACAGCATCACGGCATCGGCATGACCGGTCCGGATCCCATAGAGACCATCACCGATGCCAAGGATGACATCCTTGGCACTGCCTTTCCATGCAATGCGCTCAGGGTCGACGACTGTCAGCTCGAAGCTCACGCCTTACTTCCTCAGCTCGCGATCGCGCTCGATGGCTTCCTCGATCGTTCCCACGTAGCGGAAGGCCTGCTCGGAAAGACCGTCATGCTTTCCGTCCAAGATCTCCTTGAAGGAACGGACGGTGTCGGCAATCTTCACGTACTTGCCCTTCATGCCGGTGAATTGCTCAGCGACATGGAAAGGTTGCGAAAGGAACTGCTGAACCTTGCGGGCGCGACCCACGGTGAGGCGGTCCTCCTCGGAAAGTTCATCAATGCCCAAGATGGCGATGATGTCCTGAAGTTCCTTGTAGCGCTGCAACAGACGCTGGACACCCAAGGCGACTTCGTAGTGCTCTTCGCCGCAGATTTCCGGTGCCAACATGCGCGAGCGGGAATCGAGAGGATCCACGGCAGGGTAGATGCCAAGCTCGGCAATCTGGCGGGAAAGATTGGTGGTGGCGTCCAAGTGGTTGAACGCCGTGGCAGGGGCCGGATCGGTATAGTCGTCCGCAGGGACGTACACGGCTTGGATCGAAGTGACCGAACCGTTCTTTGTCGATGTGATGCGCTCCTGCAGGTTGCCCATTTCCGTGGCAAGGGTAGGCTGGTAGCCCACAGCCGAAGGAATGCGACCCAGCAGCGCCGACACTTCGGAACCTGCTTGGGTGAAGCGGAAGATGTTGTCCACGAACAGGAGCACGTCTTGGCCGCGTTCATCACGGAAATATTCCGCAATGGTCAGGGCGGAAAGTGCCACGCGCAAACGAGCGCCTGGGGGTTCGTTCATCTGGCCATAGACAAGTGCGGTCTTGGCCAGCACTCCGGCCTCTTCCATTTCACCGTACAAGGCGGTGCCTTCACGAGTACGCTCGCCCACACCGGCAAACACGGAATAGCCACCGTGGTACTTGGCGATGTTGTTGATGAGTTCTTGGATGAGCACGGTCTTGCCCACACCGGCGCCACCGAACAAACCGATCTTGCCACCCTTGGCGTAGGGTGCCAAAAGATCGACGACCTTGATTCCGGTTTCCAGGATCTCGGCACGAGTGGAAAGGCGGTCGAAGGTCGGAGCCGGGCGATGGATGGGAAGGCGAAATTCGCTTACCACGGGCGGCTTCTGGTCGACTGGATCACCAGTGACATTGAGCACGCGTCCGAGGCAGTTTTCACCGACCGGGACCATGATCGGGGATCCGGTGTCACGGACCACGGCACCGCGGGGGATTCCATCGGTGCTGTCCATGGCGATGGCACGTACGACATTGTCGCCAAGGTGAAGCGCGACCTCAAGCACCAGATTGTCTGGCTGGTCGTTGATCATGGGGTTGGTGCACTTCAATGCGTTGAGGATCGAAGGAAGGGTGCTTCCCTCGAAGGACACGTCGACGACGGGTCCCAACACCTGAAGGATCTTGCCAATTCCGGTCTGAGTGGTGCTCATGATGGGCTTTCGTTCCTGTGGGTCAGCTCTTGATGGATTCTGCACCCGAGATGATCTCGATCAGCTCGCGCGTGATGTTGGCCTGGCGGACGCGGTTGCGAAGGAGAGTGGTCTTTTCGATCATCTCCTTGGTGTTGCGCGTGGCGTTCTCCATGGCGGTCATGCGCGCTCCGTGCTCACCGGCGGCGTTTTCCAGCAGCGCGTTGAGGACGAGGAAGCGGATGGATTGAGGGATCAGCGAGGACAGTACCGTTGCAGGGTCTGGATCGAAGAGGGCGGACTTGCCGCTTCCGCCAAGTTCCTGTGGTGCTGTCGGAAAAATCTGCTGGGCTTGCGGGATCTGAGTGAGCGGTGAGACGAACCGATTGCCAACCAGCCAAATCGCATCGGTCTTGGAAGCGAGGTAATCTTCGATCAACCGATCGGAGATGCGCAGGCTTTCGGAAAGCGACGGCTTGGCGGTCACGCCATGGAACTGCTCACCGATCATCTCCGGATTCAACCGGCTCTTCAACGCCTCGTAGCCTTTTCTTCCGGCGAAATGGACCGTGACTTTCACACCCTTTTTGATGAGGCAGTTCAAGTCGCAAAGTCCCGGGAAGCTCTGTGGATCCAAGTCCATGGGACGGATTCCGAAGGCTTTTTCAACGGAGCGTGCAAGGCCGTTGTTGAAAGATCCGCACAGTCCCTTGTCGCTGGTGAAGACCACCACGGAGACGTGCCGGATTTCCCGGGTGGCAAGCCACGGGGAAACGCTCGGGTCCACATCCATGGTGCGCAACGACGCCTGAAGATCGGCCAGCAACCCGCTCAATTCCGCCCGGTAGGGACGCGTGCGCTCAGTGGCTTCCTCGGCACGGCGAAGCTTCGAGGCGGCCACGAGCTTCATGGCCGAAGTGATCTTCTTGGTGCTCTGGTAGTTCTTGAGCTTGTTGGTGAGCTCCTTGATGCTGGGCAAGACCGGTCTCCTTAGGCCTTGAATCCGGCATTGAAGGCGCGGATCAATTCGATGAGCTGGCCCTTGACCTCGTCGTCGATCGTCTTCTTGGCTTCGAGAAGATCAACCGTGGACTGGCCCTTGGATGCCAAGAACTCGACGAACTGCGATTCCCATTCGGTCACGGACTTGACCGGGATCTGATCCAAGAACCCGTTGGCTCCCGCGAAGATCACCGTAACCTGCACGCCCACGGTCTGAGGCCTGTATTGAGGCTGCTTCAGAAGTTCGGTCATGCGCTGGCCACGCGAGAGCTGCTTCTGGGTGGCTTGGTCCAAGTCCGAGGCGAACTGGCTGAAGGCCACGAGTTCACGGTACTGGGCAAGATCCAGACGAAGGGTGCCTGCCACCTGCTTCATGGCCTTGATCTGCGCATCGCCACCCACACGGGAGACCGAGATGCCCGCATTCATGGCCGGGCGAATGCCCGAATTGAACAGGTTGCTCTCAAGGAAGATCTGGCCGTCGGTGATCGAGATCACGTTGGTCGGGATGTAGGCTGAGACGTCGCCGGCCTGGGTCTCGATGATCGGAAGCGCAGTGAGCGATCCGGCACCGTTCTTGTCGGAAAGTTTGCACGCACGCTCAAGCAGGCGGGAGTGCACGTAGAAGATGTCGCCCGGGAAGGCTTCGCGACCTGGAGGACGACGAAGCAGCAGGGACATCTGACGGTATGCTTGGGACTGCTTGGTCAGATCGTCATAGACGATCAGGGCATGCATGCCGTTGTACAGGAAGTACTCGGCCATGGCGGTGCCCGCGTAAGGAGCCAAGTACTGCAGCGGTGCCGAAGCGGAGGCGCTGGCCACGATCACGGTGGTGTATTCCATCGCGCCGTTCTGGCGAAGCTTCTCCACCACCTGGGCGACGGTCGATGCCTTCTGGCCGATGGCCACGTAGAAGCAGTAGACGCCTTTGCCCTTCTGGTTGATGATCGCATCCAAGGCGATGGCGGTCTTGCCGGTGCCACGGTCGCCGATGATCAGCTCGCGCTGGCCACGGCCGATCGGAGTGAGGGCGTCGATGATCTTGAGGCCGGTCTGCATCGGTTCGTGCACGTTCTTGCGCTCGACGATGCCGGGGGCCTTGAGTTCGATGCGCTGCATGGCGTCGGGAACGATGGCGGGACCGCCGTCGATCGGATTGCCCAGCGCGTCGACGACGCGACCCAGCAATCCCTTGCCTGCCGGTACCGAGGCCTGGACCTTGGTACGACGGGCGATGTCGCCTTCGCGCACGGACTCGGCATTGCCCAAGAGCACCACGCCGACACTGTCTTCTTCCAGGTTGAGCACGAGGCCGAAGACCTCTTTTTCACCGTCGAACTTGATGAGTTCGCCAGCTTCCACGGCAGGCAGTCCCTGAAGGCGAGCGATACCGTCGCCCACCTTGAGAACGATGCCCGTCTCGTACTGCTCGGCCTGGGGCGCAAAGCTCTCGAGCTGCTTCTGCAGCAGCGAGGCGATTTCGTCGGGTCGGACCGTATCGATCATCTCAGCCTCTTGTTATGCGGACAACAGGGCCTTGCGGGCCTGGTGCAACTGGTTGTTGATGGTGGCGTCCAGGACGGTCGCCCCGAGGTGGACGCGAAATCCACCCAGAATGGAGGAATCGACAGAATTTGTCAAACGTACCTGGCGGCCGGGACCCGAGAGCCCCGCTTCCAGGCGAGTCACGACATCCTTGTCGAGAACGGTGTGGGAAAGGAGCGATCCTTCCACGATGCCCGCCGTGCGGCTTTCCAGCTCCAGCACGGATTGACAGATCTTGGCAATCTGTCCCAGGCGACGCCTGCGGGCCAGGAGATCCACGAAGCGACTCAACAGGGAGCCGGCTTCCGGATTTCCCAGCGAGACGCGCACGGCCTTTTCCCGGTCGGGCATCGGAATGGTCGAATCGTCCAGCCTCAAGGTCAGCGTCTCCGGAAGGTTCGCCAAGGCGACCAGAGTCGGTCGGAACGCGGCGAAGCGTCCTTCCTTCTCGAGTTGGGCAAGGAGAGCTCGGGCGTAGCGTGAGGCGACTTGACTCACGAGCGGACGCTTTCTTCGACCATGCGCTTGGCGTAGGCCTTGTCTTCGTCGGCATTGAGATTCTTGCGAAGGATCTTTTCAGCCACTCCCACCGAGAGGATCGCAGCTTCCTGGCGCAATTGGTTCTGAGCCTTCTGCTGAGCCGCTTCGATCTCCTGGCGAGCCTGGATCACGATGCGCTCGGACTGCAACTTGGCGTCGGCTTCGGCCTTGGCCTTGAGTTCCTTGGCGAAGTCGCGACTCTCGGTGAGAATCTTTGCGGCTTCGTTACGGGCTTGATCAAGGATCTTCTTCTGCTCGCCTTCGGCAGCCTCGGTCTTCCTGGCCACTTCCTCGGCACGGGAGAGGGAATCCTTGATGGACTTCTCTCGCGCTTCGATCCCGGAAAGGATCGGCTTCCATGCGTACTTCTTGAGTACGACCAAAAGCACGAAGAAGACGACCCAGACCCAAAGCATCACCCCCGGATCGGGAGAGAGCAGTTTGCCCACGATCGATTCGTCCCCGCCATGGGAGGCTTGCTGGACGGTCGCGGTGGTGTTGGTCTGGACGTCAGTCATCTGGAAGGCTTACTTGAAGACCAGAAGAATGCAGATCACGGCACAGAACAGAGCCACACCTTCGACCAGTGCGGCTGCGATCAGCATGGTTGTGCGCAGGTCACCGGCAACCTCGGGCTGACGAGCCATGGCCTCGACGGTCTTTGCGGCCGTGAGGCCGATGCCCAGGCCGGTGCCCAGGACGACAAGACCGGCACCGATGCCGGCGCCGAGGAAACCAAGGCTCTTGGCTTCGAGGATATATTGGGCGACTTCGTTCATTTCAAGGACTCCTTGTGGAGGGTGGGTGAAGTGAGATGATCAGTGTTCTTGATGCACTGCCCCGCCAATGTAGAGGCTGGAGAGCAGTGTGAAGACATAGGCCTGCAGGAAGCAGACGCCGACTTTGATGACCAAGATGAAGACCGTGAAGGCGATGGTCACGGGTGCAACCACTGCGAGAGTGGCGGTTGCGGGCAGCATTGTGGAGAAGACCGAGATCAGGCCGACCAGGACCATGATCATGATGTGTCCTGCGGCCATGTTCGCAAAGAGTCGCAGGGTCAGCGAGAAGGCACGGATGAAGAGGGAGATCACTTCGATCGGAGCCAAGATGATCAGGATGGGCCAGGGGATTCCCTTGGGAACCAGGTTTCCGATGTAATGGAGCACGCCGTTGTGCTTCATGCCGGTGACGTTGAAGGTCAGGAAGACCATCAGGGCCAAGGCTGCGGTCACTGAGATGTTCGCGGTCGCACCGGCGAACAGAGGAACCAGGCCGACAAGGTTCAGGATCAGGATGAAGAAGAAGAGGGTGCCAAGGAAGGGCATCCACTTGTCACCGTCCTTGTGTCCGAGATTCGGACGCGCGACGCCATCACGAAGGAACAGTACGATGGCTTCCACGGCATGGCCCAACTTGCCTGCTGGAAGGAGACCCTCTCGGCGGGATCCTGCGCGGAGGACAAGAAATGTCAGGGTCGCGCCGATCAGGAGCATCAGAACGTGGAGCGTGATGCTCGGGTCGATGCTGACCGGTCCAATGTGGAGGACCGGGAGGCGGGGGAGATCGAAGCCCAGACCGGGAACGGGATGCCATGCATTGCCGTCCACGACATGGTGCATGATGAGGGAAGGGAGGTCGTTGTTGCCTGCACTCACGATAGGTTGTTTCCTCGATGAAGTCTCAGGATCTCTCTGATTGTCACTGCCATAAACACAATACCCCAGGCGGTCAGGAACGCGCCAGCAATTTCTTGAAAAACAATGATCCCGAACAAAAGGACCGCTATTTGAAATACAAAGGTCATGCTCAGCCAGACCACAATTCTTCCTACTTCTTGGGTCATCTTCTTGTCGGCGGTGTTGGTGATCCAGCGCCAGGAAAGCCACTGAGCCACCCCGGCGGCACTTGCTGTGGAGAGGGAGGTTAGATGGAGTGTCTCGTCCAAGGTTCAGTTCCTCATGCTCATGGTGGACTATTCGGCATGGAAGCGCATGACGAAATCCCGCAGAGATTCTCTGCAGGAGACGGCCAAACAACCTTCGAGGGGATTGACCTGAAATCTGTGTCGATCCCCGGATTGGTTGTCCCTATCTTGCGGGAAAGATACAAGGATCGACGCTGTTTGGTCAGTGTTGAATCCAATAAAATCTGAAATGATCTTTATATAAGAATATCAGATTTATAGATTCTTCACTTTCCAGATGAATCGGAATAGTCCGATTACGGCGCCGGCCATGCTCATGGCAAGCAGGGCCAAGACGGAACCGGTCTGCTGGGACACCCACCATCCCGCCAAGCATGCGAGCACGACCGTCAGGGCCAGCTCCCATCCCATGGATAGAATTTGCCCCAATGAACCTTTGAGGTCAGTCTTTGGTCTTGGATCCGGGTTGCATGGAACAGGCGCCATGGAAATGGGCCCCTTCGTGGATTGTGAGTTCCTTGGTCTTGATGTCACCGACGAGAACCGACTTCGGTTCCAAGATGACCTTGTCGGAAACCGTGACGTTGCCTGTCATCTTGCCGCCGATGGTGGCGCTGGCGGCTTGAAGTTCTCCTTCCACCTTGCCGTGCACATTGATGGTCACCTTGCCGGTTGCCCGGATGGTGCCTTTCACGGTGCCTTCGATGGAGAGATCGTTCTCCACAAGCAGCTCGCCTTGGATGACGGTGCCGGCATTGATGAACGTGAAACCTTTGCCGTGTTGGGACTTGTCTGAGGACATGCTATTCAATCAACACACCGGATGGAGCAATGGCAAGGTCCAACCGTTGCAGACGCAAGAGTATGTAGGAGCCATCCTCTCCATTTCCGATGGTGGATCTTCCAAGCGGGGAGCCCATGCGCAGGAAGTCACCCTTGCGGACATTGAGTTCACCGAGGTGTCCGATGGAGACGCTGTAGGCTCCTTCGTTGTGGATGGTCACGGCAAGACCAAGGACCGGATCCCAACCCGCGTAGGTGACCAAGCCCGAAAGCGGAGCCAGCACTGGATCGCCCGGTGGAACGAGCAAGGGCTTTGCCGCGGCACCTTGGAACTGGGCTTCCAGTTCGGCGGGGACGTGGAGACTCTTCCAACCAAGCGTAGGGCGGATCGAAACGAGCGGGGGAGGAAGGGAGGACTTGGTTTCGCGGAAGCGGTTGAGGATCAGGTCGCGCTCGCGACCCAAGGTGGAGGTCACAAGCTTCGATCTCAGGACCTCGTCGAAGATCTCCCCTTTGACGGATGCGTTGGATGCGCTTGCAGTCGTCGTGGTGTCGTCGAGGAACGCTTGGGCCAGATTGAGGATGCGGCGCTCGCGCTCTTCCAGCACGAGAAGTTCCTCTTGCAATTGACTGGCCTTGGCAAGTTGGGTTCGCAGGCGCTTGTTCTCCTGGTCCACCACATCCATGGCCTGGAGCTTCACCGTGATCTCTCCCAGCCACACCGTCGCAAGTCCGGCGCCGATGAATACGCACGCCAAGAGCAGGACCATGAAGTGGAAGAGGTAGGCCGGGATCCGCAGGGTGAAGGCTTCGGTGGCCTCGTCCTGCAGGATCAGCAAGGTGATGTGGCGCCGGAGTCCCTTCTTCACGCGGACAGATGTCCTCCCAGGATCAGTTCTCCAATGCGGTTGAGGTCATCGGAAGAGACGAAGTCGATGCGCAGCGTTCCCTTGGCGGTGGAGCCTTCCAGCAGGACCCTGGTCCCCAGGTGCTGCTCGATGGAGCGCACGAAGGCCAGGACATCGGGATGGAGGCGCTGCTCCTCCTTGGGCTTCTTGGCTTTTTCGGGCTTGGCCTCCCCGGTCTCCTGGGCACATTCCTGCTCCAAGCGTCGGACGCTCCAATCCTCCGAGAGGGCTCGGTTGGCCAGAGGCACCTGCCGTTCAAGGGGCAGTCCGGCCAGGCAGCGCGCGTGTCCGGCCGACAATTTTCCGGAAAGGACGAAGTCGCGGATGGCCTCGTTCAAGCGAAGCAGACGCAAGGCGTTGGTGATCGCCGAACGGCTCTTGCCCAAGCGCTCGGCGCACTGGTCGTGGGTGAGCCCGCAATCCTGGATCAGCTCCTGGTAGGCTTGAGCCTCTTCCAAGGGATTGAGCTGGACGCGCTGGATGTTCTCGATGATCGCGACTTCGCGCATCTCGCGGTCGGTGATCTGCTCGCGGACGATGGCCTGAACCGTCGAACGTCCAATCAGCTGATGGGCGCGGAAGCGGCGTTCGCCGGCGACGATCTGGTAGGTGTCGCCATTCTTGCGAACCAGAATCGGGGAGATGAGTCCCTTGTCGCGGATCGACTGGGCAAGCTCCAGGATCTCGTCGTCGTTGAAGACCTTGCGAGGCTGGTACGGATTGGGAACGATCGAGGCGAGCGGGATCTCCTCGATCCGGTCGCCCGGGATCGGTGCGTCGGAGAGCACCTGATCGTTTTGATGGGCAGCCTTCTTGTCTTGGAAGATGGCGCCAAGGCCTTTTCCCAGGCCGCGGGGTTTTGGTTGCATCACAGTGGAAGTCCCATGATTTCGCGCGCGAGCTTCATGTAGCTGACGGCGCCGGATGTGTTGATGTCGTAAAGGAGGATGGGCTTGCCGTGCGATGGCGCTTCGGCAAGTTTGACCGTGCGGGGAATGACGGTCTGGAAGACGCGCTCTTGAAAGGATGTGCGCACTTCGTCGACCACTTGCTTGGAGAGCAGGGTGCTCTGGTTGTGCATCGTGAGCAGCGCGCCCTCGATCGAGAGGTCCGGGTTCAGGCTGCGCTGGGTCAGGCGGATGGTGTTGAGAAGTTCGGCCAGACCTTGCAAGGCGTAGTATTCGCACTGGATGGGGATGAGCACCGAGCGTGCCGAGGAAAGGGCATTCAAGGTGAGAAGTCCAAG
>JBDKGV010000113.1:0-10811 GCA_039798005.1 Fibrobacterota bacterium
TTTGCGAAGGTCGGCTGGCAGGGAGTCGGCGGTCTTCTGGTCGCGATCCAAGGTCTTGCGCAGTTCCTTGAGCATGCGCACGGCGGGGGATTCGAAGCGGAACTTGACGGAATCCGTCGTCAGGAACTTGCGGAAATCCTCGATCAGGGCGTCGGTCACCTTGATCGAGGTGTCGATCTTGCCCTTCTTCTCGAAGAGGGGGCGCGCCTTGATGGCCCAGCGGAAGAAGACGGTCTTGCGCTCCAGCTCCTGCTGGTAGGGATTGATCGCACGACCGGCGACCCGGATGTCGGGAAGGATGCCGCCCGCGTCCCAGACCTTGCGGCCCAGGAGCAGGGTCTTGAAGGACTTGTGGCCGGTGGTGTCGAAGGAGGTGTCGGCCTTCTCGCCGATCTCCACGCCCAGTTCCTCGTCGAACTCGGGATCCTTCTTCGCCGTGTCGACCTTGGCGGAATCGACGTTCTTGAAGCGGATGGAATTTTCCTTCTTGTTGATGCAACGGCCGCTGGGCGTGTAGTAGAACGCCGTGGTGAGCTTCAGGATGTGGGTGGCGTCCATCTGGTTGATGGTCTGCACGGAGCCCTTGCCGTAGCTCTGGGTGCCCATGATCACGCCGCGGTCCCAGTCCTGGATGGCGCCGGCGACGATCTCGGAGGCCGAGGCGGAGCCGCCGTTGACCAGCACGACCAGCGGAAGGTTCGGATCGACCAACGGAGCGCGCTCGCTCAGGAGTTCGGAGTTCTGGCCCGTGATGCGGCCCTTGGTGCTCACCACGACCTTGCCCTTGGGCAGGAACAGCTCCGAGACCGCAACCGCTTCGGTCAAGAGGCCACCCGGATTGTAACGAAGGTCCAAGATCAAGGACTTCATGCCCTGCTTCTTGAGCTCGGCGACGGCTTTGTCCATGTCATCCCCCGTGGTGCGGGAGAACTGGACCAGCTTGATGAATCCCACCTGGCCCGGCAACATGCCGTAGTAGGGGACCGATTCGATCTTGATGACTTCGCGGGTGAACTTGAAAGGAAGCGGCTCGGTGAAGCCTTCGCGCCAGACCTTGATGGTGACGTTGGTGCCGGGCTTGCCGCGCAGGTGGTTCACGGCGGTGTCCACGATCATGCCGCGGGTGGAGCGTCCGTCGATCTCAAGGATCCGGTCGCCGGCCTGGATGCCCATGCGGTAGGCAGGAGTGCCCACGAGCGGCGAGATGACCGTCAGGATCTTTTCACGCACGCCGATGGTGATGCCAAGTCCCCCGAACTCGCCTTCGGTGTGGACCTTGAGATCCTCGGTCGCCTTGGCGTCGAAGTAGGCCGTGTGCGGGTCCAGGATGCTTGTCATGCCCTTGACGGCGGCCTCGACCATCTGATCGGGCGGGATCTCCTCGACATAAGCCTCGTTCAGACGGGCCAGCACGCGGTAGAGCTGCTCGAAGCTCTGATAGAACGACCCCTTGCCACCGGAACTTTCCTTGGCGAGTCCTGCGCTGAAGGCGGCGAAGACGAGGAAGGCGGCGAAGGAGAAGTAGACGGTGGAGCGGGAGGGTGACCTCATGCGCTCAAATATAGTTGTCCAGCGGCGTGGAAAGTCCGCAGGGCTTCGATCGGTCGTCATTGCGGCCATGTTGCACCGAATCGGGAAGGGGACTGCGCCCGTCTATCTTGCTTCCATGCGAAGACTCCTTCCCTTGCTTGCCCTGAGCGTCCATGCCTTGGCCGTGACCCCGCGACCGGACCGCCCGCGCTACGTGTTCCTCTTCATCGGGGACGGGATGGGGGCCGCCCAGGTGGCTTTGGCCGAAGCCTGGAAGGCAAGCCATGACGGTGATTCCACGGGATTCTCGCCCACGGTGTTCTCGCGCTTTCCGGTGCGGGGCGAAGTCACGACCCATTGCGCGGTACGGCGCATCACCGAATCGGCGGCGGCGGCCACTGCGATGGCAGGTGGTTCGAAGGCGGGGGAGGCCGTGATCGGGTTGGATCCTCACGACAACGCCCCGATGCGCAGTCTGGCTGAAGAAGCTCGGGATGCCGGAGTGCCTGTGGGCATCATGACCTCGGTCTCGGTCAATCATGCCACGCCGGCGGCCTTCTACGCGCATGTCGACAGCCGCGACAAGTATTGGGAGATCGGGCGTCAGCTCACCACGAGCCGGATGCCCCTGTTCGCCGGTGGCGGATTCCAGGAACCGGTCGGGAAACCGGGCAAGAATCAGCCCGATCTCCATGATCTGGCCAAGCAGAAGGGATTTCGGATCGTGCAGCACCGCGATTCGCTGGCATCCTTGAAGACGCTGCCTGCGATCCTGTTCTCACCGGCTCCAGCCGGGGGGACGGCACTTCCATGGGCGATGGACCCGGCGGACCCTTCCCAGCCTCGTCTGGCCGATTTCGTGGGCACGGGCATTCGACTTCTCGAGGGCGACAACGGGTTTTTCCTGATGGCCGAGGGGGGGAAGGTGGACTGGGCGTGCCATGCGAACGATGCCCGGGCTGCGATCGGGGAGGTGTGGGATCTGGACGCCGCCGTGCAGCTCGCGCTTGAGTTCGGTCGCAAGCACCCGGATGAAACCCTCATCCTGGTCACGGCGGACCACGAGACGGGTGGACTTTCCTTGGGCAATGGTCTGCGCGGTTACCAGTCCGATTTCGGACTGCTTACGCGGCAGCGGCTTTCCCAGGAGCGTTTGGCGGATTCGCTGCGCGTTCCTTTCGAAGCGGGGCTTGGCAAGCTGGACAGCGCACGGCACTTTGCCACGATGATCGCCGAGATCGGTCGCTGGACCGGTTTGGGACAGGATCCGCGCCTTGGTTTGGATCGCGACGACACTCTTGAGTTGGCGCGGGCCTATTCCTTGAGTCTTCCGGGGCGCCGTCCGGTCGCCGGTCTGGATGCCGCCTATTGGGGGCGCAATCCGCCCCTTGCGCTGGCCGCGACCCGCATTCTCGGGCGCAAGGCCGGAGTGGGCTGGACCAGTCTCGCGCACACGGCCCTTCCCGTCCCCCTTTACGCTTGGGGTGTCGGGGCTGATCGTTTTGGGGGGCGACTGGACAACACCGACATTCCGGCAAGGATCCGCTCCTTGGTTGGATGGAAGCCGCTGGCGCGATAGCCGTAGCTTCGACTCCACTTTTTGGAGTTCCGCTCTTTTCCATTGCCGCGTGATTTCTTCTCTTTCCTACATGAGCAAGGAAAGCGGATGTGCTGGATTCATGGGGGTCGTTTCCATGAGGGCTTTGGCAGCTTCGCGGTTTGGTGAACACGGATGATCGGGGCGGCAATGACCAAGGGCATGGATGCGATGAAGTTTTGGAAGACCTTTGCCTTGCGTGGAGCGGGAATGCTTGCGCTGGTGGGAGGTTTGCAAGCCTGCGGTGAGCAGGCGCCGGCGCCGGAAGTCGTCTTGGGGACATACAACGGCTCGGTGCCTTTGCAGGGATCGGTCGTGATGGATTCCACGGTTCCCGAAGTGGACAGCGTGCTTGCCACGATGCGCTCCGGCGGGAAGAAGAAGGTCCTGCTCCAAGAAAGCGGATTCGGCAGGCCGGTCAAATTGGACAGCGTGGACAATGGTGCGTCCTACACGGCTTCCGTGGTCGGCTTCGAGAATTCGGCAGGAGTCCGGGTTGCCCGCTGGTGGGCCTTTGCCACCGACACCGCGGATTACTCCGGCAAGACCCAGACGGTCCTCCTGCGCGCCGTGGGCGGTCCAGGCTTGGATGCCCTGCCCAAGCTGGACAGCACCAAGGTGGGTGTGGTCGTTCCGGCCGTGAAGGGGCTTTGGATCACCATGGACAGCACTGATCCTCGCGCCTCGAAGTCGGCCAAGCCGGTCGCGGCCCCTCTGACCTTGACCAAAGGCCAGCTCTACCGGGTCGCGCTGCGCTCCGATTCGGTGGCAAGCACGGGCCAACCGGCGCTCTGGAGCAACCAAGCGACTTGGATCATTCGCGGCAACACGCCGGTCCCGAATTTCAGCGTGGCATCCGGAAGCCACTCCAAGGCTTTGCACGTCCGTTTGACGGATTCTCTTCCGGGCGCAACCATCCTGTGGTCGAGGGACAGCCTGACATGGTCGGTCTTCAAGGACTCCGTGCCGGTCGACTCCAGCTCAAGGATCTTCGCACGGGCCGTTCTCAAGGGCATGGACACCAGCCGCATCGTCTCGGCAAGCTATGAGTTGAAGGTGAGCGCGCCGCGCTTGAGCGTGGCTTCGGGAACCTATTCGAGTGCGCAGACGGTGGTCCTCTCCGATTCGACTGCCGGTGTCACCTACCGCTGTTCCGCGGACAGCTCGGCATGGGAAGCCTGCCAGGATTCCGTGGTCCTTTCCGTCAGTTCCAAATTGTTCGTCCAAGCGACGCGAGCCGGTTGGACATCGAGCCCTGTCGTGCAGGCCTCGTACCGCCTTCAGTCCAAGGCGCCGCGCTTGAGCGTCGCCTCCGGCACCTATGACCGGGCGCAATCAGTGGTGCTTTCCGATTCGACCCTTGGTGTGGCGTATTCCTGCTCCCCGGACAGCGTGGTTTGGGCGGCTTGCGGCGACACCGTGGCGGTGACGGCTTCGGGATCGCTTTTCGTGAAGGCCAGCAAGGCGGGTTGGGACACCAGTGCCGTGGTGCGTGCCAAGTACGAATTGAAGGTCGGCGCACCCGTCTTGAGCGTTCCCTCGGGCACCTATGCTGGCGCGCAATCGGTGGTGCTTTCGGATTCGACCCCCGGTGTGGCCTATTCCTGTTCCTCGGACAGCGTGGTTTGGGCGGCTTGCAGTGACACCGTGGCGGTGACCGCCTCGGGAACCCTGTTCGTGCAAGCAAGCAAGGTCGGCTGGACTTCCAGCGCCGTGGTCAAGGCGAGTTATGCCTTCAAGCTGGCGGCCCCGGTCTTCAGCGTCCCGGCTGGAACCTATCCGGAGGCCCAGACGGTTCGCGTGAGCAGCGCCGCCGCGGGTGCGAAGCTCGAATGCTCCTTGGATGGAACGACATGGACGGATTGCACCGATGCCCCGGTGGCGATCCTTGCGACAGGTACGCTTCAGGCGCGGGCCGCCAAGGCCGGCTGGACTTCGAGCGATGTGATCAGTGCAGCCTACGTGATCGAAACGGCTCCCGTCACGCCCTGAAGTCGCCTGAATTCAGAGCTTTGACAATTCCTGGCGTATCCGCCGCTCCAGCCGGGCGGTCGGATGCGCATAGCCCGGGCTCCAGCCTTGCAGGAAACGCTGGAAGTCCAGCCACGCGACAGGGAACAGTCCGCGCCATTCGGCTTCCACCGATGCGGTGAGGTGGGCCTTGCGCGAATCCATGGCCATGGCTCGGGCGAAGGCGATGAAGTAGGCGTCGAGCCACTTGGCGGTCAGCGTGTCGTCGAGTGCCTCGTCCAGCACGCAGTCGAGCAGGTAGGCCAGGTCGCGCATGCCGCATCCTCCTCCGACGTATTGGAAGTCGACGGCGGCCACGCTGCCGGGCTTGCCGAAGCAGAAATTGTCGGGCTTGGCGTCGCCGTGAACCACGGTTCGCCACCGCGCTTGGCACAGCCGTCGGTCGATCTCCCGGGCGGCCTCGCGCAAGGGGCCATGGGGCATGGATTCGAACTCCTCGGGGCGCGTGGCCAAGTGCCAATAGCTGCCTTCGTCCCACAGGCCTTCCGGAACACGCCCCAAGAATGTGGCGTGAAAGGTGGCCAGCCAGCCGATCACCGTTTCGAGATCGATTCCCTTGGGGCAGGATGTGCGTCGCCCGTATCCGCAGGCATCGAGGTCTTCAAGGACCAGACGCATTCCCGTTTCGTGGCATTCCTGACCTTGACTCCTCGGGATGCGGCAGGTTTCAGGGACTTGGCTTGCCCAAGTCGAGTACCAATGGGCCTCCACCTGATAGGAGCGCAGCTTGCGGAGGTGGGAACGATCCTTGCCTGCCGGAGGCCAGCGGATGTCCTTGACGATGAGGGTTGCTCCCGTGCTCGGGTCCCGCGTGCGGACGATGCGGCCATAGCCGCCCCAAAGGCGTTGGAGCATTTCTTCGGGGGATCGGAGCGGAATCGATGGCATTGGGTTGGCAAGATAGCCTCGAAGGGCGCTTGGCCCCCAGCGACGATTACAGTCGCCGGGTCAGGGACGCGCGCACGGTGAGTCCGCCGCTTGTCGTGCCTTGCTTGGAGTTTTCCAGTGGGCTGACGGAGTTGGACGCGGAGGGATCGGCAGTCTGACGAACGCGCAACGGAAGTGCTTGCACCGCGCTCAAGGCGATGTCCCATTGCCCATGGGTCCGGGCCAGTTTCAGGGACGGCCACAGGATCAAGGCATCCAGAGGGCGGATTCGCAGGGTGTCCGTCTCGAGGCTCGTGGAAAAATCGATGGAGCGCCTTCGCCTGCTCCACGGCAGGCTGGATTCCAGTTCAAGGTGCGTGAGCTCAAGACCGGCCTCGGCCCGTAGGCGCCCGAAGGAACGCCGCCCCGTCAGGGAAAGCCATTGGGATCGAAGGCTGGCGAGGCCTTTGAGCCGGTCGTTGCGGGTCTCGAACAGTGCGGCCATACTGCCCCAAGGAGAGTCGTCCAGGTTGTTCCATGCCAGAAAAGGCGCCCGCAGGTCGGTGAGTTCCAAGGTCGCCTCCTGCCTGCCGAACCGCACCGACATGCGCCTCAAGTCGACCCCCGCCTCCTGTCGGAACCCTGCCAAGGCCCACTTCAAGGCGTGGAACCGGCGCCGTTCCTGCCCGGAATCCTGCCCCCAGCCAAGGGTGGTCAGGTTGCCTTGGAAGGCGCGGTGGGAAAGGACGCCGCGCAGGTCTTGCCATCGGGGTTTCCAGGCGATCTCCCACCGTCGGGACGCTCCCGAGTCGGTGAGATTCCAGTACGGGAAACCGCTTGTGGGTGAAAATCGGGTCCAGGAGGCGTTTCCTGTCAAGCACAGCGGGGAATTGGGGGCGAGGGAAAGTCCAACGGCTTGGCGGGAGCGATGGGAGTTCCAGCCAACCCCCAATGCCTCGCCGGTGGGAAGGGAAAAGCTCCAGTCTTCCGCTTCCTGGGCCTCCTCCCACTCGATGGAAGCCTCGAAGGCGGTGCCGGTGCGGCCTGCGGCCACCTGCCATCCGGGGCGCCCCTCCAAGGATTGCAGGCGGGTGCGCAGCCACCACGCATGACCGGCTCCGGCCTCCAGGATCGCCGATGGTCCAATGGAGCGGCGCTGGATCAGAACTTGGGTGAACGCAAGGTCGTCGCGAGCGGGTGAAGTGGAAATCTGAACGCGGGCAAAGGCCCCGGCACTGTCCAATTGCGCGGTTGTTGACAGGCTTCGGCTCTCAAGGTCGATCGGTGTGCTCTGGATCGTTCCGGAAAGGTTCGGGCCGAAGCGGGCGTCCTCGCGTACGAACGAGCCGGAATCGAACGGGTTCGGACCGCCTTGGAGATGCAGTTCGCCAAGGCCCAAGTGCTCGGCCAGGAGAGGAATAGGAGCGCCGGAAGGACGGGACACCAAAAGGGCGGCCCCGCAAAGGGCCGCCCGCAGGGTGATGGATGGTCGGGAGGAGCTCAACGCAGCAGGGAGAAGGCCGTGCCGACGCGTGCCGCGGAGCTCGGGGTCTTGCCTTCCAAGCGAACCACCAGGTCGATGACCGCCTCGGAGGTGGCGAAATCGGGGAAGGTGCCGCCAAAGCTCGGGTCGGCCCAGTGCAGCCAACCCTTGAGAGCGGTGGCTCCCAAGGAATCGATCGGGTCATCGAAGGAGTTGGCCGTCTTTGTCACGCCGTCCTTGGTCAGACTGAAGGGACCGTCCGCCTTCCATGTGGAGTAGCTGTTCCATGCGTAGCTGTCGGGCAGGAAGACCTTGAGGTCCTTGAGCTGGATCAGAGCGGAGAGGTTGAAGCGGGTGGTCACCGTGCTGCTGGACAGTTCGGTGTAGGTCGATGTGGACACGTAGGTGGAATAGGGACTGGAATAGGTGTAGTCATCGCCGCATCCATCCTCGAAGCTGATGCCGAAGAGGTTGTTGCGAGTGAATGTGTAGGTGCCCGAATTGTTGTAGACGATGGTCGTGTCGCGGTAGGTTCCGGTGGCGGCGTCATACCGCTTCGTGACGTAGGAACTGCTGGATCGGTATTCTTCCTTGCACCTGGTCCTTTGCAGGAGCGTGACGGTGCGTGGGCCGGAAAGCCAGGAAAGAGCGGTATCGGCGGCCTTGATCACCTTGTCGCGGCTGGAGGCCGTGGTGATGGTGGGAAGAGCGCGGTCATCGGCATTTCTCTTCAGCTCGTAGCTCATGGTGGCCGCTTCCTTGGCCAAGGAAAGGGCTTCACGGAACTGAGAAACCACGGAGCCCAGAAGCTCTTCCTTGCCGGAGCGGACCTTCAGGAAGCCTGAGGTCGGGGCGATCAGCGTCTTGACATGGTCGAAGGCGGCGATCTGGGCGGGGGTGGTGGGTGCTTCGCCGTCGATGTTCCCCAAGGTGTCGATCCAGGCGTAGCTGTTGTTCATCCGCACTTCGGCGCTGTAGGAAAGCAACCAGGAGAGGTAACCGCGCACGCCCTTCAGGCCGGCCAGGGCAAATCCCACGTCGCCACGGTCGATGACCAGCGAGTCGCCCGCACGGTCCGGGTCGGCGATCTTGAAGGTGAAGGCCGGATCCTTCCACGCCTTCTGAAGCAGATAGATGGCGGAATCCAAGGTGGGGAACAGGCGCTTTTCCACGCTGTCCTGCAACGCCTCGATGCTGGGCGCGTTGGTCGGGTTGCTCATGGCCCGGGCAAGGCCGGGAAGAGCCGTCTGGGCGCGCCCTGCACTGGTGGGGTTGGCGACCGTGAGTCCTTCGTCCTGGAGCTTGCCCATGGTCTCGCCCATGGACTGGACGCGCACGGCAAGCGAGGTGACCGCAAGGCCGAAGCAGGCCTGGGTATTGTTCGGGTCGGCTTGGAACGCCGCGCGCATCTGCGTATTGGCGTTCTGCAGAGCCACCTTCTGGCTGCCCATCGGGTTTGTCACATCAGTTGAGGTGCTGTCGAAGACGGCTTGGAAGGCGTCTTGGGTGGTTTGGGTGGCGCTGGCGACGGCGGCCTTGGAGGCTGCCGCGTTGACCGTGGTCCCGTTCAGCGCGTTGGTGTCCACCTTGGTGGCAGGCAGGGTCACGACCACTTCGGGAGTCGTGACGGTGCTCTTTTCCGGAGCCGTGGTGACGGCCGGACTGCTTTCGTTGCAGGCGGAGAGGCTCAGGGCCAAGCCGGAGGCCAACAGGGCAAAGCGGTTCATGGAGGAGTTCCTTCTGTGTTTGCGGGCGCGAACAGGCTGAATTCGGTGAACGGAGTATAGACATCCGCATTCCCCCCCGGCACCGGAAAAAATCGCGCATGTGATCCAAATCACGGGAAGACCAAGATCCGGATTTCGTGCATCTATAGATATTCTTATCCGAGAAACGTCGGATATTCCAGTCTCACGTGACAAAGAATTCTCTATCTTTTGATCTGATGAAGGGTTGCCGAGTGCTCCCCAACAGAAACACGCAGAAAGGATCATGCATGGCAGAGGTCAAGGGCAGAGCCAAGGTCACCATCGACGCGACTGAAGCAGTGGCCATGGTTGCGCACAAGCTGAGCGAAGTGATCGCCGTCTATCCGATCACTCCATCCACTCCGATCGGCGAATTCTCCGACCAGTACTCTGCTCAGGGCAAGAAGAACATCTGGGGCACCGTTCCCAGCGTGATCGAGCTGCAGTCCGAAGGCGGCGCGGCCGGTGCGGTGCACGGCGCCCTGATGACCGGTGCCATGACCACGACCTTCACGGCATCTCAGGGCCTTCTCCTGATGATCCCGAACATGTACAAGATCGCCGGCGAACTGACGTCGACCGTCTTCCAGGTCACGGCCCGTTCGCTTGCGGCCCAGGGCCTGTCCATCTACGGCGACCACCAGGACGTCATGGCTGTGCGTCAGACCGGCTGGGCGCTACTTGCTTCCAACTCAGTCCAGGAGGCCCAAGACTTCTCGGCCGTGGCCACTGCCGCGACGCTTGAGAGCCGCGTTCCCTTCCTGCACTTCTTCGACGGCTTCCGTACCAGCCACGAAGTCAACAAGATCGAGACCCTCACCGACGAGGATCTCGGCACGCTCGTGAGCCACGACCTGGTCGCAGCCCACCGTTCCCGCGGGTTGACCCCCGAAAATCCGATGATCCGCGGCACCGCGCAGAACCCGGACGTCTACTTCCAGGGTCGCGAAGTCTCGAACCCCTTCTACACCGCCGTCCCGGGCATCCTGCAGAAACACTTCGACGCGTTTGCCAAGCTCACCGGCCGCGCCTACAAGATCTACGAATACGTGGGTGCTCCGGATGCCGATCGCGTGGTCGTCGTCATGGGCTCGGGTGCCGAAGTCGTCACCGAGACCGTCAAGTACCTGAACGCCCATGGCGAGAAGGTCGGCGCGCTGGTTGTGCGCATGTTCCGTCCCTTTGCCGTCTCTGATTTCATGGCCGCCATTCCGGCCTCCGTGAAGAAGATCTCGGTGCTGGACCGCACCAAGGAGCCGGGTTCCGCCGGCGAGCCGCTCTATCAGGACGTGGCCACGGCTCTCATCGAGACCGGACGCGCCTCCATCCAGCTGGTGGGTGGCCGTTACGGCCTCTCCTCCAAGGAGTTCGTGCCTTCCCACGTCAAGGCCATCTTCGACGAGCTCAAGAAGGACGCCCCGAAGAACCACTTCACCGTGGGCATCAACGACGACGTCTCCTTCTCCAGCCTCGAGTACGACGCCTCCTTTGCCATCGAGGACGAGTCCTGCGTGCGCTGCATGTTCTGGGGCCTTGGCTCCGACGGCACCGTGGG
>JBDKGV010000114.1:0-10673 GCA_039798005.1 Fibrobacterota bacterium
TCTGGTACACTCCGACCAGACGCAACTTTCCGCGCGCCATCGAAGCGAGCTTCATGGCTTGTTCGGGATTGACATACCTGGGGCTTCCGGGGACGAAATTCAATCCGACCCAGTCGACGCCCTCGGCGATGCAGGCTTCCATACCTTCTGCCGTGGTCACGCCACAGACCTTGACTTCAAAACGCTTCATGTCCCCCCAAATCTAACCTATGGCGGCCAACGCCGCACAAAAGCTTCAATCGGAAGGGAGACTTCTGCGCCCTGCAACCCCGAAGGGGACATGGACCGAGGGCGTCGATGCCGAGGCCGGCCCGGCGTGGGACATCTGGTCGTCGAAGAAGATATGCGGATGCCAGACATCCAGAATGCGCCGTTTGTCCATTCCGCCCAGGAAAAAGGAATGGTCCACGCGCAAGTTCCAGCTGCGAAGTGTCGTCACCACTCTCTCGAAGGCCGGAGCGCTGCGGGCCGTCACGATGGCGGTCCGCAGGCGCGGGACGTAACTTGGATCCTTGGTGCGTCTGTCCTGCTCCAGTCGCTGGACGGCGGAAAGTCCTTCCAAGAGCCGCTTGAGCGGCCCGGGGCTCAAGGCGACCGAGGCGCTGGCCTTCTCGGATTCCTGGAACCGCGCCAATCCCTCCTCTTGGTACACTCGCTCGGCCGCGTCGTCGGCAAGCACGCCATCGAAGTCGAACGCGATGCGCAACTCGGCATCGCTGTCATCGCGAATGTCGCCGTGCAACACGCACCCCGCCGGATGCCCGAGCTCCAAGGCCTCGTGGACGTCCTCGCGCACCGCGGTCAGGAACAGGCTTGCGTTGAAGGACGGAAGGTACGGCCAAGGTGCCCGCCCGCTGGTGAAGACGGCACGGGTGATGTCAAGGCTAAGCGCTTCGATCGACCGCATCACCCGCATCCCGGTGTCGGGGTCGTTGCGGGACAGGAGGACGACTTCGACGGGCCGGTCCGAGGCTTCGATCCCGTTGAGGGAAAGAAGCCGTTTCACGAATGGAAAAGCCACGCCGGCGGGCAGTGGCTCATGCTCATGGGTGCGTTGATAGGCCCGGTAGGCATCCTCTCCTTGGGTCCGGAAGACGCGATCGGGCTCGGACAGATCAAAGAGGGCGCTCGAAGAAACCGCGATCACGAGTTTTTCCTCGATAGGAAAAGCCATCAGCGCTTGCGTCCCCGACTGGATTTCTTGTCGCGCGGATTGTTCGACGGGGCCGATGCCGAGGTCCCGCGATGCAGCTTCTTCGAGGAACCCGCCTTCGGGGGGCCGTTGCGCTTGCGTTCACGCTCCAACTTCTGCTGGCGCTTGCGATCGCGGATCTCGAACTGCTCCAGGGCCTCCTCGTCCTCGGCCAAGGCGAAGTCGATGAACCCTGCCAAGGGATCCGCCTTGAGGAGGGTCACCCGCAAGGTGTCTCCCATTCCGATCACCCGCTTGGTGCGCATCCCGACCAACTGCATCCGATCAGGGTTGTGCTCGAAGAAATCGCAGTGGAGGTTCCGTACGTGAAGCATTCCTTCGGCCCACGGGTCCTTCAACTGGATGAAGACACCCATCGGCTCGACACCGTTCACGATCCCGTCGAACTGGTCGCCTGCGCGATTGCGCAAGGTCCAAGCCACGCAGCTGCGTGTCGTGGAACGCTCCGTCTTCATCACGGCATCTTCACGCCCGGAAATGTGGGTGGCGATCTGGCGCGAGGCGGTCTGCCATGCGGGCCCCGGCTCTTCGCCGTGCAGGCTGGCCTTGAGGACCCGGTGAGTCCAGAGATCGGCATAGCGGCGGATGGGGGATGTGTAGTGGCTGTAGTGGCGCCAGCCGAGGGCGAAGTGGCCCATGCATTCCGTGGAGTAGCGCGCCTTCTTCATGCAACGGATGATCTTGCTCTGCAATCCGATCGGGAGGTTCTCGATCTTGAGAAGATCCGCAAGCCACGCCTGAAGCTGGGGCTGCACATTGGAGAATGAATCGGACTCCTGCACCGGAGGCCTCGGGATGTCGTTGCCAAGGGCTTCCGCCCAGGAGGCGATCGAGGCGATGGTCTCCATTTCCGGTGCCTCGTGGACGCGATACATGCCGCAAAGGCGCTTCTCGTCAAGCTCACGCGCGCAGCATCGATTGGCCGCCAGCATGCATTCCTCGATCCAGCTGTGACTGGGGAGGTGCTCGCTTGGCTTCACGCCGCAAGGCTCGCCCTTGGCGTCGAACTGGATGCGCGATTCGGGCACGTTGAAGGAAAGCAGGTTCTCGCTCTCGCGGGACTTGCGAAGCGCGTCCGTACAAGCCTTGAGACGCCCCATGGCCGGGTCGCCTTCGTCCCCGATGCGTTGGGCCTCCTCGTAAGTCAGGAACTTGCGCACATTGATCACGGACTCGAAGAATTTCCACGAGACGATCTTGCCCTTGGAATCGATCACCATCCGGCACGAAAGGGACAGGCGATCCTTGCCTTCCAAAAGTGAGCAAAGGTCGGTCGACAACTGCTCCGGAAGCATCGGTACCGCGCGCCACGGCAGATAGTTGGTGAAGCTGCGCTTGAGCGCCTCCTTGTCCAAGGCCGTGCCTTCCTGCACATAATGCGAGACGTCGGCGATATGGACATCGAGTTGCCATTTCTTGCCAGGCAGGTTCTTCACGCTCACGGCATCGTCATGGTCGCGCGCGTCCTTCGGGTCGATGGTGTAGACCTCGTCCTTCCGGCAATCCTCGCGCCCCGCGTAATCGGTTTCGGACGGCTCGGGAATCTTGCCGATGCGCGAGATCAATGCCGACGCAAAGGGGCCCGGCATTTCCTGAAGCTCCTCGATGCGTTTTTTCGTCTCCTCCCAAGTGGGGCCGTCATCCGTGACCTGCTTCCAGTCGCTGCCGGCTCGGGGCAGGGCCTGGGGGAGAGGCTGGGCGGAAAGCTTGACCGGAACGATGGTGTCGCGGTGGCCGAACTTCAAGCGCCCCCGCGTGGCCATGCTCTCGATGGTCTCCATCAACTCTCCCACCAGATGCTTCGGGCAATTGAGCGCATGGCGCATTTCCCGGAAGGTCATCGGACGATACCCCGGTGTGCCAAGGACTTGGAGAACCATTTCTTCCATCGCGTGCGCGTCGGTGGGGATCTTCTTGGGCATGGTCGTGCTTTCGATGATGTCGTTGCCAGTTCGATCGCTTCGGGTCGGGGTTTCAAAGCACGCTTCGGCGCCGGGAAAAGCCTGACCCAAGGACATCCGCGCATTGCTGAGCGGTGTTCAGGGAGGAAAGACGGTCGGACATCCATGGCTGGGTGCCGCATCCGACCGTAAAGCGTCAGTCCTTGAGCAGCTTGATCACTGCCTGCAAAGGCTTTTCCTGAGCAGAACCTTCTTTTTTCAGAGCCTTGCGGATGACTTCCAAGTCGGCGATGGCCTGGCCGATCGTGTCGTCCTCGGGCATCGCGTAGAGAATGCCGTCAGGACTGTGAATCCTCACCACGGGGAACCCGATGATGGCCAACCGCTCAACTTCACGAGCCAGCGTTCGGGGATGCAATTCGAAGCCGAACTCGGACATGGATGCCAGGATCTGGGCTTCGGTGAGTTCCTCCGCCGTCACCAAGGTATCGAGGAGCGCCTTCATTTTCCTGGCCTGCACGGCATAGTCCGCGGTGCCATCCTTGCGCGGGCGTCCCGGGCGCCGGGGTTCCTCGACCTTGACTTCCGGCTTCTTGGCCTCGGCCTTTTTGGCGACTGGTTTCGGAGCCGGCTTGGCGGGCTTGCTTGCCACGGGCTTGGCTGCCTTGGGAGCGGGCTTCACGAGTTCCTTGGCCTTGGCCGAAGGCTTGACGTCCTTGGTTTTCTTCGCTGGCTTCTTGGGCATGGAGGACTCCTGGTGCTGAATTCGTCGAAAACACGATTCCTGTCATCAGGCTACATCTTCACAACGGGTTTGTCCAGCATTGTCCTTACCAAAATTTGTCTTATTCCTGACAAATTCCGGCGAATGGACCCGACGATGTCAAGGAAGCCGGAACAGCACCGGTGCCGAGCTTGTCGGCAGCATCTTGCCGATCCCGTCGACCTGCTGCTCGATGAGCCGCTGGAAAAACGAGGCGTTGGGAAGATCATCGACCACCGGAGCGCCGGTCGGAAGGCTGGCCATCCGCTTGGCGAGCATCTGGGCGTCTTCAAACCCGCCCAGCGTATCGATCAGGTTTGCCGCCTTGGCTTGGGCTCCGGACAGGACCCGACCATCGGCCAAGGTGTCCAATGCGCTGGAGTCGACCTTGCGGCGTTTGAGCACATCGGCGCGGAACTGCCGGTAGACGTCGTCGACAACGCCTTGGAAGTAGGCGCGATCCTTGGGGCCCATTTCCCGGAACGGGGAGCCCGCATCCTTGAGAGCACCGCTTTTGACCGTCTCCATCTTCACACCGACCTTGTCCATGAGCTCATGGGCGTCGGTGAACTGGGAAATCACTCCGATGCTGCCGGTGAGACTGCCTGGGTTGGCCATGATCTTGTGAGCGCCGAGCGCCGCGTAGTAGCCCCCGGAAGCCCCGAGGTTGCAAATGCTCGCCACCGTTGGCTTCACCAAGGTCAAGGAAAGCATGGCTTGATAGATCTCCTGGGACGCTGCCACAGCCCCGCCTGGCGATTCGATCCGCAACACCACGGCCTTCACGGAGGAATCTCCGCGTGCCGCGATCAACTTGTTGATCACCTTGGTCGGGTCGGCGATCATGCCGTCCAGGTGAACGATGCGCACATGAGGGACTTCCAAGTGGGAATCATCGGCCCACAGGGCCATCCCGTAGCCGACGCCGCAAGAGCAGACCACCAAACCCATGGCAAAGATTCCAAAAACCGCGCTGCGAAGCCTCATGTCAACCTCTGCTGGGAATCTTGATGACCTGACCTGGCTTGATTCGATTGCCTTTCAAGGAGTTGGCCTTGACGATCTCAGCAACCGACACTCCGGCTTTCCGTGCGATGGAATAGATCGAATCGCCCGATTTCACCGTGTACGAGGCGCCTCCGCGACCTTCCTTTTCGGAGGATCGAGCCGTATCCTTCTTGGATCGGGCATCAGGTTTGCGTTTGTCTGCGCTGTTTTCCGCAGCGGATGCGCGCCCCGTCGAGCGGGAAATCCTGAGTTTCTGACCGGGGCGAAGCTTGTCCGACCGCAAGTGGTTCTGGGATTTGATGCTTGCCACCGAAACTCGATAGCGTGAGGCGATCGAGGCGAGCGTCTCCCCTGAGCGAACGCGATGCGATGCCGTCACGGCGACATCTTCCGCCTGTGCCGCACTGGAGCGACGCTTGTTGGCGGGTTCCTCGGCGACGATTCGGCTGTCGCTCGGATCCCCGTAGATCACCAAGGTCTTGCCGGGGCGAATGGTGCGCTTGCCCAAACGATTCCATGACTTGATTTCCTGAGCGGACACGCCGTAACGGGAAGCGATGCTTGAAACCGTCTCGCCCTTGCGGACGCGATGGACCCAGCGGGTCGGTTCCGGAGCGGAGAATGACTTCTCCATTCCCGGGTAGATCAAAGCGAAAGCATCGCGCGTTCCGGCAGGAAGGCGAAGGGTCCACGGTTCCTTGCGCGGAGGTGTCATCTTGCGCATCAGCGCAGGATTCAGCGCAGCCAAGGTGTCTTGGCTGCAGTGCAAGGCTTCGGCGACCTTCTGAAGGGTGATGCCGCCTTCCACCGTGAAGGTGTCCGATGCCAACGGGTGCCAAGGAACGATGTTGAAACCGTGCGCCGCCGGGTTTCGTCCAAGAATGGTCGCGGCAAAGATGCGAGGAACGTACTCGCGAGTTTCAGCCGGCAACGGAAGGTCCCAGTAGGATGGGCGTTCCACGCCGGATCGCTTGATCTGGCGATCCATGCAGCCTTCACCGCAATTGTAGGCGGCCATCGCCAGTTTCCAGTCATTGAACCTGTTGTTCAAGAAGGTCAAATACTGGATGGCAGCATCGGTGGCCCGTTCCGGGTCGCGTCTTTCGTCCACATAGCGATCCACCCGCAGTCCAAAGCGCTTTCCAGAAGCCGAAAGGAACTGCCAGATACCGGAAGCCGCGGCAGGGGAGTACGCCTTGGGGTTGAAGCCGCTCTCGATCATGGCCAGATGGACGAGATCTTGAGGCAAGCCTGCGGCACGCAACTTTTCCCGAATCATGGATTCGTATCGGCCCTTGCGAGCCAGCCAGATCGCAAAGTGCTTGGGGATGCGGTCCCGGAACAAAGCCAAGGAGGCGAGCACGCGTCCGTTGATCTCGATGGGCAAATCGTAATGAATGCCGGAATCCAGCTGGAATTCGCGCAGGTATTTCAGGCTGTCCGAAGCGGAGAGCGCAGAATCCGGCTGCAAGGAGTCCAAAAGCGCAAGCCCATCCACCTCGATCCCGGGTTCGAAGTCGGTATCGATGGAAAGGGCGTAGGGAAGGTTGCCTCGCATGCTCGCAAGGGCCTGCTCCTCAAGGCTGCGAACTTCCTTGGTTGCTGCCTGAGATGGAGGTGCTTGAGACAGGATGCTCAACGCATCGGAAACACGTGTTTGCGATGCGTTGAATTTGCCTTGAGCTTGGAGCGAACGGGCCGAGTCCAAGATGGCAGAAACCTTGCCCAGGGAAATGGGTCGAACTGCCGGAGCTGCGGGGATTGATTGGGTAGAAAGGGGTGCAACCGCTGGCGCACAACCATTCAGAAGAACAGCCAAGAGCGACAGCGCGCCCTTATTCCTCCAGATCGAGATCTTCAGAGTAGTTCTTCCAAATGCCCTCGCCGCGAGCGAAGTTTGGATCCTCGAAATCGATCTCACGGCTTTCGTCTTCTTCATCGTCGTCGTCAAGGCTTCCACCCGCACGGGCATCGTCCTCGAATTCTTCGCCGAAGCCACCGCCTTCGAACTCCTCGAATTCATCTTGCTGCTTGCTCTTGCGGGCAAAGCCCCACGAAAGCTCGGATGGACGCATACTACTCCTCCAAACAAAGCTGTAATGGCTGATCATGGCAATTTACTACCACATATCCTCTGGTTGGCAACCAGAAGTTTAATCGGGATGACACGATTTGAACGTGCAACCACCTGCTCCCAAAGCAGGCACTCTACCGTTGAGCTACATCCCGTAACAAGGACGGGCAAAGCTAATCACAGCATGCGCGAATTGCAATGGAAATTTTGAGCCCGTCTTGAAGAAATTTGTGCCAGCATCTGCCCCCATGCCTGCGACAATTGGTTTAACTTGTCCAACAATGGCCCAAAGGCGACGCAGAAAAAAGATCGGCGAGATCCTTCTCGCCCAGGGACTTGTCACTCAAGAGACCCTCGACAAGGCGATGGAGGAACATCGCAGGTCAGGGACCAGCTTGGGTACTGTTCTGGTGAATCAAGGATTGATCGACTTGGATACGCTCCAAGGCATCCTTGGTCTCCAGATGGAGCTGTCCGGTCAGCGCAAACGACTGGGTGAGATCCTCATTGATCGAGGCTTGATCGATCAGGCAAAGCTTGAGCTTGCGCTTGCCGAGCAGAAGAAGCAAAGCGGCAAGAAGCTTGGCGACATCCTGGTCAAGCTCGGCTTGGTGGAAGAGCAGGCTCTGATCGAGGCGATCTCGGCACAGCTTGACGTCGCTCGCGTGGTCTTGGACAACATCCAGATCGAAGCCAGCGTGGCCAAGCTCATCCCGCAGGAAATGGCGCGCAATTACAAGGCCATCCCCTTGTGGGAACAGGACGGCATCCTCACCGTCGCCATGGCCGACCCGACCAACCTGCGCACCTTGGACCACATCAAGTTCAAGACCGGCAAGGATGTCGACCCGGTCATGGCCACCGAGAAGGAAATTGAGGCCGCCCTCAATCGAACCTACAAGGCCGATGGATCGGACTCCCTCAAGGAGCTGTTCGGATCCAATGACGGCTCCGACGACAAGGATCTCGATGTCGTCAAGACCGAGGTTCAAGAGGAACAGCTCGCCGACGAGGAAGGTCGGCAGGTCGTCAAGGTGGTCAACGCCATCGTGAACGGCGCCATCGCCCTCGGCGCCTCGGACATTCACATGGAACCGCAGGAAACGCATCTGCGTCTGCGCTACCGTGTCGATGGCGACTTGATCGAGCGCGATCATATTCCCGCGCGCTGGATGAACCAGGTCACCTCACGCATCAAGGTGCTGGCCAGCATGGACATCGCTGAGAAGCGCAAGCCTCTCGACGGCCGCTTCACCATCCGGCACAACGGGAAGGAAGTCGACCTGCGCGTCAATTCCTTCCCGGTCTCCTTGCGCAATCGCGGTGTTTGCGAGAAGATCGTGATGCGAATTCTCGATCCCAATGCGAACAACATCCCTCTGGAGAAGATGGGATTCCTCCCGTCGATGTACAAGCAGTTCGAGGAGGTGATCAACCTTCCCGACGGCGTGGTCCTGGTGACCGGCCCGACAGGGTCCGGCAAGTCCTCCACGCTGTATTCCTGCATTCGCAAGGTGCTTTCGCCGGAAGTCAACATCGTCACGATGGAAGATCCGGTGGAGATGAACATCCCCGGAATCAGCCAAGGACAGATCAACAAGGGCGCAGGGTTCACCTTTGCGGCCGGTATCCGAGCCATCCTGCGTCAGGATCCCGACATCATCATGATCGGTGAAATGCGTGACAAGGAAACCGCCGAAATGGCGGTTCAGGCCGCCTTGACCGGACACCTGGTCTTCTCGACCCTGCACACCAACGATGCCGCCGGCGCCTTCACCCGCATGCTGGACATGGGGCTTGAGCCGTTCCTGGTGGCATCCTGCGTGAAGGGGATTCTGGCCCAGCGCCTTGTGCGCCGCTCGTGCCCCAAGTGCGTCGAACCCAAGGCCTATCCCGACGAGATGCTGGTCAAGCTTGGCATCCGCCCGGGTACCGTCTTCTATGCCGGCAAGGGCTGCAAGTTCTGCAGCGGCACCGGATACAAGGGGCGAATGGGCATCTTCGAATTCCTCATTCCCGACGACCACATGCGCGCCATGATCCTCGGGCGCGAGAGTTCCGACAACATCAAGGCGTATGCGAAGTCCAAGGGATTGGTCACGCTGCGTCGCGATGGTCTGATGAAAGCCATCCAAAAGCTCACCACGATCGAGCAAGTCATTGCCGCATCCCAGAACGACCTCTGATGCCCACTGAAGAACGCATTGAAAAGATGCGGCAGATCGCCGCACTGCGCACCCGCCACTACACCTTCGTGCTTGAGGATTTCAACGACCCTCACAACATCTCGGCCGTCATGCGCACCTGCGAGTGCTTCGGGATCCAGGATGTGCATGTGATCGAGGAATCACGCAAGTTCAGAGCATCCTTCTCCATCCTGCGCGGGGCGGGGAAGTGGCTGACCCTGCATCGCTGGACGACTCGGCAGGCCTGCTTGGACCATTTGCGACAGGAAGGCTACCGCATCGCGGTCGCCTCCTCGAAGGCCGAGACCTCCTTTCATCAGGCGGACATGGCGCCCAAGACGGCCATCTACATGGGCACCGAATTCTTCGGGCCATCGGGGCATATCTTGGAGAATTCAGATCTTGTTTTCCGGATTCCGCAGCACGGCTTCACCGAAAGCCTGAACGTCTCGGTGTGCGCAGGAATGCTCGTGTTCCATCTCGATCAACACATGGAAACCAACGGCCGGGCCAACTTCACCCTGTCCAGGCCTGAACGTGAGGCCTTGGTTGAGTTGTGGGTCGGATCCCATGGCAGCGGGGAGTTGTTTCCGGGTTCGGCACCTCAGGAAGAATGAGCGACCTGTTCGGCTCGACCCTCGCGCCGGCGTCCCTACCGCTTTCCGAACGGGTACGCCCGGGCGATTTTTCCCAGCTTCTGGGCGGGGCCGAGCTTTTTGCACCGGGAAGCCCTTTCCGCAAAGGCGCGGAGAACGACGCCTTGGGGTCGATCATCCTGTGGGGACCACCCGGCTGCGGCAAGACCACCGTTGCGCGGCTGCTCAAGGAACATTCCACAAGACCTTGGCGCACCCTGTCCGCGGTCGAGTCGGGACTTCCCGACCTGCGCAAGCTCTTGGAAGAGGCCAACGGATTGCGGCGCTTGGGATCCAAGGCTCCAAGGCTTTTCATCGATGAGATCCATCGCTTCAACAAGGCGCAGCAGGATGCACTTCTGCCTGCGGTCGAGTCGGGGATGATCCTTTTGACGGGGGCCACTACTGAGAATCCGTCCTATGCACTCAATCCAGCCCTTGTCAGCCGATGCCAAGTCTTCCAGCTTCAAGCGCTGGAAGGGGAGCACTTGGAGGCCTTGCTCACCCGTGCGTGGAACGAACCTGTCGGACTGGGGCGAGCCAGCATCCTGTCGGATGAAGCGATCGCCAGAATCCTGTCCTTGGCTCAAGGGGATGCCCGTGCCGCCTTGAACCTGCTGGAGTGGTGCGCCGCGACTCTCGATCCGCAACAGGAATTGCTGGCCGACCATGTCAGCGCCTGTGCCCAACGCCGTCCGGTCGCCTACGACAGGACTGGAGATGGACGCTACCAGTCGATTTCCGCCCTGCACAAGTCGGTGCGGGGTTCCGACCCCCAGGCGGCGGCCTACTGGCTTGGCAGGATGCTGGAAGGGGGAGAGGACCCGGTCTATGTGGCACGGCGCCTGATTCGCATGGCCAGTGAGGACGTCGGGCTTGCCGACCCCCAGGCA
>JBDKGV010000115.1:0-10596 GCA_039798005.1 Fibrobacterota bacterium
CCATTTATATGTCTCTGTACGAGTTCGCCTACAACCGCCTTCATACGACACTTCACCTTCCGCACCAAAATCATTGGGATCACTCCACAATCCCTCCCCCTTGTACTTGACCCCATTCCCACAAGTGATCCAGTAGGGCATTTTGTAGTACGCGTGAAAATTTTGACCATCTCCCACAAGGTTGCACGCAGTGCCCACCCAAGAAGTCGCAATTCCACCTGTGACATTGGCTTGATCCACTTCGATTTTCATGGGCTCAAGGCATGTGTTGACCACCGGAACCTGCGTACTGTCGAGGATGACACCATTTTCCGTGTCAAGCCTGTGGTAGGTCTCTGGCCAAGAAGAATGTGCCACCATAGGCACAACGAGCGTCAAGGCCAAAGCGAACCTTATGGCACGATTTTTTCTGGGGGGGGATTGAATCATGGAAGACCTCAAGGGAGGGGAACGGATGGTTGATTTTTTGTGAAACTACTCCATCATTCCTGCGTGATGTCAAAAATCCCAACGGGCGCTGTCGATTCTGTGTACAACCAGAGCACAAAAGCGAAATTGGCCATGCGCGTGCCGTTTTCTTTTGGGGTGCGCCGCAGGCCATGGCCACGGCAGTGGCCACGTGTAGTTCCCTTCATGGGGTCCCCGTGTTGCGATCCTGATCGCGCGGGGCAAGGCGACGGGCCTGCAAGCACAAGGTTGCTGATCGCAAGTGGTGGAGGTCCCGCGAAGTAGCTGCGAAAATCCGTGGGTCCGGGCGGCGGAACGCCCGGCGGCGGTTTCCAAAGGTGGGCCGGACCACCTTTGGCCCTGGTCTGGACCGGGAGGGTCCAGAGCAACAGTTTCAAAAAGAAAAAGCAGTTTGAAGAAAATCCGTTCATGCATCGACAAGCTCAGCACGAACGGCGAGACGCATTCGGCAGGAAGGAAACGTCAATCTCCCCCCGACCGTCGCCCCCGCCGCGAAGGCAGGCGCTCCGGCCTGAGTGGATGTTCGGGGCCAAGACCCCGCAGGCGGAGTCAGATCCCGACATCCTTCGAGTGCCTCGGGTAGAACGGGATCTGGGGCCGACGAGGAGGCTTGGTGATCCAATGGACAAATTCTGTCAAATAAACCATTGGCGAGCAGGGCGGGAAAAGGGGCCGGTCGCAAGGATCCCTCATTTCGCGGCACATCAAAGAATGACTGGTCGATCCATCTTTCATTCCCTAGGTTGTGGAGAGGTGTCCGGACGAGGCGCCTTCGACCGGGAGACCTCTCATGGCAGACGCACGCTTCGACATCTTCATCCAGGGCATCCGTGGCGCGGCAAGCCTCAGCAGCCGCCAAAAGGCCGATGTCGAGCAGCACCTGGAATCCATCGCCCAGGAGTTTCCCTCCCTGCAGGCGGCAAACCCCCAAGCCGCCGAGAGCATCCTGAACTTCCTGGCCTGCGCCCTCTACGAGTCCTCGCGGCGCGACCGTTCCACGCCGCTTGCCTCCCAGGCGCGCAAGGGGATGCTCCTTGCCTTCCGCGCCGTGGAAGAGACCCATCCGGCCTTGGCCTCCCGCGCGTACGCTTTCGGCGACGTGCTCTCCGCCATCGGGGTGTGAGCCGCGCCAGGGATGCCGGCCGACAGGCCCAAGACCCCCGTGCAGCGGGGGCTTGGCAGGCAGCCCGGTCCCGAGGGCGTTCCCTGAGCGGAGCCGAAGGGCGCCGGAGGGAGGCGCCCGGTTCAGATGGACAGATTCTGTCAGAATTCAGTTCACGGCAAGGATCACGGCATTGGCCTTGAAGACCGCCCACGCGGGCATGCCTTCGATCAAGTCCAGGTGCTGCACCGATTCCTGGGTGACCACGGAAGTGACGATCTCGCCGCCCGACAGCTCAAGGGAAACCTCCGCGTTCACCGAACCGGCCCGGATGGCCCGGACCGTTCCCAGGATGCGATTGCGCGCCGAGATGCGCGGGGCGTCGGCTCCGGTGAAGAGCGAGATCCAGCTGGACTTGACCAGCACCCAAGCTTCGCTTCCTGCCGACAATCCGAGCGCTTTCACCGAGTCCATCGTGACCTGTGCGACAATCTCGTCCCCGCCCCGCAGCGCAAGCACGGCTTCGGCGTTGACAGCCCCGGCCTTCACCGTCCTGACCGTACCCAGCCATTGGTTGCGCACGCTGGTCTTCATGGAAAGCCTCCTTTGAAAATGGAACAAGGCATCGAGGTCCTCGGCATGAAGGCCCTTGTCGGTGGCGGCTTTTTCAAGGAAGGACGAGACCGATTCGTGGAGCTCAAGGAGGCCCAAGGCCTCGCGAGAAAGGACGGTTTGGCCACCTTCCTTGCCGCCTTGGACGGAATGGATCATGGGCTCGGGCTGGCTCCGGTTGAGCTCCTGCACCCAGTTCCACGCGGTGCGGTAGGAAATGGCGCAGGCATGAGCTGCTTCGATGAGACTTCCGTGGTCACGGATGGCTTTCAAGAGGGCGATGCGGTCCTCGCCTCGGGTGGTGCCGCCGGGAAGCAGCAGGTTCCAGCGGGGAACCAGCGACGGCACGTCGCCGTGGGCCGGCTTTCGGGTCTTCGGTCTTGCAGGCGCCATGTCACGGCTCCTTGAAAAACAGGGGATGGGTCCGGAGGTTCTCAGGCGTCATCGTTTTGAGCCTTCGGAGCGGCTGGTCCGAGCAGTGCCATGGTCTTGACCTGGGCCCACACCCAAAGGCCCGGCTCGATGGCAAGCGTGCGCAGCGAACGGTGGGTCATGCGGCACAGCAGCGGTGCCCCTTCCAAGGACAGCCTTACCAGGCACTGGGCCGGATGGGAATCCTCCAGGATCTCCTCCACTTGCACATAGAGATGATTGAGGATGCTGGAATGTTCCTGTCTGTCCAAGGCGATGCTCACGTCCCGCGCCAGAATTCGTACCCGGACCTGCTGTCCTTCAGTGCATGCGTGCTCCCGCACCAGCAGGCTTTGGCGTCCGATCTGCAGCCGCAGCAGGTGATCGTGGTGATCGTGTTCCGCCACCACCGCATCGAAGACTGAACAGGCGTCTTCGCCAAGGACCACCGGCAGGTCGTGCCGGCTCAGGACATCCTGGATGGGCCCGGAAGCCAAGCAACGCCCTTTTTGCAGAACCACGAGGTGGTCGGCAAGTTGGGCCACCTCATCAGGGGAGTGACTGACATACAGGATCGGGATCCGCAGTTCGCCCTGCATCCGTTGCAGGTACGGAAGGATCTCCTGCTTGCGCGCGTGGTCCAGGGCGGCCAAAGGCTCATCCATCAGGAGGATGCGCGGATTGACGGCCAAGGCCCGCGCGATGGCCACGCGCTGTCGCTCGCCCCCGGAGAGCCGCGCCGGCTTGCGATCCAGCAGCGTTTCGATTCCCAGCAGCTCGATCACGCCCGCAAGCGAAGGCAGGCGCTCGCCCTCGGGGATCCGCTTTTCTCCATAAGACAGATTTTGTCTGACGGTCAGGTGCGGGAAGAGGTTCGCGTCCTGGAACACGTAGCCAAGTCGGCGCCGGTGCGAAGGCAAGGAACGCGTACCGTCATGCCAGACCTCGTCCCCGATCTTGAGGAACCCGGTTGGCGTCGGTTCGAGCCCCGCCACCAGTCGCAGCAGAGTGGTCTTGCCGCAGCCGGAAGGCCCGAAGATCGCGGTCACGCCCCGGTCGGGAACCGACAGGTTCACATCCAGATCAAAGCCTTGGTAGGCGTGGCGGTAGCGCATCTCGATGCGGTTCATGCTCCGACCCCTTTCGATCGCAGCCTCTGCATCAGGAAGAGCACCGCGAAGGAGAAGACCAGGAGCACGGCGGCCAGCGCATGGGCACGCCCGTACTCAAAGGCCTCCACATGGTCGTAGATCTGGACCGAGACCACCCGACTGACCCCGGGGATGTTTCCGCCCAGCATCAGGACCACGCCGAACTCACCGATGGTATGGGTGAAGGTCATCACGCCCGCCACCAGGATCCCCGGCAGGCACATCGGGACCGCCACGGTGAAGAACCGGTCCAAGGGCGATGCGCCCAGGGTCGCCGCGGCCTCCATGGCCCCGGTTCCCATCGATTCAAACGCGGACTGGAGAGGCTGGACCATGAAGGGCATCGAGTAGAGGACCGAGGCCACCACCAGCCCCGCGAAGGTGAAGGGCAGCGCGCCGATGCCCAGCCACTCGGTGAGCCTTCCCAACGGCCCTGCGGGCCCCATGGCCATGAGCAGGTAGAATCCCAGCACCGACGGGGGCAGGACCAACGGCACGGCCACGACCGCGGCCACCGCATTGCGCACCATGCCGCGCGTGCGCGCCAGCCACCACGCGATGGGCAGGCCCACGGCAAAGAGGATCGCCGTGGTGGTGAAGGCAAGCTTCAAGGTCAAAAAAATCGCGTTCCAATCTTCGTGCAGGAGCATCGGCCTATTTCCCCGGCAGGGTGAAGCCGTATTGCTCGAAGATCCTCCGGGCCGGCGGAGTGAACAGGTAATTGACAAAATCCGTCGCGACAGGATTCGTCCCGCCGCGCTTGAGGATCACCACCGCCTGCTCCAAGGGGCTGTGCAGGTTTTCGGGAACCAGGGAGTAGCCCTGCCCGGAAAATGCAGGGCTCTTGACCAGGGAAAGGGCAAGGATTCCAATGGAGGCACTGCCGCTTTGCACGAACTGGGCGGCCTGCGCGATGTTCTCGCCCAGCACCAATTTCGGCTGCACCTCGTCCCATGCACCCGACTTGCGCAAGGCCTCCTCGGCGCGCTTCCCGTACGGAGCGTGCAACGGGTTTGCGATGGCCACCTTGGCAAAGCGCGGCTGTGCAAGACTTGCCACCGTCAGCTTGGAGGCGTCTTCCTTGGCGCTCCACAGTACGAGGCGGCCGAGGGCGTACAGGCGGGGCTTGGAGGCCGTCAGGCCGGCTTCGACCAGCTTGTTCGGGTATTCCACATCCGCCGAGAAGTAGACATCGAACGGAGCGCCCTGCTGGATCTGGGTGAAGGCCTTGCCGGACGATCCGTAACTCACCTGGACATCCGCCTTGGCATGGGTCTTCCGGTATTCCTTCACAAGCAAGTCCAGGCAGAACTTCAGATCGGCGGCCGCGGTCACGGACAGGCTCTGGGCCTTGGCACTTGCGGTGAGTCCCATCAGCAAGGCGGCAAGCAGGTGTCTGGTCCTCATCGCGTCTCCTTGATTCGATAGGCAGAAGTTTGCATATCACAAAAGCCAAGAACGTGCCAAACCGCATCTCAAGCCATGAAGGATTGCAATCTCCAGATTTGCCATGACATTCCGTGACTTGTCAGAATTTGTTATCGAAGTGCAAGAATCTGCCATTCGCTTCCCTGCAAACGTCCGCTCCAGATCCTGCGTTGCTCCGGCTCCTTGTTTCCACGGTGCTGGTCTTCTCCGATTCAAGCGTGAACGTGCCCGTGCCGGTGATGACCAGACGCGCCTTGGTCATCACCGCAGCTCGAATGGTCCTCGGACAATTCCTGTCCCAGGCTTCCGACCGGCTCGACGGCATGGGTGCAAGCGTGGCAGGCGACCCACTCGGGCTCTGCGCCCGCGTAGTGCTCGCGCTTCCACACCGGCACGCTCATCTTGATGCGGTCGATGATCCAGCGGCAGGCCTCGAACCCTTCGGCGCGGTGGTCGGAGCTCACGCCCACCCATACGGCGCTCTCGCCGATCTCGAGCAGTCCCGTGCGGTGCACCGCGCAGGCGGCCCGCAGGGAGAAACGCTCCTTCGCGGCCTCCAAGATCCGTTGCCCCTCCTTGAGGGCCAAGGCCGTGTAGGCCTCGTACTCCAGGCGCTCGACCCGACGCCCCTCGTTGTGGTCGCGCACCCAGCCCTCGAAGTCCACCAGGGCTCCGGCGGAAGGGTGCTGCAGGCGCTTGCGAAGCTGTCCGACATCGAGAGGTTCGGTGGAGAGCTCGAAGTCCATCTCAGCCCCCGGCGACCGGAGTGAGGAAGACCACGCGGTCTTGGTCCCGCAAAGGGGAGTCCCAGGCGGCGAAGTCGTCGTTGACCGCGACGGCGCAATGGGCGCGGCGGGCGTTCCAGCGGTGGCGCGTCTCGAGTTCCCCCCAGAGTTCCTCCGGGGTGCGGGCGGAGGTGACGACGGTCTCCTCGCCGAGGCCGACCTGACTGCGCAGGGTGGAGAAGTACTGCAGGTGGACGGTGGTCATGCGGACTCCTTGGAGAGGTGCGCGAGCAGGCGGCGGCGCTCTTGCGGGTCATTGGCGTTGGAAAGGGCCTGGGCATCGTCCAAGGGGATCTGGCGGATGTCCATGCGCTCAAGGTTGCGGCGCGGGCAGCGGATCCCGACGGCAAGTCCCTGCAAAAGGATCTGCCGCGACTTGGGCTCCCAGATGGTGGCCAAAGGTTCCGGGAAGCTCTTGGCCGGGTCGCGCAGGGCGGTGGCGGCCTTCCACGGATCGCGTCCGGACACCAGACGATCCAGCACGGCCGGGGTGAGGAGAGGCATGTCGCAGGCCACCACGAGCCAAGCGGAACGGGGATTGGCCTCGAAGGCGCTGAGGATCCCGCCCAGCGGCCCGAAGTCCAGGAACCGGTCGACCAGCCGCGACATTCCGGGTGGCACCGGGAACTCTTGGTCAGCGCGCATGGAGAGGTGGACTTCGCGGCACAGGGAAGCCAGGTCGTGGGCGGCCTGAAGGGCCTGGGGGCGGCCTTTGTAGTCGAGCAGGGCCTTGTCCTGGCCCATGCGGCGACTCTTCCCGCCCATCAGCACAAGGCCGGAGAGGGGAGCGATGCGCAAGCGCATGTGGGACTCGACCAGGGAGGCGATCTCGGGAAGGGCGTCGCGGGACAGCACCGGAAGGTCGGGGAAGCGCGCGGTGGCGCGGGCCTGCACGATCTCATCAGGAGTCAACAGCGCGACAATTCCTGTCGTGACGTTTTCTGTCAACCGCTCCTCCATGCGGCCTTCGGCGTCCAGCAGCACCAGGCGCGGATGGGTTCCGTCCTTCCAGCCTTCCACGAACCACCAGTCGGGCTCCGGAGGCAGGTCGTCAAGCGAAGCGCCGCCGGCACCGGAACCCAGGCGGCCCCATCCGTGGGGCGATCCGATGGCCACCTCGCGGGCCCCGGCCCGGGCGAAGCGCCAGGTGTCCTTGCCTTCGCGGTCCAGCTCGAAGCCGTGGGCGTCGTGCTTGAGCACGCCCAAGGAAAGGCGCGGGGAGAAGTGCGCGATCAGCTTCTCGAGCAACGTGGTCTTGCCGGAGCCCGAGAACCCCGAGACTCCGCAGACGAACTCATGCGCCATGGTCGGACTTGCCTCCGCGCTTGAAGACCAGTCCCGTCGAGCGGATCTCGGTCTCGTGGGACAGGGCCTTGGTCATGTCATAGACGGTGAGGGCGGCGACGCTCACGGCGGTGAGGGCCTCCATCTCGACGCCGGTCGGCCCCTTGCAGGCCACGGTGGCCTCGAGCACCAATTCGTCGCCCTCGAAGCGGTGGGTCAGGTCGATCTTCCCAAGCAATAGGGGATGGCACAGAGGGATCAGTTCCCAGGTGCGCTTGGCGGCTTGGATGCCGGCGATGCGCGCGGTGGCGACCACGGCTCCTTTCGGGCCGTTGATCTCGTTGCCCTCCAGGGCGGCCATCACTTCGGGCGGAAGCCAGACGCGGGCCCGGGCGCAGGCGCTGCGGGCGGTGTGGGGCTTTGCCGTGACATCGACCATGCGGGCCGCGCCGGTCTCGTCCACGTGTGACAATTTCTGTCCGTCCATTCTCAGCCTCCGATGGCGTGCATGGGCTGGTCCAGGCTCTCGATGCGCCCGGCGGGCTTGAGCGGGAGCAAGCCCCGGGCGGCCTGGAGGATCTGCGCGTCGGGCAGGGGGGCCAGCGGGATCTTCTCGTCCTTCATCAGGCAGGGGCGCAGCTCGCCGCGTGCGCTCAGGCGCAGACGGGAACAGCCGCCGCAGAAGGGGCGCGACTCCGAGGCGATGAAGCCCACCGCGGCGCCGTTGTCGAGGCGGAAGCGGAAGGCGGTGGAGTCGCCGGGGACCGCCAGCGGCGTCAGCGAGAAGCGCGTGCGCAGCAGGGCCTCGGTCTCGTGGGCCGGCACGAAGTCGCGGGCGTGGTCGCGTCCGCCCGGGCCGATCTTCATCAGCTCGAGGAAGCGCACCTCCACTCCCTCGGCGGCGGCGAAGGCCGCGAAGGCCGGGGCCTCGTGGTCGTTGCGCCCTCGGCACACCACGCTGTTGAGCTTGACCTGGAAGCCCTGCGCCACGCTTTGGCGGATGGCCTTCAGGACGGGTTCCAGAGGACGGCGCGTGATGGCGTGGAAGGTCTCGGGGTCCAGGGAATCCAGGCTGATGTTCACCCCGCGCACGCCGCAGGCCCGCAGGCCCGGCAGGAGCGGGGGCAGCAGCTCGCCGTTGGTGGTGAGGGAAAGCTCCAGCCCCGGGATCCCGGACAGGGCCTGGAAGATATCGAGGAGGTCGGGGCGCAGCGTGGGCTCGCCCCCGGTCACGCGCACCTGGCGGATGCCGCCCTCGGCCAGGATCCGCACCAGGCGGGCATAGCCGGCGGCGTCGAGCATCCCCTCGCGTCGGATCTGCGGCGACCCTTCGGGCATGCAGTAGAAGCAGCGGAACTGGCAGGCCTCGGTGACCGACAGGCGCAGCTTGCGCATGGTGCGGCCGTGCGCATCGGTCAGGGACGCGGCCTTGGGGGCCGGGGCGTGCGGTTGGGGCTGGGGCGCGTGCCGCCCGGAGAGAGGAAGGGGGGCGCTGACGGCGATCATGCCGAGGGCTCCCAGAGATGCACGCAGGAAGGTTGTTCCCAGGCCGCCGGGGCGACCTCCAGGAAGCCCTCGGTGCCGCGCAGGGAGGCGAAGTCGCCGCTGCCGCGCGAGCGGACCACGCTCCAGCCGTCGGCGGTGCGGTGGGCGGGCAGGAAACGCACCAGCTTGCCGGTGACCTCCGGGGAGTCGGGTGTCGGGCAGGGGCGGGCCTGGGCGCGTGGATCCAGGGCCGGGATCAGGTAGCGGCGGGCGCAGACCAGTGCCGCCACGGGATTTCCCGGCAGCGCGAAGACGGCCTTGCCGCCTCCGGTGCCGTACCAGAAGGGCTTGCCGGGTTTTTGGGCCACGCCGTGGAAGACCTTGGCGATGCCCAGTTCCGGGAGCAGTCCGTGGACGAGGTCGAAGCGTCCCATCGAGACGCCTCCCGAAGTGACCACAAGGTCGTGCTCGGAAAGCACCTGCCCCAGCAGGGCGCGGCTGGTGTCCAGGTCGTCGGAGAGGGCGTGGACGCTTGCCACGGGAAAGCCCCAGGCTTCCAGCAGGGAGCACAGGGCCGCATCGTTGGAACGGCGCAACTGGTGCGGCAGAGGGGTGCGGTCGGGATCGATCAGTTCGTCTCCGGTGGCCACCACGGCGATGCGGGGGCGGCGGCGCACGCGGGGGGCGATGCAGCCGACCGAGGCCAGGATGCCGAGGGAAGCCGCTCCCAGGCGGGTTCCGGCCTCCAGCAGGAGGGTGCCGGCGGCATGGTCCTCGCCTCGGGGCGATACGTTGCGGGAAGGCGCACCGTCCTTGCGGGGACGGAAGCGGAAGCCTCCTGCGCAGGGCTCGAGGTCCTCGTAGGGAAGCACGCCCCAGGCCCCTTCCGGGAGCACGCCGCCGGTCATCACCTCCAGGTTTCCGTCGGGCGGCAGGGCGGTACGGGGGGAGCCCGCGGGAAGGACGGCGCGACTGGACAGGAATTGTCCTGCTTCCGGTGCCGCGCCCACGGCCAGTCCGTCCATGCAGACGCGGTCGAAAGGTGGGCTCTCGCGGTCGGCGGCAACGGCTTGCGCCAGCACGCGCCCGGTGGCGGTCCGCAGCGGGACCGTCTCGTCTCCCCAGTCGGGAAGCGTGGCACGGATGCTCTCGCCTGCGCGTCGCGGAGTGGTCAGTTCTTGGTCCATGCTTGGTTTCCGACGGTTCGAGCTCCGGGCGGGGCGGACCCGGATCCCGGAATCCACAAGTTAGCAGGATTCCCCGACAGGAACCCGGGTGGTTTCCAGGCGGGGGCCGATGTGCCGGAGCCTCAGAAGTGGCGATTGGCTCCCGGGGACTGCTGGGTCTGCATCATGCGCCAGACGGTGATCTTGAGCCACACAAGGCTTGCGACCGTGACGGCAAAGAGCAGCGCGAACAAGGTCTGCGGCAGGTGGGTCACGGAGGTGATGGCCTCGAAGCCAAGGGGCAGGAAGAAGCCGCCCAGCGCTCCCAGGGCTCCCACCAGACCGCCCACGGCACCCACGTCCTGGGGGAAGTATTCGGGGATGTACTTGAAGACCGCCGCCTTGCCGATGCCCATGCCGCAGCCGATCAGGAAGATCAGGAGCGTGAAGGGAACGATCCCCAGAGAAAAGGGAAGGGCTTCCATCTGGCCTCCCGGGAAGTAGGAGTCGGGCACTTGGAAGACGATGTGGCCGAAAGGGAGCGAAAGCGCGAAGAGGCACACCGACATCAGCATGAAGACGCCGTACATCAGGCCGCGGGCCCCCATGCGGTCCGAGAGCCATCCTCCCAGCGGGCGCAAAAGGCTTGCGGGAAAGATGAAGAGCGAGGTCAGCAGGGCCGCCTGCGAGAGGGGCAGTCCGTA
>JBDKGV010000116.1:0-10573 GCA_039798005.1 Fibrobacterota bacterium
CCCTGGCCAGCCAGACCCGCCGCTTCGAGGCGTTGTGCCGCTTGGACCTCTTCCAAGGCAGCACCGTGCTGGACCTGGGCTGCGGGTACGGTGACCTCAAACCCCATCTTGATGCCAGCTTCGAAGGGATCACCTACCTCGGCGTGGATTTCCTGACGGAATTCGTCACCGAGGCCACCCATCGGCATGGCCATCTTCCCGACACCCGTTTTGCGCACGCCGACTTCATGACCGCCGCACTCCCTGAGGTCGATGTGGTGGTCGCAAGCGGCAGCCTCAACTACCGTTCGGAAAACCCCGCACACCCCAAACCCGTCATCGAACGCATGTGGAACGCGGCGCGCAAAGGCGTGGTCTTCAACCTGCTCGACCGGTTCTGGATCCCCGAAGATGAACTCGTGACCGGATACGAGCCTTTCGCCATCCTGGAATTCTGCCGCACGCTTTGCCCTGCGGCCGAGCTTGTCAACGACTACCTGCCCGACGACTTCACCATCCTCATGAGGAAGTGACAGGACCCTACCGCACGCCTTCCATCGGGTCCGTCGGGAACCACGGCAGCGAATCGGTCCCGACCAGGCTGTCCTTGCGGAAATCCAGGTACACCCGCATGCCCACCCCGTTCCACACGTCGCGGAACAGCGCGATCCGCCTCGCAGTCCCGTGGCGTGCGACGAACGGATAGCCATGACCGAAGACGAAGTTCGATGCCGTGTCGAGGGTCGCCACGGCCCTTCCCTTCCACAGCACCTCGCAGCGATTCCCCATCGTCGAACCTTTCGCAACCAAGCTGCACCGGAAGGCGTACTCGCCCATCCGCACGGTCCGGACCTTCCCGGACGCATGGGCACAGCCAAGGCCCGCAAGCAACAGGATCGTCCTCCTCATCGCCGCCCTCCCGCGCTCCTGATGACAGAATCCGTCAAATCCACCATACTGCGCACATACGGTCCCTCCAAGTCCTTCAGCGATCCCACGATCCTCTCGAGGCCTTCCACCGACCGGTCCGCCTTCACCCACGCGAAGAACCGCACCGGATCGCGGCTCCAGAGAAAGCGCGTGACGGTCCACCACGAGAGGTAGGCCAGGTTGAGATCGCCGGATTCGGGAACGACGCCCCCGCCGCGCACGATCGTCTCCAAGCTCTGCAACTTGCCATTTCGCAGGTCGGCGATCCGATTCCCGACGGGCCGGTACTCCTTGAGCCACCAGACCGGATAGCTCTCCGGATCGACCGCCCCCAAGTGCAGTCCGCTGGAATCCAGGCGCGATGTGGAGAAGAGGCAAGCCAGTCCTTCGTTCAGCCAGCGTGGCAGGTCCAGTTGGGCGCGTTCGGCATTGAGCTGGTGGGTCGCCTCGTGGATCGTCCAATGCCAAGGATTGGCTTCGCGAGGGCGCAGGTACTGGATGCACCAGCCGTCACGGTAGATCCCTTCGGCCCAGTCGGGCATGGACTCGAAGCTGTGCATCTCATGGCGATCGCGGTACAGGCGCAGGTTCAGAAGCGGCGCATGGCGAGGCTCGGGCAATTCCAAGGCCCGGCCGAACGCCTGGTACAGAATCTCGACGCGCACGAGCAACTCTTGGGTTTTGACAGAATCCGTCAAGGACTCGATGCGATAATGCGCCGAGGTCAAGACGCGCCACGGCAGGGAATCGCGCGCGAAGGACGAATCCTTCCCATCGGCCTTCGCGTCTTGCGACGACGGACCTTGCTTGCAACCGGCAAGCGCAAGCAAGCCGGAAAGGAACAGGATGGATGTGGCCTTCATCCCGATCACGACCCGGTCCGATCCGCAGCCAGGATTCCCGCCAACCTCAGGAGATGCATGGCGTTGCGGGTCGTGGACGGCCCCTTGCGGAGCCTGTAGTCGAACTCGATCCCGGTGGCGCCATAGCGCTCCTCGAAGTGAAAGTTCACGAAGGCGTCAAGCTCCTGGGCCAGCCGGCACAGCTCCAGATCGTGCGTCGAGACAAGCCCCAAGCACCCTTCCCTGCGAAGCACCGCCAAGGTCTCCCTTGCCCCGGCGATCCTGTCCTGGGAATTGGTGCCGCTGAACATCTCATCCACCAGAAACAGGACCTTGCGGCCTTCCCGGGTCGCCTCGGCCATCTTGCGGATCCGCTGGATCTGGGCATGGAAGGTCGAAACGCCGCGACAGAGGTCGTCGGAAGTGCGCAGGGAGGTGTGGATCTCGAAGCGTCCCAGACGCAGGGACGCAGCCGCGACCGGCGCGCCGGCAAAGGCAAGTACGGCGTTGACACCGAGACAGCGCAGGAAGGTGCTTTTCCCGGACATGTTCGACCCGGTGAGGATCGCGACGGTTCCGTCGGCCAGGTCGATGTCGTTGGCGACGGCAAGCCCGGTCGGAAGGAGCGGATGCAACATTTCCTTGGCCTCGATGCCAACCATCCCCTCCTCAAGGACGGGAAAGCACCACGTTTCGTTCTCGAAATGCAGGACCGAAAGACTTGCCAGGGCCTCGAACTCCCCGAGCGCCTCAAGCCACCCCCGGACACGGGTCCCGCTGGTGCGCTTCCATTCCTGAAGATCCAAGGCGCACCGCAAATCCCACAGCCACAGGCAGTTCAGGACGATCCACCCCAAGGGGTTGAGCCGCGCCTGCGCCCGTTCCGCGATCCGGCAAAGTCGGGTGATCGACACTGAGGCGCACTCGGCGTCCGTCTTGAGCCTGCCTTGGACGGCACGAAGCTCAAGCGAGGAGAAAGGATGCGTCTCGATCGCCCCCAGCGACTCCTGATACGCCTCCAAGGCGCCGCCTTGCCGGGACAGCGGTTCAAAACGCTGCGGACAGCGCCCCCACCATCCGAGAAAGAGCGCGATCTGCACCGCAAAGAGGAGCGCTGCGACGAACAGGCGATGAAAAACCGCAAGCTCCACGAAGAGGCTCAAGAGGGACACCATCGGCAATCCCCTCGCAAGCCACGCGGGAGGCAGGGATCCATCCCGTTCTCCCTCGGCCCAATCCAGCATCCGTGCCGGATCGGTGGCACCATCGCGCTGCCTTCCGGAGACCTCGACGCGCTGCCGCAATTCCCATTCCGGGGAGAGTTCCACGACCGCCGCCTGACGACGGCGCGTCGCCGCGAGATCGACGGCCTCGGCCGCAAGGAGGCTTGCCAGACGCCGACGTCCAAGGAAGGTTCGGGCGGTGCAGATCCGTTGGTACAGGGATGCCTTGCCGAAAAGGTCCAGATCCGCGGCGAAGGCATGGTCACGGTCCGCGAATTCCCGTCCATCCTGCGCGAAATCGCGCCAATCCTCCCCCAGCCGCTTCAGGCCGTTCCCATTGACCTCCATGAACCGACCGCACGCATCGACCCGCCGTAGCACCCTCGCATGAGCCACCACCAGCGCCACGAAGATCCCGAGGAATGCGACAGTCAGGGAAGGCCACAGAAACCCCTGCTCCGATCGGATCCAAAAGACCAGTGCGGTGCAAGCGAGCCCGAAGACGGCCAGCCGCGCATTGGCCAAGAACGACGCGCGTCCGGCGCAGCGATCCTTTTCCGCGCCATATCGGGTCAGGTTTTCCGTATAGATCCGCAATGCCAAGTCGGAACAGCTCATGCGTGGAGGTCCTGCAAATCACCATGAACGGAGCATGGCACGAGATGGCTTGCACGATGGCGCACCACAGCACCACAGCACATGATGATGTTCATCATGTCGTTCTTCATGGAAAGCACGCCCCCTCCCAGGTCTTCATCCCGTCAGCGAGAAGGCAGGACATCGACTCCCCAAATGCCATTGACGAAGGTCACGGTGCACCCCATTCCAATCTCGCCGCACGCATGGACCAGAATGTGATTCTGCCCGCATTCCGGGCAGGTCAGCCTACGGTACAGCAATGCGAAGGTGCCATGCTCGACATATTGCATCACAGTGTTCTGCTCGCGAAGGCCATCGGCAACCGGCCTCTTGGTCCCTTGCCTGCAGGCTCCGTGGCGAAGGAGCTCATCTTCCCCGATCAATGCCTTGTTCACGTACAAATCAGCCAACAGCCATGTGTCCCGGCCGTCCATGAAGGACGGTGTCCAGTGCTCCATCGCACCACCGCAATCGGCACAGTCAAATACCATGAGCTCGCCTTGGCAAGACTCGACTTGAAACGGCTCAAGGACTCGCTTTCGCATGACGAAGGGACGGTCGAAGGGGAACTCGGAGGTCATGCCAAAATAGTAGATCCCTCCGACAGGGCTTGACGGACAGTCAGGCCACGCTGCTGTCGGGGTGAGCCATCAGGCGGTCTCGATACCCCAAACACCACCGATCCAAGTCACGAAATGGCCATTGGAAACCTCACGACTCTGAAACACCATCATATGTGGTTGACCGCAAACAGGACAGAAGAAGCGGCGATATAGAAGACCGTCTTGCTCCTTCTCACGGCAGACACCATGGAGAATCAGTTCCTGATCCTGAACCAACCGTTCGTTGGTTTGAGATACTCCTCCCAAGACCCCACAACCCCATCCATCCCCATAGGTCGGTACAGCAAATTCAATTTCCGCCCGGCAATCGCAGCAAGCAAACAGCTTGTGCTCACCCGTGTCGCAATGGACCGTTTCTGCGTTGAAGACCCGCGCCTTGAAATGAAACGGGTGCTTTAGCGGAAACTCGTATGCATCGACGAAAGTCATGATCCCCGACGGTGAGAGTCCATCCCGCTCGATTTCATGCGGGCTCCCGTGCAAAATTCGCGTCCATCAAGCCGCGAAGCGCTCCGCCTCGTCGAGCTGGACCGATGCCAATTGCGAGATGCCCTTGATCTCCTGGGTCACGCCGTAGAGCATGTCGGAGGCCGCCATGGTGCGCTTGTTGTGCGTCACCACGATGAACTGGGTCTGGTGGCTGAACTTGCGCAAGAGGTCCACGAAACGGCCGATGTTGGCGTCGTCCAGAGGACCGTCCACTTCGTCCAGGATGCAATAGGGCGAAGGGCGGATCAGGTAGAGCGCAAAGAGGAGCGAAGTCGCCGTAAGGGCGCGCTCGCCACCGGAAAGCAGCGCCACGCCACGCATGGCCTTGCCCAGCGGACGCGCATTGATCTCGATCTTGGCTTCCAGCGGATCCACGCCGTCTTCGAGTTCGAGCTTGGCCTCGCCACCGCCGAAGAGGTTCGAGAAGACCTGCTGGAAGTTCTTCTGCACCTGAGTGAAGGTCTCCATGAACTTGTCGCGGGCCAGCTTGTCCAGTCGCTTGATCGCCCTCTCCAAGCCGTTCTTGGCCTTCTCCAGGTCATCATACTGCTTCTGCACGTTTTCCATGCGCGCGCGTTCGGCCTCGAACTCCTCGAGCGCCGCGGGATTGATGGGTCCGAGGCCCTTGAGCTTGCCCTTGAGTTCGTCAATCTCGGCAGGCGCCAAGCCCGGGTCGAATTCGACCGGCTCGAAGCTTTCGGGATCGTCCAAGTCCACCTCATGGGCCTGGAACGCCCGCTCGGTGATGGAGCGAATCTCGGAGTCGGCCTGCGCCTTCACCAGCTCCCCGGCATGCAGATGGCGCCCCAGCTCCTCCAGACGGCGCTGATGGCCCTTCACGCCCGAAAGCTTGTCCTCCACCGCAAGCACGGCGCTGTCGTAGATCTCCTTGGCCTGGTCGCGATGGCGCTCCAGCAAGCGGTAGCCTTCGCGCAGGCGATCCACCTCGCGGGCCAGGTCCTCCATCAAGCGGGTGCGCTCATCCACCTGACCTTCGAAGCCCTCGTCCTGCACCTGCAGGCGCTCGCGGGCGGCCAGGATCTCGGCATTGCGGCGCTCGCCGGCGTCCATCTCGGACTCCAGGCGCCGGATCTCGGCACGCGCGGAACCCAATCGCATCTCGATGTCGCGCAAGCTTTCGCGAATCTCCACGATGCCGTCCTCGGCCTCGCGTCGGGCTTCTTCGGCCCGGCTGGCGGCGGCGTCGCGCACGGCGCGTTCCTCGGAAAGGACCTCCACCTCGCGGGCAGAGGCTTGGGCGCGGCTCTCCAACTCGTCCAAGCCCCGGCGCAATTCTTCCACGCGCTCGGAGGACTGACGCACGCGGGCGTCCATGCTCTCGGACTGGTTTTCGATTTGACGAAGCTCGCCTTGGGAGGCGGCCTCACGACGGCGCGCGTCGGACAGGGCCGGTTCGATCTCGCGGCGGCGGGCTTCCTGCGCTTGGCGCGAGGCCAAGATCGCGGTGCGCTTGGTCGCCAGGGAAGCAAGCTCGGCTTGAGCCTCTTCGAGGGCCTTCTGGAAATCCTCGGTCATCTGGGCACGGCGCAACAAACCCATTTCCTTGCCCGACCCACGGCCGCCACTGGCGATGCCGGTGCCGTGCAGACGAAGCCCGGCGGTGGCGAACCACACATCGGCGCCGCGGTGGGCGGCTTGGAAGCGGGAGGCGGCCTCGGTGTCCTTCACCACGGCAATGCGGGAAAGCAACAGATCGATGGCCGGACGCACCTCGGCATCGCAATCGACCAAGTCGTTGGCCCAACCCACGAACCCCTCCCCCGAAAGAACCGGACGAGCGGATTGCAACACGTCGATGCCCCCGAGCGGCAAGAGCGTCGCCATGCCCGAACCCGTCTGGGAAAGGCCGTCAATGGCGGCATTGGCGGCCGCTTGGGAGTCGGCAACGATCCATTGCAGGGCATCGCCCAGGCATTGCTCGACGACTTCGAGAAGTTCAGGCGAGGTGCGCAGGGAGCTTGCGACCATGCCGCGCAGGCCCTTGGCGCGATGGTCGCCTTGGAGGAGATTCTTGGGCCCGGCCGACACGCCTTCCAGCGACTTCTGCAGGCGTTCCAGCACATCGAGCTGGCTCTGGGCCGAGGCGCGAGCCTGTCCTGCCTTCTTCTCAGCATCGACCAGCTCTTCCAGTTCCTTCTGCAAGCGCTCGTGCTCGGCGGCAAGGGTCGCCTGCTCAACGGACAGGCTCTCGATGTCGCTCTGGGCCGAGGCAAGCGATTGCCGCAAGGTGTCGCGGCGGCGAGTCAGGTCGTCGCGGGAAGCTTGCAGGCGCTCCAGTTCCTCTTCCAAGCGTTCCACTTCGCGCAGCGCGGCGCGGTGGGCGTTCTCCGAACGCACCGCTTCCTCACGAGCGCGCGACAGGGCCTCCACCGATTCCAAGCGCGCTTCGGCCTCTTCGACCACACTGGATCGCAGAATCTCCAAGCGGCGTTCGCGGGTGGTCAGTTCCTCGCGCAGGATCTCAAGCTCGGCGGCCAGCGACTCGGAAAGTCCTTGGTTGGTGACCAGCTCCTCGCGGGCGCGGCGCTCGCGGGAGCCAAGCTCGGCCTCGGTGTCGTCCAAGGCCTGCAGGTCTTCCTGAATGCGACGGCGGCTCTGGGAGATGTGCCCCAAGGCGTCCTGGGCGCGCAGGCGGTCGGATTCCACGGCCTGGATCTCGGCACGGGCATCGGCCAGTTCGCGCTCGCGCAGGCGCAGTTCCTCTTCCAGCCGCGTGGCTTCCAGACGCTGCCCTTGGGCGTTGGTCTCGGCATTGACAATTTCCGTCCGCAAGCTCTCGCTCTCGGCCTTGGCGTCGGCCATGTCCTTCTCGAGCTTCTCGATGCGTTCCTTGGCTTCCAGCCGCTTGGCGGCAAGCCACGAAAGCTCCAGGCTCTTGAGTCGCGCACTCAGGCTGCGCCACGCCTCGGCCATCTTGGCCTGACGCTCGTAGGTGGCGGTGGAGCGGCGCACGGCGGCCAGGTTGTCCTGCACGCGCTGGAGGTCCACGCCGGTCTTCTCCATCTGCCGGATGGCTTCCTTGCGCTGGTTGCGGTAGCGCGAGATGCCCGCGGCTTCCTCGAACAGGGACCGGCGCTCTTCGGGGTTGTTCGAGAGGAGCGAATCGATCATCCGGCTTTCCATCACCGAATAGGAGGCCGCTCCGAGGCCCGTGTCGTAGAAGAGATTGTGGATGTCGCGCAGGCGGCAGGGCTGGTTGTTGATCAGGTATTCGGTGCTGCCGTCGCGGTAGGCGCGGCGCGTGATCATGATCTCGGCGTACTCGCTGGGAAGCACCCCTTTGTCGTTGCGCACCACAAGCGAGACTTCGGCCATGTTCAGGGCCGGTCGGTCAGCGGTGCCCGAGAAGATGACGTCCTCCATCTTGGCGCCACGCAGGGCGCGGGCGCGCTGCTCGCCCAGCACCCATCGGATCGAGTCGATGATGTTGGACTTTCCGCAGCCGTTGGGGCCCACCACCGAGGTGATGCCGTCGCCGGGGAAATTGACTTCGACCTTGTTGGCAAAGCTCTTGAAGCCAAAGATGCGCAACTTGCTGAGGTACATCGAACTCCAATAAGGACAGTGGGTTACGAGAGAACCGTCAAATCAAGAAAAATTCCCGACCAAGCGAGGAATTGAGCGCCTGCCGCAACGCGGCACCGGGCTGCCTGCCGGGCCACCGCCCATCCGAAGATCCGTGAGCAGGCGGGGGTCCCGGGCTATCGCCGGCATCCCTGGCACATGAAACCGTTTTGCAGTCGCTCCACCCTGCCGAAGGCATTGGGCTTCACCGCAGAGGTGCACCACGCACCAAGCCATGGCCACGACAGTGGCCGTGTGTAGTCACTTGATTGGGGTCCCCGTGTTGCGATCCTGATCGCGCGGCAACCGTCGCGAGCGGTTGCGTGTGAGTGCAGCGGCTGCGAATCACTTTGGCCATTGGGACCCGCGTCGAAGGCGCATCGCCTTCGCTAGCGGGTTTCGTAAGCTGGCCGGACCACCGAGGCTCACTGCGTGCGATCCCTTTGCTGGGTTCCAAGGGGTGGAACCCCTGGCGGCGGTTTCCAAAGGGAGGCCGCTCTCCCTTTGGCCGGGTCTGGGCCGGAGGTCCAGAGCAACAGTTCAAAAGTCGGCACGACTCCATGCCAACCGAAACCAATAAACCACCCCGCAGCAATGCTGCAACGTGGTTCTTTGGCCAGCGATTTCAGGCCGTTGATGCAAGCTTCGAGGCATCAGACCCGAAGCGATCAAAATCGCTTGAAGAACTCCCAGGTTTCCTTTTCGATCCAACTGAAGTTCGCCCCGGGATCCGAATGCGTGGCCTGGTGTCCACCAATAAAGGAACCGAATTTCACCGGATACCCTTCTTTGCATCCCGTGAACTCCGTGGTGGCATGCGTGCTGCCGGTGGCAATCTTGGGTTCACCCGTGCACCCGTTGTCCTGGACATGCTGCAGGAGGCAGTATTTCCCACCCTGCTTCAGGGCGTCGTTGTTGATCCACTTGCATGTTCCATCGTTGGTGCCGTGTGCCTGGTAATAGGCGATCGGGATTTTCCTGTTGGTCGGCTGGTGGAAATTCCAGTTGGCCGGAGCATAGGTGGCCACGGCTCGAATCCTTTCCGGGAATTGCAAGGAAAGAGCATACGAGAACATGGCACCGAAGCTGAAACCCGCGACGAAGCGGCGTGTGGTATCCACGCACAAATTGGTCTCGACATGTTTCAGAACGTCTGACCAGAAGGTGTAGTCATTGGGTGCGTTCCAGGTGCCGCCCGCGTCTCCCTGCAGCGCAACATAAATGTTCTGGATATTGTCCTTGGTGGCCATGGTCTTGAGGGAATAAAATCCGCTCAGATCATCCCCCGCAGTCCCCTTCTCGGCCTCTGCGACCCGTGCGGCGGATCCGCCCATGCAGTGATTGCCGAACACCAAGCGGTAGGGATTGTCCTTGTTGTAATTGGTCGGAATATCGATGATGAACTCGCCTCTGCCTGCAACCGTGGGAATCTTATAGGTGCCGGATTTTGGAAGGACTCCCAGCGCCTTCCCGCACCCCGCGCTCTTGATCGGGGGATTGTTGTAGCCGCCCCACTTGTTGGTGGACAGGATGGTGTCCAAGCTGACGTTGATGGTCGAGGTGAGCGAGGTGGCCACCACGGTCTTGGATTTGTACCCGCTGGCCGTCACCTTGATGGAGTCGGTGGCGCCGCCTACCCGGGCCAAGGCGGTGCCCTGCGGGGTGACGCTGCTCGAGCTGATCATCCCCGACCCGGCGCCGTTCATGGGAGCGTAGCGGAAGGTGGTCGTGTGCTGGTCGACCGTGACCCGGATCAGACAGATTCGGGTGCCCAAGGCCATCCTCGCGAAGTCCATCCGGTAGTTGCCCGAGGCGGTGTTCTGGAACACCTCGCTGTTCAGGCGAGCGCCCTTGGTGTCGAAGACCTCGACCTTCACGGAGGTCGACCGACTCAAGTTGAATTCCAGCACGCCGTTGCGGAAGTCCATGGATTGGGCGCTCGGGGAGGGCTGGACGCCCGTGACGCCAGAGAGCAGCGTGTACGAGCCGTCGGCACCCGTAGTGTCCTTCAAGCCCATCGGGGTCAGGGACACGATCGCGTTGGCGATGGCCTTTCCGGTTTGGCTGATGATCTTTCCAGTCAGATTGACCGTCTGCGCTTGGGCAAGGGCGCCCAAGGAGAGGACGAAGGAAAGCAATTTGGTCGTTTGCACGTTGGACCTCCTGAGATTGAACCAAGGCACGGACTCTGGCAAGCACACGGAAGTGCACCAGCCCTTGTGGGGGACTGTCGGAGTCGGTGCGGATACGCCACGGGCAAAGG
>JBDKGV010000117.1:0-10480 GCA_039798005.1 Fibrobacterota bacterium
CAGTGCTCTTGCGGCCCAGAGCGTGGCCGTTTCAGGCTTTGTGGGCAATTGGGACCTCAAGCCTCTTTCGGGTGTGCAGGTGAAACTTGGCCGCAGCGGACTTTCCGGGACCACGGGCAGTGACGGCACATGGTCCTTGAACGGGAGCGTGGACGTAGGGATCGCATCGCGCCCAGCCACCCGCAGCATAGGGGGGGGGCACTTGTTGCTGGAAAACGGCCGTTTGTCGGTGCGCTTTGGCGGGCGCGACGTGGCGGGTCGCGGCGGGGCACAGGCGCAGAGCCTCTCCTTGAGCCAAGCGTTGTCCAGCGCAGACCATGGTTCCTTGGCCCATCGCTTGGCCACGGCCTTGGCCGATTCGGTGCAAGTGGATACGGTGCTGTACTACTGGAAGAACGTGCTGGTGAGCAAGCAGCCCCTGTGGGCCTGGCAGGCCAGCGGCTTGAAGGAATGGATCGATACGGCGCAAACGATTTCTCAGGTGACGCCGGGCGCTGCCGGTGTGCCCTTGAGCACCCCGCTTGGCCTGGGGGACCTGCGCAAATACACGGCCGGCATGAAGAAGATCCCGGCCCGCAACCGGACGTTTCTGATGGGACGAATGGATAGTGTGGATATGGATGATCGTTATTCTCGCCCGCAACATCCGGTGAGCTTCTCGTACGACTGGTACATGGACAGCACCGGTGTGACGGTGCGGGAATTTGGCGAGGTGATGACCTGGGCCTTGGCGCAGGGGCTGATCGAAGTGCGCACCGGCCAAAGTGGTGGCCGTGGCATCTACACGGTGAAGGATAGCATCAATTTGGTGGCCACGATCACGGCGATCATCGGCTCCAGCAGCCGGTACCTGAGCTTCAACGCCATCACCAACACCTTTGCTCCGGCCTTCAGCCAGAACTACCCGATGATCGACGGCACGTGGTTCGGGGCGGCGTATTTTGCCAACCTCAAGAGCCTCAAGAACGGGTTGGAGTCGGTGTACGACAGCAAGACATGGCGTCCCGATTACTCCAGGAACGGCTACCGCCTGCCCACTGAAGCCGAGTGGGAATATTCGGCCCGGGCCGGCACCAAGACCCTGTATTACTGGGGCGACAGCACCAACAACATCTCCAAGTACGCGATCACCAGCGGCTATTGGGCAGTGGCCGATGCCCACCCCAACGCCTACGGCCTGTATGACATGGTGGGCAACAGCGAAGACTGGTGCAACGACAAGGCTGGTTACTACACCGCCGCAGCGCAGATCGACCCGATTGGTCCAGTCTTCAACGGAACCAAGTCTGACTCGGCACGGATTATGCGCGGGGGTGGGGGGGATCCCATTCCTAGCCGGATTCTAATGCTTCTGAATGGGGCATCCAGTGGCTTCCGCCTTGTTCTCCCAGCCCGCTGACAAAATCTGTCCTCACTGACTTTACACAACTCCACGCATCCAATTCCCTGAGGTAAACGACCATGGCCCGCAAGCGCACCCCCAAGACCCCCAAGTCCGGGTGTCTTGATGTTCCTGCCGAGCATGCGCGGCATCCGGATGCACCCCTTTAGCCGGGTGACTCGGGCTGAAGCCCTCGCACAAATCCTCGTCGGTGCGCATTGGCGCCACGGCGGAATGCTTCAGGAAAACGGTCGCAGGGTCAGGCGATCAGCCAGCGGCCCCGGTGGCGAACCACCCCAAGAGCGGGCACCAGTAGGCTTCCCCGGAGATTTCCCAAAACGGCGCCTTCTGACGGGCCCATTGGCTGGATGCAGCCAGGCTGGTTCGGTCGTGACTACCCGACAGGGCGCGGCCGGGAACCAAGGCGCATGTCCGCAGTCAGTCCCGTCTCGGCGAAGTACATTCCGCCCGCTACCCCTGCCGAATCGCTCCAGAGGAAGGAATCGCTGCCACGGGCCAACCCGGATCGGCTGAGAATCCGCCCCGGCAAGAACGAGTCGCAAGGAAAGATGATAAATTCCAGATTCTGTCAAAAAGAATCCGCTCCTGATTTGTCGGGGCGGGTTTTCTGTTGCCGGGAATTCGGGCGCCCGGGCGGGCTGCCTGCTGGGCCACCGCCAACCCACACACGGGCGAGGCATGCCTCGCCCCTGCAATGGCGGGGGTCCCAGCCCTGCGGGCGGCATCCCTGGCGCGGTGCGTACGGCTTCCACCTTGTCATGCCCTTCCTTCCGATCTACCATGTCCGCGATGTCCTTGCGCCGTCTGATCTTCAACAGCCTTGCCACCGTCCTCCTTCTCCTGGCCTTCCTCCATTCCGATCTCCGGATCGCGTGGGGAGGGATCCAGGATTACGCGTTGGCCGACTTCAACGCAACGTGGAAAGGCCGTACGAGCAGGCGCGGCTCCGCCTCGTACAGCCGTCAGGTCCTGCATTGCGGCGACGAATTCCATGTGCTTCGCACGGGCCTCGGGGAGTACGAGGGGGTCCCGAATTCGGATTTCGTCCCTGTCGTCTACCGTCCCGATGCACCCCAAAGGATGCTTCCGGGTCGCATCACCGACCCGCTCCTGTTCCTGCACGGAATCACCGGGATCCACCTGATCTTCCTCATGCTCTCCCTGTCCTTCCTCTGGATCGGTCCGGTTCGCCTGGCCAGGCGCAGAGGGCTGACGACCTGCGCGTTCGTTCTCGTGATCGCCTTTTCATTGACCTGGAAGCGCAAGGTCGAATCCTTCGCACCGGGTTGGCAGAAGGGAGACTTCACCTACGCCGAACCGGTAGCGGGTCGGCATGAACTCTACTGGCACCATTTCCGGATCCTGCACGGAGCGCAGTTCGATTCGATCACGCCGCACGCGGGCACCTTCGGAATCAACGGCCTGGTGGCCAGCATCCGTCGCAAGGATTCCCTCCATGTGGTGGTCTGGGAATACGATCCGAAGCGCAACGGGCTGGATTCCGCCGCCATCGTCCTGCCAGCCTCTCCGGTACCGCGCATCACGTTCGACCGCGTCGTGAACACCGTCGTGGTGACAGGACAAGATCGATCATTCCTGTATGTCGGAGGCCGCTTCATCGGACGGAACGAACTCATCGAGGACATCGATCCGATCCTCCCTGCGGCTTCCCGGAGACCCTGACCGACCTGGGCGCCTGCGCACCGGCCCGCAGGATCCGCGAACATTTCCTTCGATCGCCAGGATGGATCCCGTCCGACTCACGGCGAAGAAAGACCGGTTCCGTCCTTCGGACCATCGTCCACAAACCCGCTCTGGACTTCCGGGGCGTTGTTTCCCGTTCCCCAAAGATCTTCCTGCGCAGGTCGTGCCCGGTGGATCGGGACATGCACCCGATGGAAATGCCGGAGGGAAAGCGCCACTCGTGATCGGATGATTCCTTTACAGGCGAAATACTCATTGTACGGGTGATTCACAAAGGGTACCATGATTCGAAACCCGCTCCGATCTGTCTGGGTGGGTTTTCCTGCAAACAGCTCGACAAGATTTGTGATTTGCTCGATTTGTGATGGAGGAATGAAGCCACGAACACGAACAGCGAGCCCGACAAGGCAAAAACCAGTTGGAGACATCGATTTGCCGGCACCATCTTTGCCGCCTTGGCACTGTGTCTGGTGTGCATCCTTCCATTTGTGAGCTGGGTCGTTTGGAAGGCATCCCCGCAACATCGCCTGTCGATCGTTCTGCTCGACAAGACCGTCAGTGATACCACGCGAATGGAGCACCGCTCCCTCTTCTGGATCCTTCGGCACAAGAAAATCGTCCGCCCCGACGGAAGTCCCTACGAGCTGGCCCGCGACTATTTTGGATTCCATCCTCATCTGCCCGGCGTCCGTGGCAGCTATCACTTCAGGGACTGGGACGGGTTGGATCCAAAGGCATTGGACTCCATCGCCAACCACGCCGATTTGATCTACTACACCGATGCCTACGGGGTGTACACCGCGGACTGGGAAAAAGGCACCGGAGGCTTGGATCGTTCGCAACGGATCTATGGAGGAATGACCGCAAAGGAGGCTGAAGTCCTCAAGCGGGCCCGCGATCTGGGAAAACTTGTCATCTGCGAATTCAACACCATCGCCGACCCGACACCAACGGCTGTTCGCAGACGCTTTGAACAGGACTTCGACCTCAGTTGGACCGGGTGGACCTTGCGATCCTTCGACAACTTGGATTCGACCGTCAACCGGGAGCTTCCCCCTTGGCTGATCCGCTTGCAACTGGAGCAGCATCACCAGTGGCCATTCAAGGGACCCGGCATCGCCTTCGTCCACCAAGACGGTCGCCTGTTCATCCTGGAGACGGGCATCCACTTGATCGACCAGACCCCTTGGATCATCACATCCCCCAAGTTCGGCAAGGAATTGGGTGTACCCGACTCCCTCCCCTATCCCTACTGGATCGATCTCATCGCCACAGGCAAGAGCATTGAGGTCGTTTCAAGCTACCAGCTGCATCCCACCGATTCCGGCAAGGCCGTGCTGCGTCGCTACGCGGTTCCGGAAACATTTCCCGCCGTGGTGCGCAGCCGCCCGCCCGCGCGATTCTGGTACTTCGCCGGGGACCATGCCGACAACAATGTGCCCCTCAAATACACGGACTACGCCGGAATCGGAATGCTCTCCTCCTTCTTCCACGAAGGTCGGCCCGAAGACCGACGCGGCTTCTTCTGGGAATACCACCGCCCGCTGATGGAGCGGATACTCCAAGCCGAAATCAATCGCCATCCCGATCGCTGAGAAAACACCCGTTGCTGCATTGCCCCCGCCGGCAGCGACGGGTGCATGCCGCGGGTATCGCTTGCGGCCCGTTCATGGAAGGCCCGGAAGGTTCGATCCGCTCAGCCATCCATGGCTTTCCTGATGCGTCCGGCAATGGTATGCTGGAAGCATGCTCCCTTTCAAGGCCACCGCTCTCCTCCCCCCCGGATGCACCTACCGAGACAGGATGGTCGCGCTCATCAGCGCCACCCGACTGTTCGGGGAACTTCGCCCCGCCGAGCAGGAGCAACTCAGTGAATACCTCGAAGCCTGGAAGGTCGAAGCCGGGGAGACCATCTTCCGGGAAGGCGAGCTTGGTCGACTGCTTGCCGTGGTGGTGGCGGGCCGCGTCCAGATCGAACGCACCAGCGATTTCGGCATGATCCACCCGGTGGCCGAACTCACCACGGGGATGGCCTTGGGCGAGATGTCCCTGATCGACGGCAATCCCCGCTCGGCCACTGCCCGCATGGCTGAGACCGGAACCTTGCTTGTGTTGCACGAGAAGGACTTCAACCGCCTCGTCTCGGAACGCCCCGCTCTGGCCTACCTGATCATGAAGAAGCTTGCCCGTTCGTTGAGCCTGAAGCTGCGCAAGACCACCGGTCGTCTGATGGACTATCTCGACGTGGATTTCTGACGCAGGAGAGAACCGGTTGCCCCGTCACCGCGGACCACTTCACAGGAAAGATGGAGCCATCGGTTCGCGGACACGTTCCATCGAACGGGAAGGTCGGGCACGGCCTGAAGGATCCAAGGGACTTTCGAACCAAGGGAGCCAATGGCTGCTTGCGACTCAGCGCACAGCAGGCACCGCAAGGAGCAATCGATCCGATCCGGTCTCAAACACCGCCCAGCGCATCCCCGCTTGGGGTGGCACGGCGACCGATCCGGTGACGCCCACGGTTCCTTGCAACAGCATCTGCCTCCGGCCTTGGGCATCGGTCAGGTAGAGTCGCACTGACTGCGAATTCGAAAGGCTCCAGTTCAATCGCCCTCCCTGCAGCTTCAAAGATGCCATTTTCCTGCTGATTGCCTTGAGGCCATTTGCCGTCGGATCGATCAGCAGTTGCGCACCGTGCACCGTCAAGACAAGGGGATCTCCCGGCTGGTCCGCCAGCAGATCAAGGTCGGTGACAGTGGTCGGATCCAGACTCCCCAGGTTCTTGCCGAAGCCCCTCTGAATGAGCTTGGCAAACGGGATTTCGTAGATCGTGTCGCCCTTGCCGGTCACCACGATGCCGAACTGGTCGTAATCCAAGACCTGATTGGAACGCAGTTGCACACGCACAGATCGGCCACGCGGGAGATCCATCCGCAGCTTCAAGGCCTTCGCGCGTTTCCAGTCCAAGCCAAGCGCTTGGGTGCCGAAGACCTGATCCAGCCCTGCATATCCGTAGGCCAACACCGTTCCCACTGCGACCTGGATCTGGGCAACCGCTCCGGAATCGGTGGTCTGCACAAGCTTGGCCGTGGAGATGCCCTTCTCCCCGGCGTCCGTATAGACAACCCACCCCGCCTTCGCCAAGCGAAGTGCAACCGGCACGAGACCGGCCAACAGATCGGGCTCGACCCTCTCGGGGGGCACCGCACCGGGCATGGTGTCGTGCACCTGCCGCGTGAGGCCTGCCAGCAGGTACAGGAAGGTGGCCTGTTGGGTGATCACGGTTTCCATTGTTTGGAAATCCGTCCTGTTGTCGTAGAAGACCGTGGTGCTGGTGTTGAAGGGTTCCGTGGCTTCGTTCGTCCCGATACTGAAGTACTTCACCAGACTTTCGTGAACCGTGCGGCTGCCAGGCCCTTCGGCGATGGCTCCGGTCGGGAACTCGCCATTGAGGGTGTAGATGTTGTTGAAGATGTTGCCGACGCTTGCGGGAATGCTGCGACTCATGAAAAACGAGACCCCCCAGTTGTTGCGGCCCAGCGTGTAGTCGAACACGTCCCATCCCAGTCCTGTCCAAGAGGTGTCCGCAATCGCCGACCGTGCCTGGATGGCTTCGGCCCCGGTGGCGAACCACCCCAAGAGCGGGCACCAATAGGCTTCTCCGGGAATTCCCCACAGCGGAGCTTTCTGCCGGGCCCATTGGCTGGATACGGCCAAGCTGGTACGGGCATGACTTCCGGACTGGGCACGTTCGGAAGCAAGCCGCATGTCCGCAGTCAAACCCGTCTCGGCGAAGTACATCCCTCCCGGTACCCCTGCCGAATCGCTCCATCGTCCAGACTTGCCAAGATACCCCGAGTCCCCGGTGGCACGCCACAATTCCGTGGCCATCAGCGCCAGGTTGTCGTAAGGGGTGTCGTCGCGGTAGAAGTCGTTGACCCCGTCTTTCCAGTAGGCCGCCTTGCGGGAGGCTCCGGGCAACGAGACCAAGCTGTCCAGACGCCGCGCCGTGGCCAGCCAGCGCCGCGCCTTGGCGGAATCACCCCTCTCAAGGAAGATCCGCGCCCCCAAGGCAAGGCTTGCCGCCGTGTAGGCCATGGGCATCGGGGAAAGGGCGCACAAGGCCGGACGCTTGCCGTCCAAGGCATCCTTTTCAGGGAGCCGTTCCCCTTGGGCATGGTCCAGTCCATCGCCCACCTCGACCACGAAGGTGCTGTCGTCCACCAGCGTCTTCTCGAGATAGCGCAGACCGAAATCCGCCTCGTCCAGAAGGTCCGGAAGGTTCGATCCGCTCAGCCATCGCGACTGGATGCCAGGATTGGTCTCCCAAGCCCGCAACAGGTAGTAGGTGGTGTAGGCGATGGTGAGGGTGAACTTGATCTGATCTCCAGCGTCGTACCAACCACCCGTCATGTCCACGGTCCGAGCCTTGGCGGGAGCGCCCCAAATCCCTTCACTCCAGTCCCCGACAGGAACACGCACAGGGCACGCCGAATCGCCCAAGTGGCTTGGCTTGCGGAACAGGAACTGCTCCGGTCCCGACCGCACCATCCGCAAGTGACGCAATGCCTGCTGGGCCAGGAAGGAATAGCTGCCACGGGACACCGGGATCAGCTGAGAATCCGCCCCGGCAACAACGAGTCGATAGGTTCCGGTATCCTTCAAGGAAAAGGAGAGGACGGTTCCGTAGCTCTTGGGATTCTGCGCCCCCTTGGGAACGGCTGTCTTGGGCAAGGTTCCAGACGACACGACGCTGCCATCCTTCCTTAGCATGCTCCAAGTCCTCGACTCCAAGCTCGAGTCGGCAAGGATCGTGACTTTCTGGGGACCGTCCGGATGCCAGCCCAGCCGGTTCACACGGATCCAAGTTCCGGCCCAGGCCGCCTGCGTCAAACAGGACAAGACGATCATTCCAAGTGCCAACGGGTTCATGCAGTTCCTCCATTTCGGGATGCTCAGCCCATTGGTTTCCAAACGGGGCTCAATGGTTCACCCGTTTTTTCACGCCACGGTGGATGACGGAACGCCTCCACCCTGCCAACGACGAGTCGCAAGGAAGGGTGATATATTCCAGATTCTGTCAAACTCAAACCCGCTCCGGAATTTCCGGGCCGGGTTTTCTTGTGTCCAAGGATTGCGGCCTGCGCTCACCCACACGGGCGGACCTTGTTGAAACGGGACCATGCACCCGATGGAAATGCTAGAATGGGAAAGCGCCGCCACTCCAGAACCGTCCCTTGCATGGAACCATCAACATGCCCAAAGCGATCCTGATTTTCCTTGTCGCAGTCCTCTTCGGCGTTCGCCCAGTGCAGGCGCTGGAAGCCGATTTCGATACTTACGCACAGACGCGCACGCTGTTCGGGGACACCCTGCGCTACCGCCTCGTCGTCGATTCGGGGCGCACCGCGCTCCAGGTGACGCGGACCGACAGTCTCGCGGGGACCTACATCACCCATGCCTTGAAGACGGATTCCGTCGCCGGCGGGATCTACCGGGTTTCCGCCTGCTCGCGCGCCTTCGGACTGACGGCCAAGCCCAAGCACTTCAACGGGGTCAAGGTCATGCTCGGCGTCAAACGCGCCGACGGCACCGTCCAGAATCCCCAGTTGCCGTGGCCGGACACGCTCGACGCCTACGGATGGACCCGATCCTCGATGGTCGTGACCATCCCCGAGAAGGCGCTCAAGGCCGATCTCACCCTGGGGCTGGAATCGATGGCGGGAACGGTCCTGTTCGACAGCGTGCACATCGAGCGCATCGGCTCCGCGGTGATGCCACCGCCCCGGGACGGATCCCTTGCGATCCCGCGTCCGTTCGGCACCAAGCTTCGCGGGATGATGACCCGGACCCCGATCGATTCCGCCTCCATCGCCGTGTTCGGATCCGCTTGGAAAGGCAACGTGATGCGCTGGCAGATGAACGCCGGATCGGGGATCGACACGGCCCTGCTGCACCCCGACTACGAGACCTTCCTGGAACGGGAGCTGTCGCGCATCGACCAAGCCCTGCCGCATTGCCGCACCCACGGGGTGCGACTGATCCTGGAGATGCACCAGATGTCCAGCGGACTGTTCCACAGCCGCGCCGCGCAAAGCCGACTGATCCAGGCTTGGAAGCGCATCGCCCAGCGGTACAGGGACCAGGAGGTCGTCGTCGGGTACGACCTGGCCAACGAGCCTCCGGAGGGGAATTGGCGCGAAAGTGCCTTGCTGTGGAACGAGTTGGCCGACACCCTTTGCCGTACCATCCGCAGTGTCGATCCCGAAACCCCCATCGTGGTCGAGCCGGTGCTCTCCGATCCCGAGCGCTTCGCCCAACTGCGCCCCATCGGGTCCGATCGCGGCTGGGATCTCCCCGACATCGTCTACTCCTTCCACTTCTACCGGCCCTACACGCTCACGCACCAGGGCATCGGTCCGACCTTCCCTCCTCTGGGCGCGACCTATCCCGGCACCATCGACGGGATCGCCTACGACTCGGCACGGCTCCACGAGTCGATGCGCCCTGCGATCGAATACCAGAACCGCTACCGGGTCCCGATCTATGTGGGGGAATTCTCCTGCATCCGCTGGGCGCCCCAAGGAAGCGCCACCAAGTGGCTGCGCGATGTCACCGCGATCCTGGAGCACGAGAATTGGGATTGGACCTACCACGCCTACCGCGAATTCCACGGCTGGAGCATCGAACACTCCGAAGCGATGGAGGATCTGCGCGGCGAGCAGGAGACCGACCGCAAGGCCCTGTTCCTGAGCCTGTTCCAACGCAATACGGCATCCATCCCCGATGGAATGTCCAAATCCACGCGCTCCCCTCTCCCCTCGCCGAACCTGCGAATCTTCCCCAAGAACGGAAAGCTCGTGGTCGAGGGAATTCCTGATGGGGCAACGTTCGAAGTCCGGGATCTGCAAGGCAAGGTCTTGGCACAGGTCAAGGGCCCCTCGGGAAGTTTCGCCTTTCCCAAAGGGATGGCCTTCGGCCGAGTTTCCGGATCGAACCTGAGCCCATGGCGGCCTGTCCCATGCACCGGACTTGTCATCACACGGGGATTGCCCTGATCAATAGCCTCAAGCGATCTGCTACCTTTCCAGCCATGCCTCGGCCCAATCCGCGTCGCAGCCTCGTCCTCTCCCGTGCGGTGGGAATCGCGTGCGGCCTGTTCCTGTCGGCCTGCACCTCGCCCCCGGCGACTCTCGACCTTCGCGCCGGCTCGAAGCCTTGGAATCCCGGAGAGTGGACTCCCGGCACAGCGTCCTCCTGCCCGGTCATCCACCCATCGGTCCAACCGTGGATCCAGCCCGAGATCCTGCGTTCAAGGGTGATCGACAAGTATTCCGAGACGGCCGCCTCGCCCGTATTCCAGCCGCGTTTCTC
>JBDKGV010000118.1:0-10389 GCA_039798005.1 Fibrobacterota bacterium
GAGAGGCGAAGGACAGGCCGGCCAGCATGTGAAAATGGTCCGTGCCGCTCACCAGCCCGATGTTCATCAGTCCCGATTCGGTCAGCCACGCATCGCCCTGGAGATCGATGTTGCGCGCGATGTTCACCAGCCCGATCCCGGCGCCGTGCAGGGTGTCGGAGACGTTCACCAGGCCCACCTGGGCACCGCGAACCACCTTTCCGATGTTCACCAGGCCCACCTGCGCCCCGGAGACGTTCCCGCCGATGTTCACGAGCGAGATCTGCAAGCCGCGCACCGGCCCGGCGACGTTCACGGTTCCCGCCTGCACGCCGTGGAGTTCCTCACCCACGACATTGGCAAGCGAGGACTGGAACCCGGTGAAGTCCTTGCGCACGACATTCGCGAATTCCGACGCCTGCCATCCGCGCCCGTTGCCCTGCACGAGGTTGACCGAGGAGAACTGGACACCGGACAGGTTTCCCTCGACGAGGTTGGCGCCCCCGGAGACCTGCAGGCCGTGCATTTCCCGACGGGTGCGCGCCACTCCAAGGGCCAGGTCCACGCCGTTGATGGCGCCGGCGTCGTTCATGGCAAGGTTCAGGGCGAAGCGGTTGCGCACCAGTTCGGGCGAGGCCCCGTTCGCGTTCATCCCCGGAGCGAACCCGATGTTCCAAGACACGTCGCGCAAGGAGTCCGGGGCCGTCACGACCGGAGTGGGCGCGGAGACCACGGTGGAAGAATCCACCTTGGCGAGCCTTGCCGTATCGGGAACGGCATCGGCACCAGCGGTCATCGCAAGCAGAAGATTGGTCAAGGCAAGCATATCCATCACTCCGGTTCGCCGGGAAACAACTCCCGACCCATTGTGAACTGGAACACCCCGACACCCCCGCATTTGCACCGTCCATGCACAAGCTGCCCGGGCGATGTGATCCTCGTCACATTTGAGGGTGGCCAGGATTTACACTTGACCGGTGCCTTTCCTTGCGTTCCTTCTTGCCGCAGAACTCGTGGCCGCGCCCCAAGGCGACTCCCTGCGCGTCTGGAAGGAAGCCGAGTGGGGTAGCGAGTCGCAGTTCAACCCGGCCAGCATGGTCCTGAACGAAGCGTGGGACATCGGCCAGCTGGAAGGCCACGACCGCAGGCTCGACAGACTTTGGAGTGGCGGGAACTTCCGGACCTTGGGCGCGACGCTCTCCCATCCGGTCCAGTCGGTCCGTCGCCAAGGTTGGACGGATTTTGTCACGACCGAGATCGTGCCGACCTCGCTTGCCAAGGACCGGGCCCAGTGGATCCCCAACTACCAGGTCCATCTGCTGGGCGGCGGCTTCAACAACGCGCGCCTTGAGGACTGGTACGCGGCCCATGGATATGAACGCCCCGCCCTGCTTGCCTGCGCCACCACCTACGCCTCCGCGATCCTGAATGAGGCGGCCGAGCGCTACGACCAGACCAGTGAGCATGCCACCGATCCGATCGCCGACCTGTTCCTGTTTGATGCCGCAAGCCTTGTCCTGTTCCGCCTGCCCGGTGTGCGGCCCTTCTTCACCCAGACCGTACAGATGATGAACTGGCCGTTGCAACCCACCCTCACCCTTCAGGGACGGGCCGAGAACGCCGGTCAGTATTGGGCGATCCGCACTCCCCTGCCTTGGACGCAGTGGCGATTCCTTTACCACTTCGGCCTGGGCAACATCGCAGGACTTTCCGTGCCCACGCAAGACGGACATTGGCTCTCGTTCGCCGCCGGGGCCCACGCCCGGCGCAACGTCACCGTCGATTCGACCCGCCAGACAGTGGAGATCACCCCCAAGGCCGGAGTCTTCCTGGACCAAGGCGGCTCGCTGTTGGCCTCGGCCTTCTGGAACGGCCATTCCGCCGACCGTTTCACCGTCCAGGTGCATCCGAACCGGCTCACCTCATGGCCGGTCCCGTGGGGGTTCTGGCTTCACGGCGGCGGCAGCAGCGGCTGGGGCATCGGACTGACCACCACGATCGGGTTGGGCGCCGGACTGAACCTCTGAGCCGATGTTTTTGACAATATCTGTCAGGAGGCCTTCGCCGCGTCCTTGGCTTCGACCTTGACCGACAGGAACAGCAGGACCCCCATCATGATCACCCCGACACCCAGCCATACCAGCCCGATGAAATGGGCCGGCAAATGCAGGGTCTGGCTGATCACATACCCGTCCGACCCCGCCACGGTCCGGTCCACGAGATCGTCCTTGATGTCGCTCAAGGAGATGAGCGCGATGGAGATCCCCGTCAACCGCAGCAGGAAGTCGTGCGCCCCGCCAAGCGGGAGCTTGGCAAGCACCAGATAGACGATGCCGGTGGCGGCACAGAAGACCGTCCCGAAAAGGCTTGCGCTGGTGAGGCACAGCCACGACAGGTAGAGCAGCACCCCACCCAGGATGCCAAGGTACCAGCGATCGCGACGCGACCACGCGGCAAGGACGAAGAGCAGTCCGCCGGCCAGGAAGCTGCCCGTGTATCCGGCGGCCGCGACGATGAGCGTGTTGAAGAATCCCGGCCTGATGGAGTAGCCGCACCACCCCCCGGCATCGAGGTTCACATGGAAGGAGGTGATGGTGCCGCCCAACGCCACGGCGGCAAGGCCATGGCAACCTTCGTGCAGGGCGGTGACCAGAAGCCACAGCGGACGCACCGCCAGACTGTGCGGGAAAAAGAAGGCAAGCAGCGCGACAAGGAGAGGAGGAAGCAGCTTCTTCATCGTTGCAATTTGCCTTTCAATAGCCCCTCGTAGAAGCGGTATTCGATCCCCGTGATGGCGGTATCGACCCGGCCCCACTGCTTTTCCAAGATGAAGCGCGCCGAGTTCTGGTCGCCCAAGGCGATGCTTGCCAAGAACAGGTCGCGCATGTCGTTTGCGTTCATGTGCCTGGGCCATTTGCGAATGAGGTCGCGCCGCGCGGCATCGAGACTGTCCTCCGGCCCGAAGTTGGAGAAAGCCTGGAAGCGCAAAAGCGCCGTCGAAGGGGTGTTCGCTCCAAGGCCGCGTGCCGAGCTCATCAGGCTCTCAGCCACGCCGCGCCACGGGTCAAGGCCCCAGGTCCAGGCGGGTGCCGTGGCGGGAGCCCATCCCGACAGGATCTGCTGCAAGCGGGCCTCGTTCAACGGGGAGCGGTATTCGAGCCAATCCAGGAGCAGTCGAACTTGGCTGGAATCGGCGATCTGGCGCGCCCGCAGATCAAGGACCGCGGCCTTGCGGGCCTGGAAATCCTCGCCCGGGATCAGCTCCTGCGGGAACCACACCCCGCCCAAGGTGCGCGGCACCAGATGCGAATGCTTCTTGGAGTAGAAGGCCTTCTCGGCGCGTCCGTCCACCACCGGCAGGAACTCGGAATTGGGCACCACGCCCGCAAGCAGGCGATCCACCGTGGCCTCGGTCCACAAGAGCGTGCCTTGAGGGATGTCGCGCGGCACCATGCGAAAGCGCGAAAGCTCCGCGACGTCCTCCGGGTTCTGGAAGTTATCGTCGGAGGCCTCGAGAGCCCGGCCCGATGCCACGATCACCATGTCCTGGGTGGTCGGGATGAAATGCAGGCGCAGGTGCGGGAACTGGGTGCGCAGGGCCGCAAGGATCGAGAGGAGCATCTCGTCCTCGAACTCGTAGGTGTGCACCCACTGCACGAAGACGCCGTCGCGGGTCAGGTGCGCCCGGATCTCGCGGTAGAACTCCGTGGTGAAGAGGCTCGAGACGCCGGCCACCCACGGATTCGACGGCTCCGACACGATCACGTCGTAGGGTTCGGTGCGCGTGGAGAAGAAGATGCGCGCATCGAGGAAGTGCATCGCGTGGCGCGGATCCTCGTAGGCGCGGCGATTGAACGGGCGGAAGGCCGCCGCCTGGATCCACATGGCCTTCTCGATCTCGATGGCATCGAGATGCCGCGCCCTGGGATCGCCCAGCAGCCGGTGCGAGGTCATGCCGCTGCCAAGGCCGATGAGCGCGCCGTTCCAAGGCTTCTTCAAGTAGGCGCGAGCCACCCATGCCGCGAAGTTCTGCGTCAGTTCATCGGACATGCGCGCGTGCTGGGGCTGGTCCCGATCCAGGCTCGCGTCGGGCTTTCCGTTGGTGCGCACCGACACCAGGCTCCCGACCTCGTGCACCGAGATGGTCGCCGTGCGTCCGTCCAAGCGACGGATCTTGGTGGTCTCGGCGATCTTGCGCGGACCGCGGTAGGCTCCGGCCACAAGCAGCCGATCCACCGGCGTCATCCCCCAGCATCCGGCCACCAGAAGCGCCGCCAAGGTCACCAGGGCCGCGACGGGAACGGCCAGCCGCCGCTGCGCCGACGGTTCTTTTGACAATTCCTGTCGCGACTCGCTGGTCCAGAGGACCCACAGCGCCACGGCGAGCACGATGTCGATGACCGCGCCGATCGCCACCACCCGGAAGAAGCCGATCCAAGGCATCAGGATGAGGCTTCCCAGCACCGCACCGGCGATCGCCCCCAGGGTGTTCCAGGCGTAGACATGCCCGGTCCAGCTTTCCTCGCGATGGCGGGCGCACAGGAGACGGGTGCCCAGCGGCAATGTCATGCCCGCGAAGAAGGCCGCCGGGATCATGGTCACCGCGCTGAAGAGGTACTGGACCACGGCGTGGAAGGGCCAAGCCTCCACGGTGCGCATCAGGATGCGGTTGACCAGGAACGACGCCTCGAAGAAGTGGACATGCAGGAGCAGCGGGATCACCGCCGTCGCCGCCATGGCCGCCTGCGCCAGGATCAAGGCCCGCAAAGGCTGGAGTGGCGGATGCTTGTGGATGTAAAGAGCACCCAAGGCAAGGCCCGTGACGAAGGCCGAGATCATCAGGTCGAAGGCGTGGGCGCTGGAACCCAGCAGCAAGGCGAGCAGCCGGATCCATCCGATCTCGTAAAGGAAGGAGGAAAGCCCCGTCCCCAGCGAAAGGAACAGCAGGACCAAGGTGAAGGCGTCCATGCGGCCCTTGGCTTTTTCTTCCTGCCGCACCACCGCCGAGGGACGTGGCCCCGGGATCGGTGCCGCGACCGGATCGGGGAGCGTCTGGGCCACGGCATGGGGATCGTCCCCGGCAGCATCGGAATCCTTGACGGAATCCGTCATCGAAACATTGCTCCACCAGGCAAGGAGCGCGATGGTGAGGTTGATCCCGCCGGCCACCCAAAGGCTCCCCTTGGTTCCCAGGTTGGGCACAAGGGCGTACGAGGCGAGCACCGCTCCGCAGGCCGCTCCCAGCGAATTGCCGAAGTAGAGGCGCGCGATGGAATCCTCACCGTGGTCCCCGGCCTTGCGGATCAAGCCGGCGGCAGCAAGGGGAAAGGTCATGCCAAGCAGCACCGCCCAAGGCACGGTGGCAAGCATGCCCGTGGCCACCGCGATGACCGTGGAGGCCTCGATGCTGCGTCCGGCCAGAAGCCCCGAATCCAGCAGTCCGTCGCGCAAGGTCAGGAAGATCCAGTGGAAGAGGAAACCACCCAAGGCGATGCCCGCCTCCACCCACACATAGACCGTCAGGGGATTCTTGATCCTGGCAAGCCACCGCCCGGCGATCGTGCTTCCGATGCCGATGCCGCCCATGTAGACCACCAGCGTGAGCACCTGCCCGTAGGCGGCATGACCCAGCAATAGCCCGAGGTAGCGGGCCCACAGGGATTCATGGACGAGTCCGGCGATGCCGGAGAGGAAGAAGAGCAACTGAAACCGAAGGGCAAGCGAAAGGCGCATAGGCCTTTACATATAGGGAACCGCCGCCGATCCCGCAACCGTTTTCCCACCACCGAAGCCACCCGGAACGCTCATTCGCCTCCCGCACCCCGATATTCCACGATGTTGCGCGCCATCCCCTTGAAGAGGAAGGCGTGCACCGGCAAGAGAGCGTACCAGTAGAGCCGCCCCCAGAGCCCTTTCGGGCGAAACGTCGCCGTCTGCACCAACCACGCCTTCTCCCCGTCGCGTTCGATGCGAAACTCCAGCCACGCCTCGCCGGGCAGCTTCATCTCGGCCCGCAGCAGGAGTCGTCCAGCGGCCTCGTCGGCCACCAGCACGCGCCAGAAGTCCAGCGTGTCCCCCGGACAGATCCTGTCAAAATGGGTGCGACCGCGCCGCAACCCCACGCCGCCCGCAAGCTTGTCCAGAAAGCCGCGCACCTTCCAGAGCCAGTCACCCCAGTACCACCCACGGGTCCCGCCGATGGCCCACACGTTCCTGCGGACGGCCTCGGGGTCGCCCGGGATCCCGAGGCGCTGCCGATCACGCAGACAACCATCCTCCGGAACCTCCACCCGCGAGAGCAGATGCCCGTCGGCCCCGCTGGACACCAGAGAATCCTTCCAGCTGGAGACCACGTCGTCGTGCCCGATGCGATCGAAGGCCATCTCCACCGCCTGCCGGTAAGTCAAAAGCGTGATGCCCAGCCGCTGGGCGAGGTCGTTGGGACGGGCCACCACCTCCACCTTCATGCTGTTGACCAGCCGCGCGGCGAGCTTGAAGGAGGTGGAGGTCACGAAGTAGAGCCAGTAGGAGGAAAGCTTCGGGGTCAACACCGGAAGCGTGAAGATCCAGCGCCGCAGGCCCCGCACCGCGGCGAACTGCAGCAGCATCTCCTTGTAGGTGAGCACCTCGGGGCCGCCGATGTCACAGCTCTCCCCCTGCGACTCGGGGTCGTTCAGCACACCTTCCAGGAACTGCAGCACGTTGCGCACCGCGATGGGCTGGGTTCGCGTATTCAGCCAGCGCGGCGTGACCATCACGGGGAGTTTTTCCACCAGGTCGCGCACGATCTCAAACGAGGCGCTCCCCGACCCGACCACGATTCCGGCCCGCAGCGCGGTCACGGGGATCATGCCTTCGCGCAGCACGTCCTCCACCCGCCGCCGCGACTCCAGGTGCCTTGACAGATTCTGTCCGTTGGCGATCCCGCCCAGGTAGATGATGCGCTTGGCCCCGCACTGCGCCGCCAATTCCAGGAAGTTCCGGGCCGCCCGTTCCTCGCGCGCCTCGAAGTCCTCGGCCGCATCCGACATGGAATGGACCAGGTAGTAAGCCGCGTCGATCCCCTCCGGCAGGCCCTGGTCGGGAGGTGCCTCCAGGAAATCCACCTCCAGCACCGAAACGGTCCCCGGGCCATGCGCCGTGCCGGCGGTGAAGCGCTTGCGGTCGCGCACGCAGCACACGACATCGTGACCCTGCCCGGTCAGGATGGGCAGCAGGCGCTTTCCGATGTAGCCATTGGCTCCGGTCAGAAGGATCCGCATCGACACCCCCGCTGTGCGCACCGGCCATGCCCCTTTCCTCCGACGGAGAATCCGGGCAGGACCTGACATCAACATACAAGGGCGCCTCCCCCCGCAGTCGGGGGCCGGGCTGCCTGCCAAGCCCTGCGCCGCAGGTCTTGGGCAAAGCCGGCATCCCTGGCGCGCCTGAGCACCGTCCCCATCCATCAGCCACACTCCATCCCGGAACATTCCAATCCGGTCGATACGTCGGAAAAAAGGCGCTGAAATTCCTGTAACGAAGGGGTCCCAAAGCACGTCCAAGACAGGGTCGGGAATCCACTCTGTCCGGGAGGTGTGCCATGGTCCGTGCGTTGGTCATCGGTGGAAACTTCGGAGGCCTCACCGCCGCGTTCGAGCTGCGCCGCAAGCTGGGGCCAGAAGCCCAGGTCACGGTGGTCTCCAAGCTCGACACCTTCGTCTACATCCCCAGCCTGATCTGGGTCCCCTTCGGCCGCCGCAAGGTCGAGGACATCACCTTCGACGCCGCGACCTCGTTCGCCAAGGCCGGGATCGACTTCGTCCACGAAGAGGCGGTCCGGATCGTCCCTGAGGAGAAGACCGTCCAGCTTGCGTCCGGGCGTTCGATGGGCTACGACTACCTGGTGGTGGCCACCGGCGCGGAACTGGCCTGGGATGCCGTCCCCGGTTTGGGCCCCAAGGCCAACAGCCGCTCGATCTTCACTCCCCCCGATGCCGAGGCCACCTACGTCGCCTGGCAGGAGTTCGTAAAGAACCCCGGCCCCGTGGTGGTGGGAGCCGTCCCGGGCGCCTCCTGTATGGGAGCCGGCTACGAGTACCTCTTCAACCTGGCCCACTTCGCCCGCAAGGCGGGAATCCGCAAGAAGATCCGCATCACCTGGGTCACCCCGGAACCGTTCCTCGGGCACTTCGGCATCGGAGGCATCCGCGGCGGCGAGACCATGCTGAAGGGCTTCTTCAAGATGCTGGACATCGAGTACCGCACCGAGGCGGCCGTGACCGAGGTCCTCCCCGACGGCGTGCGGCTGGGAAGCGGCGAGGTCCTCCCCTCCAAGTGGACCATGCTGGTGCCCCCCTTCCGCGGCGCCAAGGTGGTGCGCGATTCGGGACTGGGCGACGAGAAGGGCTTCCTCGAGACCACCGAGGGCTACCAGAGCACGAAGTACCCCGAAATCTTCGGAGCCGGACTTTCCGTGAAGGTGCCCAACCCCTTCGCGGGCAAGAGCAGCGTGCCGTTCGGGGTGCCCAAGACGGGCTACCCCACCGACGAGATGGCCAAGACCGCCGTGGAGAACATCCGCCGCATCGTCGCGGGGAAGACGGCCGACCATTGCCACGCCTTCGGCAAGATGCCGGGCGTATGCCTGATGCACGCCGGCAGCCACGAGGTCATGATCCTGACCAACACCCTCTTCCCGCCCCGCAAGCTTGCCCTGATGCTCCCCAATCCGCTAGGAGGCTTCGGCAAGGTGATCCTGGAGAAGTTCCTGCTCTGGAAGTACCGGGGCGGCTACAGCTGGATGCCGTGAGAAAGGGCGATCCTTCCGCCCGGCTCCCCGACTTGCCTGCCCCGTGGAATCGAGACATGAGGCTCGTTCCGCGGGGATCTTGCCTTCAAGACGAGGCGGATTCCGTCAAAGCGTCAATGCCGCCCCCCACCGCTGCGTGACACCCACCCTCACCTCGTCACAAGCGTCCGGAACCTGATCTCCCCACCCTGCTCAATGGTGGCGATGCCGGGCCCGTGGCGCGGCACCAGCCCGGTCAGGTCCAAGGATCCCTCGCCCTCCGGGAGCGCCAGCACGGCAGTCCGACTTCCGCTCACGCTGCGCAAGGTCAGCGTGCAACCGGCGCCAACGGTGCTGTAGTGCAGCCGGTCCCCGACCCGATGCAGTCCGAAGGTCGCGGTCTTCGTCGGATTCTGCACATCGGTGGTCGCCGCCGTCACGATGTAGGTGGCGATGTTCGAGGGGACGACCTTCCCCGCCCCGTCCGTGACCTTCGCGACGAGGTAGTAGGTCCCCTCCTTGGTCGGCGTCCACTTGAACGAGTACGGAGCCGTGGCGTCCGTGCCCAAGGCGGTCATCGCCATGGTAGCCTTCTCGGTCGCATGGAAGGTGACCGACGCCGTCCCCGTGTTGGCGTGGGCCTGCGCCGTGAGCGTGACCGCCTCCCCGATGCGGCTCGAGGCCTTGTCCGCGGGGGCCGTCAGCGAAATGGATGTCGGTTCGACAACGGTGATGTTCGGTGCCGGGGGCGTACTCATTCCGACCCCGAAATGGAAGCCCAGGTTCGGCGGCTGGTTGTAGGAGTTCTGCTGCCACGAGATGGCGGTCCGGTAGTTCGGATCGTGCATCAGGGTGTACATCCGCTGGGCGGTGGCAAAGGGCGTCGTGAAGACTACAAGCCCCGTCTGGTCGGCGCTGGGATAGATCACCTCCTCGCGCCAGTCGCCCAGGACATCGGCCATCAGACTGGGATTGGACTTGGTGCTGTTGTTGTCGGTGATGCTGGCCAGGTTGTAGAGCGTGGCGAGCCGCCCCGTGGACTTGGCGGTCGCATTCCATTTGCCGATCACCGTCTTGTCCAGCAGCTCGCGCATCACGTCGCCGTCCCACCAGATGCCGAAGTTGTAGGTGGCTCCGCCGCCTGCGGTGGTGGGCTGGACCGTGGAGATCACCGTCCCCGTGCTGTTGTAAATGTTGGAGTTTGCGCTTCCCCACATCTCGTACCCTTTGTGGTTCTCGTCGATGTCGGCGGTGATGCAACGCCCGATATCCCCGTCGGCTGTCAGTTTCCACTGGCTCGCCCCGGTGGTGGCGTTGCGCAGCGAGAGGCCGGGAATGGTCGTTCCGTTGGCGCCCTCCAGGCACGCGAAGTGCTCGAGTCCCTTGATATCGGGGTTGATGTCCGCGAGGTGCTGGGCATCGCCGTGGCCGAAGCCCGTCGAGTACATGCCCTTGCCGTACTCGTCGACCGCCATGGAGCCGTACATGATCTCGTCCCGTCCGTCGGCATCGACATCACCCACGATGAAGTTGTGGTACCCGGAACCCGTGTAGGCCGAGGCGACCCCGCTCGGGTCGCTGTCGAAGGCCCACTGCTTGGAAAGCGCTCCGTTGCGGAAGTTCCACGCTTCCAGCTTGAT
>JBDKGV010000119.1:0-10389 GCA_039798005.1 Fibrobacterota bacterium
GTCGGTGTGGTAGAGAACGAACTCCTGGTCCTCGGCGGGGCAGGAGGGAGTCTCGGCACGCATGCACTGGTCCAGGACGCCCATGGAAATCGCCTTGATCTCGTTCTGGCCAAAACACATTCCGTACCCCAGCCGGAAGCGGGGTTCGCCCTCGACGCTGGTGTACCGCGACACCACCTCGGCTTCCGTCACCAGAACCTCGCCGACCACCCGGACCTCGCCGGTGGCGGGGTGGGTCGTCTCCAAGGGGACGTAGCCGACGCGCAACTCGGCCAGGGTGGGATGAACATGTCCGTAGCCGCGCATGCTGGAGTAGGCCAGCAGGAGCAGGCCGCCTGTCTCGCCTCGTGCCATGGCCTGGAGGCGGGCGCTGCGTGGCGCCGGGAACATCATGGCATGGCGGGTGATGTCAAAGGGCATTTGATCTTGGGTCACGGCATTTTCCACCAGGCCTTCCTGCCGCAGCAGGTCGACGATGCGCGGGAACGTGTCGGGAATCGACTCGGGGACCGGGAGACCCTTGAAGAGCCGTTCCTTCAGGATCTCGATCCGCTGGTGCGGATCCTCGAGGGAGTCCATCTCCAGGAGACGCAAGGTGTAGTCGCTGGTGGGACCCAGGATCTGGCCACCCGGCACGTCCTTGAAGGCCGAGGAGATGCGGCGGATCACGCGCATCCCGGTGGTGGAACAGGGAAGCGATTCGCCAAGCCTGGGCAAGGTGGCGCGATGGGCGCGCAGCAGGAATGCGGCTTCGTTCGTGTCTCCGGCGGCCTGCCGGAGGGCAAGCGCCGCATGGTCGGGGGCGTAGAGTCCGCCTTCCCCCATGATCCTGTCGACGCCCAGGTGAAGCTGCTCGCGGATCTGGGCAAGCTCCAAGGGAGCCGACTTGGCGGCCGACCGGCGATGTTCGTTGAGGTCGCAGGCGCGTTCGATGGCTTCGCGCCCGCCTTGCACGGCGACGTAGCTCATTCGGTCGCCCCTTGGATGCGGGTGGAGCGCGGGATGGCCATGATTTGACAATTCCTGTCCAAGAAAAAGATGTCGATGCCAAGCGGGTAGGATGAATTGACAAGCCGGATATCGTCCCATTCGGAGTCGATCACGCCAAGGACCCGAGGGAGGACTTCGCCCAGGATTCCCGGACCTTTCCAGGTGCGCGTGCCTCCGGAAGGGTGCAGTTCATCGACCAGCCACAGGAGCGTCGAGGTGGCATCGGGCCAATCGGGGGACCCGGTGCGGAGATGTCTGGCATTCCCGGCGGTCGAACTTTCTGTGACCACCACGAAATCGGCCTCAGGAAAGGGAACGAGGGGACTGCGCGTGAGGATCGCGATCCGTTCGGCAAGGCCCTTCGCCTCCGCATCGAGGCCGGCCAGCGAGCTTTCGGAATCCAACAGGCATCCCGCCACGGCATCCAAGCAGGCTTCGCGGGTCGATGGACTGTCGGGGAAGCCGTGGACCGTGCCGGGCCGGGACATGGCTTCCATCAAGGTGCGGAAGGTTCGGTGTTCCCGGATGGTTTGAGTGCGGACCACCGTCAGGCTCCCGGCATCAGGTCGAATTCCACGCAGGTGGAAGCCGAGAGCTGGGCTTGGAGATAACGGGCCGCAAGGATTTCTTCCCTGGCGCGTGCGACGATCGCTTCGATGCGGGACAGGTCGGGGTGGGGATCGGGGTGCGTCCGCAAGGCGTCGATGACCGCCGCGGCCAGCGCCTGGCGCCCGTCACCGCCGATCACCATGGCGTGTCCGACCGTCGTGCGATAGAGCACCTGGCATTCGGCCACCAGCACCTCGCCGAGATGGAAGCGTTCCCCTAGGCCTTCGCGGCAGGTCATCAGGAGCAGTCCATCCAGAGGATGTCGCACGAGTTCCACATCCTCGGGCACGAGCTCCAGCAGGGAGGCGATCGTCTCCTCGTCGGTTTGGGCGAGGATCTCGCAGAGTCCGGGTTCACGCATCAGGGAGTCTCCAAGGAGATGAGGTAGCTGTGGCCGTGGCGCTGGAATCCCAGCTCTTCGTAGAAGCGATGGGCGGAGGTTCGCGACAGGCCCGAAGTGAGGGCGATCTTGTAGCAGCCGGCGGAGCGGGCGAGGGCGGCGGCTTCACGCATCATGGCCTGCCCGATGCCTTGGCCGCGGCTTTGGTTGTCCACCACCACATTGTCCACGATGGCGGTGCCGGAACCGCCGTGAGCCAGGTTCCCCAGCAACAGGATCGTGAAGGTGCCCACGGGTCCTTCACGGGTTTCCGCGATGCGGATCGAGAATCCCGGACAGGCATGAAGCTGTTGCCATCGAGTCTGCGCGCACTCCGGGGTGATCGGGGTTCCGTCGGGATCAAGCTGCGCCAGCAGAGGAAGCAGGGCGGGGAGATCCTCGATGGTCGCGGTGCGGATCATGACCTGGGAATCCATCAGGAAGCCTTTGACCGGATGAAGGCGCTCATGCGGTCGATCAAGGCGACGGTGATCACGATCATGATCAGGATCGTGGTGACATCCTGGTTCTCGTAGCTCTTGAGCTTGTCGAAGAGGAGCATCCCGATGCCGCCGGCTCCGGTGAAGCCGAGGATCGTGGCCGAGCGCAGGTCGGACTCCAAGCGGTAGAGGGTCATGGATACGAGGTACGGGGTGATTTGCGGGATCACGGCGTAGCGGATGATCTTCGGGGAGGCGGCCCCGGTGGCGGCCAAGGCTTCGATGGGTTCACTGGACACGCTCTCGATGCCCTCGGAGAAGAGCTTGATCAGGACGCCCGAAGTATGCAAGCCAAGGGCGAGAATGCCGGGCATGGGGCCAAGTCCGACGGCGGACACGAAGAGAAGCGCCCAGATCACCTCGTTGATGGAACGGGTGAAGTTGGCGAACAGGCGAATGCCCGAGTAGATGACGCTGCGCAGGAATCTCAGGGCAGGCGACCGGCCGGGCAGGATGATCGCAAGGGTGTTGCGGGAGGCCAGGAAGGAGAGGGGAAAGGCGATGAGGACGGAAATGACCAGGGCGAGCACCGCCATCTCGACGGTCTCGAGCATGGACCAGGCGTACCGTGCCAGCATCTTTCCGGAGAGGGCCGGCGGGAAGAATCCGCTGTCGGCGATCTCGGGATTTCCGCGCAGGTATTCGAGCATGTTGCCCGATCCCTTCACCAGTTCCCAGAGTCCCATGCCGGTCTGTTGCCAGCACAGGGCGATGATCGCAAGCGCCGCCGTGGACCAAAGCAGGTTGGACGGTCGCAGGGGGTGCGTCTGCCGCTTGAGTTCCTCAAGAGTCATGGAGAGTCTTTCCTGCATTCACGGACTCCCGCGATCGCGGGAGAGCTGGCCCGTCACCGTTTCCGGGTGACGGGAGGTTTGTCACTTCTTGTCCAAGGCCTTCTTGAACTCGATCTGCTCGCGGGTCGGGTCGTAGGTCTTGTCGTCGGCCTTCACGTAGCCCTTGATCTTCAGCGCACCCAGGACGGCGGGGTCCTTGAGTCCGAGGAGCGCGTCGCTGAGCGCCTTCTTGAGGGTGGCCGGGAGGTCCTTGCGGACGGCCATCGGAGAGCCGGGAATCAAGGGGGATGTCCAGAGGATCTGGAAGTCCTTGTCCTTGTTCCACATCTTGCCTTCACCACGGGCCATGTCCAGGTCGTTGGTGGAGGCGATGTCGACCTTGCCGGTCTTGACCGAAAGCATCGAGGCCTCATGGGTGCCCGAGTACAGGACCTTGGAGAAGTACGTCTGGGGGTCGATCTTGCGTTCCTTGACCAGGTAGATGGTGGGTACCAGGGTTCCCGAGGTGGAGTTCGGATCGACAAAAGCCCAGACCTTGCCCTTGGCGGCCTCGAGGCTGTTGATGGTCGAGCCCTTCTTCGAGATGATCAGGCCGTGGTAACCGGGAGTCCCGTCGGCTCCCAGTTCGACGGCGAGGCACTCGGCATTGGCGCGTGCTGCGGCTTCGACATAGGATTTCGGGCCGAAGTAGGCGATGTCCACATGCTTGAACTGCATCGCGGTGATCACGCCGGCGTAGTCGCTGGAGTTCTTCAATTCAACGGGGATTCCCAAGGTCTTGGCAAGGTGGTCGGCCAGGCCGTCCCACCGCTCTGTCTGGTGGCTGGAGGATTCCGTCGGGACGATTCCCATCACGAGCTTGGCGGGCCATCCGGCGGGCGGTGCGGCAAGAGCCGTGGTTGTCAAGGCGGCAAGGCAAAGCGAGAGGATCTTCTGGTACGTGCGCATGGATGTCTCCGGGAGCTTCGGGTGGTTGCGGATGTCTAGTGGGTGGAATCTTGCGGGACCGGATGTCCTTCGGGCAGTTGGTCAGGGTCGGAGATGCCGCGATAGATCCGTTCGACGGTGGCCTCGTCCAGACCCGAGGGGGGGCCGTCGTAGACGACCTTTCCTTCGTTGAGTCCGACGATGCGGTCGGCCCAGTTGCGGGCGGCCTCCAGGTGGTGCAGGCTGCAGATCACGGTGATGCCGAATTCATGGGCGGCGCGTCGCAGGATCTCCAGGACGCCTTGGGCCGAGCGGGGATCGAGGGCGGAGATCGGCTCGTCGGCCAGGATCAGGGAAGGTCTCTGGACCAGGGCGCGCGCGATGGCCACGCGCTGCTTCTGGCCTCCCGACAAGCGGTCGCAGCGGTCCAGCACACGGTCTTCCATGCCCACGACCTGCAGGGCTTGCAGGATCTGCGCGTACTGGTCGTGGTCGTACCAGCGCAACAAGGCCTTCACCAACGGGATCTGGCCGAGAAGCCCGCTTGCGACATTGTGCAGGACCGGAGTGCGGCCCACCAGGTGGAAGGACTGGAAGATGAAGCCGATCCGTTCCCGGAACCGTTCCAGTCCGGATCCGCGCAATTTTGACGGATCCTGTCCGAGGATCTCCAGGCTCCCGCTGCGCACCGGCACGCTTGCGTTGAGAGCCAGCAGCAGGGTCGACTTGCCGGACCCGGAGGGTCCGAGGATGATCAGGAACTGGCCACGGGGGACTTCAAGGTCGATCGCCTTCACGACTTCCCGGGTCCCGTACCCGAGGGTCAGTCCACGGGCGCGGATGGCGGGAGATCCGAGGTTGGTCGGGTCGCTTGGCGAGGAGTCGTGACGGCTCGTGAACATGGATGCAAAAGATCGGAGAGGGACGTTTCAATCCTGTTGGAGGATTCGTTCATCCGTCTTTCATGAGTCGTTCTTTTTCGGCTCGGCAGTCCTCGATGCCTCCATCCCCGCACGGAACTCGCTGGCCAAATTCGATCCTTGCACCGCTGTGCGCGTTGGTGGGTCGGGTCCAGTCAAGGGACTGCTACCTTGTGATCCATGCATCTCGTTCGCATCGCCAAGTGGGTTCCCTGCTTGGCCCTGTTCCTTCTTTCCGGCTGCCTGTACACGGTGCAGCGCTTCAACGACGGGACCGTGCTCCCGCCCGGGGTGACCGATGTTTCCATGGGCCTTGGCAAGACGCCGATCTGGACGGCCACCTGTCCTGACGGGGGCTGGGCCGCTGAGACCGGTCCTGATGCCGGGATCTGCAAGAGGTACGACTACTCGCGCGAATACGACCCGCAGACCGGGCGCTACGTAGGCCCGGAGGTCTCTCGCAGTCCGGCGCGATACGAAAGCGAGGACATTCCACAGCTGCATGCCTCATGGCGGCTGGGCGTGCGCAAGGAATGGGGGCCTTTCACGGGCGTCGAGCTGGGCTGGAACATCGACGTGCCCACGGAGCCGGCATCGCTGGAATTCTGGGGCAAGTTCGGCCTGCCGGGTTTCGTGGACACGAACACCGCCCACAGCGTGAGCGCGGGCTGGGGAATCGGCATGTGGGCCGACAACTCGTGGTGGCTGGAGTACGCCATCTCCCATCGCTTCGGATCGGTGCGCCCGTGGGCCGGTTCGCGCCTGCTCTGGCAGGCCACTCGCGCGGAGGATCTCGGCATCGAGGTCGGCGAAAGAATCGAATCGCACAAGCGATGGATCGGTCAGGTCTTCACCGGGGCCTCGGCGGAGATGCCGGTGGCCGTGATCCTTCCCGACTGGTTGGCTCTGGAGGGGACCTGGACGTTTCCGGGCGCGGGGATGGGGCTGAAACGCTCGCAGGAATCGTCCGCCGTCCCGTACGGGCATGTGGGACTGCACTTCGGGATGGGATGGAGGTTCGCACCGTGAACGCGCTCATGGCATTGATCACAAGCCTGCACGCCTCTCCGGTGGACAGCGCCGCGCCCAGGATCGAAATGACGGATTCTGTCAAGGCATCGGCGGCGCCGGATTCCTCCCTTCCCGACACCGCCTCGGCCACAGGCGATACGGCCCTTTCCGTCCCGCAACGGCGCGGGGACGGCGTCTTCGTGGGCAAGACCACGGTGGTGAAGGGAACGCGCATCCTGCATCGTCAAAAGGAGGCCAGCAAGCAGGTGATCTCGGGCGAGGACGCGCGCAAGGTGGTGGCGACCATGGGAGATCCGATGCGCGCGGTGAACACCTTGCCGGGCGTGGCAGTGGAGAGCGACTTCTCGGTGCGTCCGGTGGTGCGCGGCGGCAAGCCGGAGGAGACGCGGGTGTTCCTTGATGGCGTGGCGCTCCTGCAGCCGTGGCACTTCACCGCCTCGGCCTCGGTGTTCCACCCGGAGGCCACCGGTCAGATGGAACTGCATACGGGCACCTTCCCGGTGGAGGGCGCGGGTTCGCTGTCGGGGGCGCTCTATGTGCAGAGTCGTCCGGCTCCGGTGGATTCGCTGCGCGGGGTGGCGGAGCTGTCGCTTCTCAAGGGCAGTCTCTACCTGGGATTTCCGGTGGTGAAGGGGCAGGCGGGCGCCTACGTGGCGGGCCAGACCTTCTGGTACGATTTCATGTTCAAGCGCATGCTGGACATCTCGACGGTCCTGGGTGCGGATTCCAAGGAGGTGGACGAGGTGCAGGAGAGCGTGACGCTTCCGACCTTCCGCGATCTGCAGTGGGGCGTGGATGCGCGCTTGAATCCGGCCCTGTCCCTCCACTACACTGGCTACTGGGGGCGCGACGTGTTCCTGGTCCAGCAGAAGAGCTCGTACTGGAAGACCACGGACGGTCATCTGGTCTCGCAATGGGAGGCGGACTATCGCGACCTCGAGGCGGACGAGGTGAAGCTCTACGACACCTCGGCCATCGTCGACGTCAACAACCATGTGCACTCCTTGCGCCTTCCGTGGGAGATCTCATCGGACCTCACCCTCGTGCCCGGCCTGGCCTGGCAGCGGCAGACGTGGCAGGTCGCCTTCCCTGACACGCGCTCGGAGGAACGGACGGATTGGGGATACGAATACGTCAAGAGGCCCAGCCAGGACGAATACCGTCTGGAGCATCAGGCGCTCGATGCGCAGCTTGAGCTGCAATCCCGCGCGTGGAGCGATCATCAGGTCTCGCTGGGAATCGGATTGCGGCGCGACGAGCAGTCCTTCCATACCAAACTGGCCCGGCCCTTGGCGGAGTTCCTGGTCAAGGGCAGCCGCAACCTCTCCGACATGATGGGGCTCTACGATCCGCGCGGGTACGTGCTGACCTCGAACGGATCGCTCCAATCCTCCAGCGACTACGCGGCTGAGGACATGCTCGATGGCCTGCGCTACGACTATGACGGGACTCAGGAGCGGCTGGATGCTGCGCTCTGGGCCGGGGACATCTGGGACGTGAACCGGGATCTTCGGCTGCGCGGGGGCATGCGCCTGGAACGCGACGGCGGCGACGGGAGCCTGTTCCCCAGTCCGCGCGGAAGCGCCCAGTGGAAGCTGGGGGACAGGGACGAGCTCACGGTCTCGACGGGGCTCTATTCCCAGTCGAATGACGACTTCGAGCTGCGGATCCGCAACCCCGACCTCGCCAGCGAGAAGGCGTTCCACGGAGGCGTCGAATGGTCCCATGACTTCGACCGTGCCTGGCGCTTCGAGCTGCAGGGATTCGCCAAGAGCTACTGGGACCTGGCCGCGCCGAGCGTAGTGGTCCTGCCGGTGGACTGGAACGACGTGCGGTACCGCGACATCTGGAACTCGCAGGTGGACAGTTCGCTTTTGCGCCGGATCGACAGCTTGCGCTCCGGTCGCAACACCGCGGGGCTCGAGGCGCTCTACGCCGCCATGACCCCGGCCGAGAAGGCGCAGATGGACGTGCTGTTCGGGAACCGCGCCTACCGCTACGCCAACACGGGAAGCGGCTTCGCCCTCGGGACCGAGGCGTCCGTTTCCTATGATCCGGTGGCCTGGTGGCGGGGATGGATCTCGTCGGGCTTGTCGATGTCGCGCCGCCGCGACCGGGATGGCGATCCCCTCTACCCGTTCGCCCAGGACCGCCCTTGGACCTTCCATTGGGTGAACTCCTTCCGGATGCCCAGTCGCTACACCTTGGACGTCCACTACGGCGCATGGGCGGGCCTGCCCTGGACATGGTGGAACGATGACAGGAATTGTCATTCCGATCCGAAATCGGGCTGGACCTGCAGCGACACCGTGCTGTCGGTGGGACCGCGCAACGGCAGGCGATTCGCCGGATACCAGCGCCTGGACATCCGCATCTCGAAGGAGTCGCGCTTCTTCGGATTCCCGTCGCGCACTTGGTTCGAGGTCTGGAACGCCCTCAATGCGCCCAATTCCCTGCTTCGCGACTCGGAGACCGAACGCGTGGAGATGGTCGACCTGAACGTCCCGATCCCCATCGTCTTCCTGGGCTGGGAAGTGAGGTTCTAGGGACCCGCGCGCACGGCGTTGTCAAGAACGCCGGGAAGGCGCGGAATGATCGCGCAATCGACAACGCCGTGAGACGGGATCGGACGGTACGGACGGTGGAGGCGGCCTAAGTTCGCTGGACGTCGATGCGAACCACCAAGAGAAAAGTCAGGGAAGCGTCCCGTGCCGATCCGGTCGTCCTGTCGGGGCGCAGGCCCTCGGGGCGAGGCTTGAAGGAGGATCGTCTCACCGGGGCGGACTTGAATGATGCACCCGAGGACGGCGCATGTGACGAGTTGGTTCCAAGGATTTTCGGAAGCTCCTCGGAAGTCCTCTACATGAGCCGCTGACCGGGCGCGCCGGCGCCTATCCGGTCCTGGTCCGGGTCAGGGACGAAGTCGGGCGGCAGCGGTGGATGGGGACTGGTTCGCCGCGGCGAAGCGGATCCAGTCCGGGGTGCGGACCACGCTGTGGATCCACGCCTCCGAGAGCTCTCCGGGGAAGTAGTAGCTTCCCACCCCGGTGGAGTCCAGTGAGGTGCCGAGGGCGAAGTCCACCACCGATCGGGGGAGGTCGCTGCGATCGAAACTCACGGCGCCGGCTTGCCGGATGCCGTTGAGGAAGAGGCGTATCGAATCGCCATCGACCGTGGCGGCGATGTGCGTCCACACCGCCGTGTCGGCATGGCCCTGGAGAAGGTTCACCCCGGCCGGTGCGTCCCGGAAGTCGCGCAATTGCCATGTGTTCCGGTTGGTGCTGCTGGTGTTCCCCACATACTTCAAGGCGGTGCCGCGGTCGCCGTATCCCATCAGGAACCGGGAGTAGGTGTAGCTCCTGAGCCTGGCCCAGCAGGACATGGTGTAGGGGCCTCCATCGGGCAAGGGCAGGATGCCGCTGGCGGTGCCTTGGATCACCACCTTGGAGGAGACTCCGTCAAAGCGCGAAGCCTTGCCTGCGATGCCTTGGGTCGTGCCCAGGGATGTGGGGGTCCCCGGGAACCTGCCCAGACGATCGTGGACCGTTGTTCCGGTGTCTCCCAAGGGCCAGACGGCGCTCCAGCCTGCGCTTGCGTTGAAGGCCGGTACCGGGGCGTCCGAACGGATCGGCAAGCCGCCGTCAAGGATCAGGTCGATGGAATCGCCGGGCGCGGGGATGCTGTCCAAGTAGGTCCAGAGGGCTCCTTTCCTGCCGTCCTTGTCCCAGGAGGCGATGGTCAACGGAAGAGCGGTTCCCTCGGCGCTTTTCAGGCGCAAGTCCGAGCCGTCCGCGAGAGTGCTTGCGAAGCCGGGCCATGAACTGTCCAGGCGCACCAGGAGCGGAAAGCCCCGGATGGCGGAGACGAGGCCTCCCGGCAAGGGCAGGCGCAGCGTCCATGAGCTTGCGGAATATCCGGCGGAATCGATCGAACCCGAAGGAACGGACAGACCGGAATCGATCACCAGAGGCGTCGAGTTCGTACGCTCCAGGACAAGCGATCCGTGCCAACCGGCCGGAACGTTGGACAGTTCCAGCTCCGTTCGGCCTTCGACGGAAATCACAAGGCCAGTGCCAAGAAGATGAAGGGTGCCGAAGGTCGCCGGGGGCAGGGCGATCCGGAGGGTTCCCGAAGGGGCCAAGGTGTCGATGGAAAGCTCGGTGTCAAGGAAGGCCCGCGCGGTGTCGGAACGCCAGTGGGACAGGCCCGTTTGCGGATCGCGGGCGGTGATGCCCACC
>JBDKGV010000120.1:0-10324 GCA_039798005.1 Fibrobacterota bacterium
CGCAAAGGCAAGGACAGGAAGGATCAAGCCACGAGCCATTTCGCGATCTCCTGGGAGGAAGGGATCTTTCCGGCCACAAGGACCTTCCCGTCCTTGACCAGGGCGGGCGTGGACATCACGCCATAGGCCATGATCTTGGCGATGTCTTCGACCTTGCGGACTTCGGCCTGGACGCCGGATTCCGACACGGCCTTGAGGACCGCTTCATGGAGAAGCTTGCACTTGGTGCAGCCGGTTCCGAGAACTTCAAGAAGCATTGGATTCCCTTTCGATTCTATTTGTCATTTTCTGTCATTACCCCAGCAGCAGGTTGAAAAGCCAACCCACGGCAAGGATTCCCAGCGCAACGATTCCGAAGAAGGTGGCCAGAAGCCGGGGCTTGAGCACCTTGCGCAACAGCACCGCCTCCGGTGCGGACAGGGCCGTGACCGCCATCATGAAGGCCAGGGCCGTCCCGAGGGCCGCCCCTTTTTCCAGGAGCGCCGACACCACCGGAATGATCCCGGCGGCGTTCGCGTACATGGGAATGCCCATCAGCACCGCAAGCGGAACACTCCACCACGCATCCTTCCCCATGAAGGAGGAAAGCAGGCCGGTCGGGACGTAGCCATGGATGAAGGCACCGACCCCGACGCCCGCCACGACCCACGGCCAGACCTTGCCCACGATGTCCTTGACGGCATCGAGCCCTGCCGTGAGCCGTTCCACCCAGGAAGGCGAGTCCGACACGGTGCTTTCGCCCGAGCGGATCTGCAGGACCCAATCCTCCACATGGCCTTCCATGCGCAGCTTCCCGATGACCCATCCCCCGACGATCGCGACCGTGAGCCCCGTCACGAGATAGAGGGCCGCCACTTTCCAGCCGAACATTCCCGCCAAGAGCGCCAAGGCCACCTCATTGACCATGGGGGCCGAGATCAGGAAGGAGAAGGTCGTGCCCAGCGGAACTCCCGCAGTCAGGAAGCCCACGAAGAGAGGAACGGCGGAGCACGAGCAGAACGGGGTCGCGATGCCAAGGAAGGCCGCAAGGACGTTCCCGACGCCTTCCGGAAATTTTGACAAAATCTGTCGTGTCTTTTCGGGGGTGAAGAAGGTGCGCAGCACGCCCACGGCGTACACGATCAGAACCAACAGCAACAGGACCTTCGGCACCTCGAAGACCAGGAACTCGAAGGACGCGCCCAGGTGAGAGCTCCGGTCCATGCCCAGCATCCGCACGACCCACGCCGACAGCGGGGCAAGCGAAGCGTAGAGCAACGCCCAAGCAGCCAACAGGACCACCAACAACCCATTGGCCGTGCGCGTCTTCACCTCAAGCCCCGATCCATTCGACAGCATTCTTCATTCACGGGAAATCCTTGGCTAATTGCGTGATGTTGCAACAAGGGGCCATGAAAAAATCAGGCACGGGCCGACAGGCCATCGAGACATTCGAGAAACGAGGGTAGGCATGTGGCCTTGAGTCGGTAGAACACCATGTTTCCGCGTCGCTCATCGACCAACAGGCCAGCTTGGCGCAACTGCACGAGATGCCTGGAGGTCGTGGACATGTCCAAGCCCACCTCGGCGGCCATGTCACAGACGCACTTCTCGCCATGCGACAACGAGACGACCATCCGCAGCCGCGCAGGATTCGAAAGCGCCGCCAAGATGCGGGCACGCTCGATGAACCACTCCTTGTCATGGGTGATCGCCGTCTCACAGCACGGTGTTGAACAGGACATCAGGACAATATATGCATTCTTGCATGATCATGCAAATAGTTCAGGGAATTGGTTGACAAATCCCCGGCGCATCCAAGGAATGAAACCCATCTTGGGTGAACCGTGAAACGATCGATCCTTGCATTTCTCCTTTGGCTTCTCGTGGCATGCGACACTTCCGTCACAAGCCTGCCTCCACGACCCGCGCCGACGGCATGCACATCCGACGGCACCGACACCGCAAGCTTCTTGAAGCGGCTGGGTTGCGCTTCCGACTGGGAGGCTCTTGAGGGCAAACCCAACGATGCAGGGTATGGGGTCGCCAGCGCCGTCAAGTTCCTGTTCCGTCTGGATTCGGGTTTCATCTGGTTCATCGACAGCCGTCGGTACGAGGTTCACCGCGAATTCGCCATGCGCGTCCTGGGTGAACCCGACGACCCGACGGCTTGGACGGCCCAGTACCGCGATACGCCGGGGCGTCGTTACGTGACCGGGACGCTGGTGCATTATCAGACCCCCGACCTGTGGACCATGCAGATCTTTCCCGGGGACAATCTTTCAGCACCCCATCTGAAGCAGGTCTTCCAAATCCTCAAGGACAGCACTTGGTTCGGACCGTCACTGCGCTTCCTTCCCCACGGCCAGGCAACCCTCTTGCGTGCCCAAGAGGCGGGCATCCCCACCGTGACAAGCGATGCCATCCATCAAGGCCAAGTCTACCAGTGCATGAACGCGGGCGAGGCTTGGGGCACCTTGGTGCGCGTCGGAAGCGACACCCTTTCGACCGGAAGCTTGGGGCACGGCGACATCGTGGTGACCGACGGGATCCCCAACGACCTTCCAGTGGTGGGCGGAATCATCACTTCCGATTTCCAGACGCCTCTCAGCCATGTCAATGTCCTGAGCACGAACCGCGGCACTCCCAACATGGCCCTTCGCGGCGCTTGGAACGATCCGCAACTGCGTTCCTTGGAAGGCAAGCTGGTGCATCTCTCGGTCTCCTTGGAGGGCTATCGCATCGAGGCGGCAAGTGCCCGCGATGTCCAAGCCTATCACGCTTCGCGCAAGCCTTCCATCGCCCCGTCGCTCCTGCTCGACACCACCCCGGGATTGGTCCCCCTTGCCACCCTGGATCACCAGGCCTTTGCCCGCGTGGGAGCCAAGGCATCCAATTTCGGCGAACTTGCCCGGCTGGCTCAAGCCTCGAACGGACTTTGGAAAGTTCCCGAGGGTGGCTTTGCCATTCCCTTCGCCGCCTACCAGGACCATCTGCGTCGCCACGGAATCGACAGGATCGTGGACAGCCTGCTTTCGGACACCCTCTTCCTTGCCAATACCGCATTGCGTCGAAAGGCCCTGCTGCAGTTGCAAGAACGGATCATGGCAGCCCCGGTGGATCCCGCCTTGCTCGATTCCGTGACGGGCGCGATCCGTCGCAATGGAGCGCACGTCCGCATGCGCTTCCGCTCCAGCACCAACGCCGAGGACCTTGAAGGATTCAACGGAGCCGGGCTCTATTCGTCCTTCACCGGGGATCTGGCCGATCCGAAAAAGCCAATCGCCGATGCGATCCGGAAGGTCTGGGCGAGCCTGTGGAACTTCCGGGCCTTCGAGGAACGCGAGCACTACGGCATCGAACAGCGTCGCGTCCGCATGGGCGTCCTGGTTCATCGCAGCTTCCCCGACGAAGGAGCAAACGGAGTGGCGTTGACCAGGAATCTGTACAACCCCAAAGTCTTCGGGTATGTGATCAATGTCCAACAAGGAGAGACCTCCGTGGTTTCCCCTCCCGTCGGCGTCACATCCGAGCAGATCCTCTACTACCCGTTCGATTCCGCGACATTTCTCGAACCCAGCACCGAATTGTTGTCCCACAGTTCCCTGACCCCCGACCAGCCGATCCTCCAGGCCAATGAAATCATCGCCCTGGCCAAGGCCTTGGGTCAGATCCAGACTCATTTCTTCCATCTGCTGGGATCGACCAGGACGATTCACGCCGTGCTGTACGGCATGGATGTGGAATTCAAGCTCGACGGGACGGATCGAACACTCTACATCAAGCAAGCCCGACCACTGCCGTGATGGGCAGACAGCTCCCGGAATCATAAAGGCAGCGCCAACCAAACCTCGGGACCGCTGGACATTGGGCACGATTGCGTTCAAATCACATCGCCGTTGTCTTGTCGAACTCGCCCGAAGGAACCTACCTTCAAGGCATGGATTCCCGATCCACCTCCTTGTCCAGGACTTCGCCCGAAGCATTGGTGCCTGCCGTCCAAGCCGTCGCGACGGACGCCGTCGTAAGCGGTCTGCTCGAATGCATGGACGGGATGCTTGCCGTCCTTGACGAGAACCGTCAGATCCTGACGACCAACCCGAAGCTCCTGGAGCGGCTGGGTCTGAACGCCGAGGAATGCCTGGGACTCCGACCGGGTGAGGCCTTGGGTTGTGCCCATGTCGAGGAATCGCCCGACGGCTGCGGAACGACCCGCTGGTGCGCCAGTTGCGGAGCCGCCTTGGCCATCGTCGCCTCCCAGGTTCAAGGCCAGCCGTGCGAGCGCGATTGCGCCCTGCAGCGCGAAGGCGGCAACGACCTCTTTCTCAGGGTTCGATGCACACCGCTCCTGCGCGACGGAAAGATCCTGACGGTCATCTTCCTGAGGGACATCAGTCAGGAGCAACGGCTCGGCGTCCTGGAGCGCACCTTCTTCCACGACGTCCGCGGCCTGATCACCGGCGTGGTGGGCTATGCCGACCTCCTGGCCAGCAATGCGGACTCGAGCACGCGCCACAGGCTCGAACCCCTGCTGAAGGCCTCCTTGAGGCTGGCCCAGGAGGTCGAACTGCAAGGCCGACTGGTCCGCGAGGAGTCGACCCGCATTTCGCCACGCCACGAGAGCATTCGCGCCGAGGATCTGCTGCTGGAGCTGCGCAGCCTGTTCGAGAGCGCATCCATCAAGCATGGAATCCAGATCGAAGTGCACGGGGATCTGCCGTCCCGGCTCCTCCACACCGATGGCGGCCTGGTCATGAGGGTTCTGCGCAACATGGTGACCAATGCGTTCGAGGCAAGCCAGCCCGGTGGCACGGTCACGATCGCATACCTCGAGGATGGAGAACAGGTCCGCTTTGAGATCGGAAGCCAAGCCGTGATCCCGCAGGAGATCCAGCTGCGCGTGTTCCAGCGCAACTTCAGCACCAAGCCCGGAACGGGCCGGGGACTCGGCACCTGGTCCATGCGATTCTTCGGCGAGGATCTCCTCGGAGGCCAAGTCTCCTTCACAAGCGAGCCGGGTTCCGGCACGGTCTTCCGCCTGCAGTTCAAGGCCTGACAAGGCTATTATTCCCGCAGACCTCAAGTCCTCGACCAGACCAGGAAGACCGCTCATGGATCCGATGAAAATTGTCCGTTTCGTGTGGAGTGCCTTCGTCACCTTGGTGTGGAGCTGTCTGCTCTGGGGTGCCTTGATGATCGTCAAGATCATGATCTTCGGCGTAGCCGATATCTCGATCGGCCCTGTATTGCTCTTGGCTTGCTTGGGAATTTGCATATGGCTTGCCGTGCGCGGGAAGCTTCCCGGTGTTCAATTACAGCCTTCGGGCGTGAACTCCAGCCTGATCTCCCAGCACTCCAGCGTATTCATCGCCCGAAGGTTCATCGCCCAAGACGATCACATCGCCTACTATCAGGATGTGCAACGGGCCGTGATCCGGCGATGCGCCAATGACCCGAACTCGGGACTGGCCTTGGACCTGTACACCAAGGAGGGCTTGGCCCTGAGCATCGAGCAGAGCAAGTTCAGCAGCAACGCTCGCAAGGCGCACAAGATCAAGGCATCCCAAGAGGCCAAGATGAAGAAGGTCTCCGAGAAGATCCTCAAGCGCCTGACCCATCTGCAGCCAAGCCAGATCCAAGGCACCCTGCTGAGTCCTCTCAGCTACCAGGCGCGCATCGAGCGAAAGCACAACCCTTCCTCGTGAGCAAATCCCCTCGCCCCATCCATCTCCTCTACGTCCCGACCCTGGGCTGCAACCTCGGGTGCCATTACTGCTACCTCGGGGCGCAGACCACTCCCGACAGCCTGCACCGCGATGCCCTGCGCGCGGCGGCCACGCTGCGCTCGGCCCTGGACCGGTTCGAGGAGTCGGGGATCCTGCCCTTCAACGTCTCACTGCACGGGGGCGAGGTCACCCTCCTCCCCGAGGCCGTGCTCGACGAACTGTTCACCCTCATTCGCAATCATTACCGGCGCCACCACGACGCCATCGCAAGCCTGGGCCAGCGCAAGACCGATCCCCACATCAAGACCAACCTGTTCCGGTTCGGGGAACTCCACGAGTTGTTCCTGCGCCACCGCGTCTCGATCTCGGCAAGCATCGACCTGCCGCTTTCCCTGCACGCCAAGCACCGGGTCACCCGCAGCGGACAGCCTTGGCTCGAACGCACCCTGGAGAACCTGCGCCTGCTTGCCCGCTATCCGCACGTGGCCAAGATCTCGACCACCATCAGCGCCGAGCACCTGGCCGACCTCCCCGCCTTCGTGAAGGACATCCGCTTCCTGCACGAGGAGATCGGGCTGGACATGAACCGGTTCAACCTGATGTTCGCCTTCCCCTCGAAGCTCAACGGGGAGGCCCATGGCGAGCGTGTGCTGACCCCTGCCACGGAAGACCAGCAGGTGGAGCTGTACGAGACGCTCAAGCGTGAGTTCACCGGCACAGCCCTCGAGGAAGGCCTGCGCACCCATTGGTTTGACGAGTTCACGCCCTCCTACTGCACCAACTCCATCAACTGCGGCGAGAAGTTCTTCCTGCTGCAAGGGGACGGATCCCTCCATTCCTGCGTGCGCGGCCAGGGGATCGAGGGCTTCTCGTACGGGAATATTTTGACGGATCCTGTCAAGGATATCATGGACCGCGCCGCCGGGAAGATCCGCCAAGCCCATCAGGGCGCGGGACTCCACGAGGACTGCCGCGCCTGCGAATACCTGCACCTGTGCCGGACCGGATGCCCGGTGGTGAAGCAGCAGACGGGAACCGGGAAGTCCTACACCTGCAAGCTCCAGAAGGCCCTGTACCGCGACCGCCCGATGACCTGGCCGGCCTTGGGAGATGCGCAGGCCCAGATCGATGCGGTTCGCCACTACGCCCGCGCCGTCCATCCGGGCCTTGCCTGGGAACTGCCTCCCCCGCCGACGCCACCCCGGACGCTCCTGCTTCCCTCCGACCTCACCGGACAAGGCAACGGCCTGCAGGAGATCGTCGCGCGCGACCCGGTGCTGGGGACCCTCTACCGTCCCAGCCTCTTCCAGGTCGAACTGGACGGAGAATTCATCGAACTGGAATCCCAGATCCTGAAGACCTCCGTCCAGTGGCACACGGTGGTCCCGGGCACGGCTTTCCGGCTGCACCTGCCCCGCGAGATCCTCACGGCCCACGGCGCCGAAGCGCTGCGCAATCCCCTCCACCTGCAACTGCTGCGCGACACGCCCGTCGTCTACGGAGACGAGGCCCGCACCAAGCAGGAGCATCTCTTCACCTACCAGGCGTGGGAGACCGGGTTGCAGCCAAGCGCGTTGGGAGAGGAGTGGGCCATGTTCGATCTCATGCCCATCCTTGAGATCCATCGCAAGCTCTTCCGGCACGGGGTGCGCAACAACCTGTTCGTCACCACCACCGCCTTGCGCGAGCACCATTACGCCAAGCAGAAGGCCAATGCCTTCTACCACATCCAGGCCATCAACCTGCCCTTTCCCAACCTCGAGTTCTTCTGGCTCGATCCGTCGAACCTCGATCCGGAAACATCTTCCACCGCCACGGAAACCGCAACATGAGCACGACCAAGTTCCTGCAGACCGCGTTCACCGTCGAGACCTTCCTCGATCAGGCCCGGATTCCCGACACGCCCCAGCGCCGGGAGCTGGAGAAGAAGCTCATCCAAGGCATGCGCGCCAGTCCTGCGCTCTATGACGCCTTGGTGTACGACCAAGGCCGGGTGATCGCCTATCGCAACAAGGCAGTTGTCCTTTCCACCTCCTTCGAGGCCGAGACCACCCACCCGAGCATGACGCTGTGGTGCAACGACCGCAAGCTCTCGCTGATGGACGGCCAAGCCTTCCGGTCGGGCGCCCCGTGGGTCTTCCTGGGCGTGGCCGGACTTGCCACCGTGGCCGCAGCGCAGATGCTCCCCGGCGAGGAGGAGGAAGCACGCCGCAACGGGACCTCAAGCAGCGGCGGAAGCAACTCGAACAACAACAATAACAACAACAATAACAACAATAACAACAACAACAATAACGGCTGATCCGACGGCCCGGACAGCCCCTCGCGAAGGTCGCTGCCACAGCATTGGCGCACCTCCACATCGTTGATGCACGCCTCGAGGCAGGAGACCCGAGGCATGAGGGCCCGGGTGATCAGCGGGTCATGAACCAGCCTCCGAACAGCAGCGCCTGATGGAAGCGCAGCGGTGCGGAGAAGCCCGACTCGGCCAGGAGATGCGCGAGTTCCACCTCCGTGAGCAAGGTGATCTCGCGTTCGCGTGCAGCAAAGCGCGTCTGTACCTCCGCCGGATCCTCGCCCAGGTCCAGCAGGCGCTGCCGCCAGCATTCCAACAGCTCGTCCAGCACCTCGTCGCCCTCCGGACGAAAGAGCTGCACCAGCACCAGGGGCGCACCGGGAACCAACCGCGCCGCGATGTCGCGCAGCAGGGCCCCTTGCGCGTCCTTTGACAGGAAATGTCCGACCAGGATGCAGGTCGCCGCACCGTACCTCGCCTCTGCAGGCAAGGTGTCCACCGTCCCGACCGTCACTTCGACCCGATCCGCGACCTCCAGGGCCTGCGCTCGCTCCCCGGCAGCTTGAGCCATGCGCACCGCCGGATCGACCACATGGAAGCTCCAATCCGGAGAGGCGGGCGCGAAGCTCTCGATCTCCATTCCGCCTCCGCCGCCCACCAGCAGCACCCTTGCCGGCCCCTCGCCCAGGCGCCGGGAAAGCCAAGTACGGGCCAGCTCGAAGAGCGTCCCGTAGCCGGGAATCATCCCGCGGCTCTTGCGGATGTATTCCTCCGCGTAGCTGGAATCGAACGAATAGACCTGCGTCACGGGATTCTCCTTGCTGAAGCCCTCGCCTCATACCAAGGCGACAGCGGTTCGTTGTCGGGAAAAGATGCGTTCATGGCTCGCCTCCAGGAAAGGGACCGAGGAACACCCCCTCTCCCTGCAACCAAATATCCCCCTTTGCGAAGATCAAGAACAGATACAGATTTCCTTGGAAATGACCAGTACAGATTCCCTGAGCAAACCGGCCGGATCGCGCACCCGCGCCGTCGCGGAGCATCTCTCCTCACAGATCCGGGAGGGGCGTCTGGCCACCGGCGCGAAGCTCCCCTCGGTGCGCGAGCTGGGCCGCTTCCACGCCTGTTCCCTGACCACCGTTCTGCAGGCCCTGGAGCTGCTGGAGCGAGAGGACCTCATCGTCGGAGTGCCACGCTCCGGGCATTTTGTGAAAAGTCCGCCCGTCCCTGCCGCCCCGACACGGCGGGGATCCAGCTCGCTCGAGGTCGTGCGCGGACGTACCCACGGCATCATGCGCCGGATACTGGAGATGCACCAAACGGCAGCGATTGCCCCTTTCCATGGAGCAGTCCCCTCGCCGGACCTGCTGCCTCTGGGCGCCCTGCGCCGCACCGTGGCAAGCCACCTTTCCCGCGAAGAGACGCTGTTGGGGAGGTATTCTCCGGTGACCGGCGCACGTTCCACGCGCACCGCCCTCTCCCGCTTCCTGGCTCCGCGCGGACTCAAGGCAGGTCCCGACGCCTTGGTCCTGACCAACGGATGCAGCGAGGCGCTGTCGCTTGCCATCGAGGTCACCAGCCGACCGGGCGAAGTGATCGCCATCGAGAGCCCGACCTTCTTCGGACTGGTCTCGCTCCTGGAGCAGCTGGGCCGCCGCGTGGTGGAGATCCCTGTCGACCCGCAACGAGGCATCCGCCTCGACCTGCTGGAGGAGGCCCTGGAGCGGCATCCCGTCAAGTCCGTGGTCGTCAGCCCCGACTTCCAGAATCCCACCGGCGCCAGCATGGACCTGGACGCGCGCCTCGCATTGCTTGCCTTGGCCTCCCGCCACGGCTGCGCCGTGATCGAGGACGCCATCTACGCGCACTGCGGCTTCTCGGGACAGACCTTGCCCAGCCTGCACGATCTCGACGGTACGGGGAGCGTGCTCCACTGCTCCTCCTTCTCCAAGTGCCTGGCGCCGGGTCTACGCGCCGGTTGGATCGTGCCCGGACGGTGGCAGCGGGAGGTCGAGGAGCTCAAGTCGGCACGCACCTTGGGCGGGTCCTTGGCGCTCCAGGGGGGATGGGCCGCGTTCCTTGAAACAAACGCCTGCGAGCGCCACTTCCGCGCCTTCCCCAAGGGCATCTGGAACCAGACCCAGCGCATGCGGGCGATCCTTGCCGAGGAAGGCCCCGACGACCTGCGCATCTCCTCACCTTCCGGGGGCTTCGTGCTCTGGCTGGAACTTCCGGGGCTGGACAGCCTGGAGTTCTTCGAGCGCGCCGTGGAGGCGGGGATCGGCGTCGTGCCCGGCCCCGTCTTCTCGGCCCATTCCCGGCG